>SLRZ01000226.1 GCA_007130695.1 Nitriliruptoraceae bacterium
CATCCATGTGGCGTCGCTTGACTTTTGTGCCCTGTGGCTGTTGTTTCCGGTGGCGGTCAACAGGATCTGGAGTGCTCGGCGGGCGCCGCGTGCATGCGACATGGGATCCCCTCCTCGGGTCGATGGTGATGCGTGCGGAAGTCGCACCGGCGGCGCAGTCGAGATCCTCCGGAGCACGGTCGCAACGTCGACCGGCCCGGCCGAAGGGTCACCGCCGCGGGTTCCTACTGTCCGTCCTGCCACGCCGGGGTGGCCGTTCGATGGCCCCATCGGTGCGGCCGGCGCCGCCCAGGCGTGCGATCACCGCCGGCGGCCGTCCTACAGCGCGCAGCCCGGCGCGCGGGGCGGTGGCGACCCGAGGGGTCGTCGGCTCAGGACGAGCGTCGGTCCGCACCGCCGTAGCGGGTGTGGGCGAGGACGAGGAGCCCCAGCAGCACGATCGCGACCATGGTGAGCACGGTCTCGCGGTCCGGCCCGTCATCGACGGGCGCCGCGGGAGCGCCGTCGGTCGGAGCGGGTTCCTCGGAGATCTCCGCCTCGCTCCCGTCGTCCTGGTCCGGCGCCCCGTCCTCGTCCTGCTCCGTGGCCTCGTCGGGGGTCTCCGCGGCGTCCTCGTCCTCCGTCGTCGTGGCATCGGCCAGCGCCGGGGACGTCAGCGCAGGCACGAGGCCCGAGGCGGCGAGGGTCAGCAGCCAGGCCGCGAGCACGGCCGGGAGCAGCCACCGGGACAAGGACCGGCGCTGGAGGGTCGAGTGGTTCACGGAGCACTCCGGGGTGCGTGCGGGGCCTCCTCGGGGGGAGCGGGCCGCGGGGTCAGGATCCCAGGCGGCGGAAGTCCCACGTGCGCAGCGTGGTCGGGACCATGCGCACCCACTGGTGGTGGTCGGCGGGTTGCAGCGGTTCGTCGCTGCCGAGGTACTTGGCGGAGAAGGCCGCGCGGACCTCCACCGGGACCTCGGCGTCGTCGACGAAGGCGTAGTCGAGCCGTCCGCTGGCGCCGCGCAGTTCGCCGTAGTCGTGGCCTGCGTCGACGGTGAATGCGCAGCGGGTGCCCTCCTCCATCCGGCGCGTGCGGCGGGCACGGGTGAGGTTCCAGACCCAGATCGCCTCGGCGTGCCAGACGAACCACAGCGGGACGACGGCCGGCCACCCTTCCTCGTCCAGGGTCGCGAGACGCAGCACCCGCTCCTCGGTGAGGAAGGTGTCGAGGTCGTCGGGCGTCATCGACAGGTCGGCCACGGCGCAGTGCTCCTGGTCGGGTGGGTGGCGACGCTAGTTGCGACGCCCGCGCCGTGAGGAGTTGGCCACGGTCACCGTCAGCGGTGCAGGTCGACCTCGTCCTGGTGGGCCCGGGAGCGGACGGTGAAGATGGCGTCTCCCGAGAGGATTCCGCTGCGGGCGAACAGTCGGCCGCGTTCCCAGTTCGACAGGCCGAGCTCGGGCCGCTGGAGGGCGTACTGGCCGTCGACCCAGCGGGTGAACCCGTTGCCGACGTACGGCGCGTCGGCGGTGGCGAAGACGCGCTCCAATTCCGCTTCGTCGTCGCTGATCAGCGAGATCACGAAGTGGGGGCTGTAGCGGTTGAACAGTGCGACCGCCTCGTCGAGGTCCTCGACCACGACGAGCGTCACCTCGGGACTGTCCTCCCACTCCCACTCCGTGGCGAGGCCCTCCTCGAGCAGGAGTTCGGCCTGGGGCTCCTCCTGCTCGCCCTCGGCGCGGGAGATCTTGACGCTGCGCTCGAACCAGTCGGTGGGGACGTGGGCACGGCTGGCCTCGACGACGTGCAGCTTCGGGTTGGTGCCCCGGTCGGCCGCGGCCTGCACGAGCCCGTCGAGGAAGGCGGGCACGAGCCGCTCCGCGGCGGCGGCCGGCACGACGCACGTGTTGAGGGTGTTGCAGACCTTGCGGTCCAGCGACCGGTGCACCGCGGCGCGGAAACGGTCCGTGTCCGCCTGCGGCGACCCGACGATCCAGGCGCCGCCCGTCCCGTGCAGCGAGACGTCGTTGCCGGCCTGGGAGGCCACCGCCCCGAGTTGGCGGACGGCCTCGCCCGAGCCGCGTGCGACGGCCAGTGCCAGACGCCGGTCGGAGAACAGCGCCCAGCCCGCCGCCCGTGAGGGTGCGTCGACCAGGGCCGCCGCACCGGCGGGCAGTCCGGCCTCGGCCAGTGCCGGGTCCAGCGCGTGCTCGACGATCGCGCGGGCCGTGCCCAGGGCGTCGGAGCCGATGCGGAAGACCACCGTGTTCCCGCTGCGCAGCACCCCGCAGGCGTCGGCGAAGACGTTGGGTCGCCCCTCGAACACGAACGCGACGACGCCGAGCCGGTCGGTGACCTGCTCGAGACGCCAGCCGTCGTGCTCGACGGTCTCGAGCACGACGCCCCGCGCCGAGGGGCGGCCGCGCCAGCCGCGCAGACCGGCGACCATGTCGGCGCGCATCCGTTCGTCGAGGATCAGACGGGTCACGGACCGCCCGCGCGAGCGGGCGGAGGCGACGTCCGACTCGTTCGCCGCGGCGATCCGGGCGAAGACGGCGTCGTCCTCGAGGCGGGCCGCGAAGTCTTCGTAGAAGCGGTCGAGCTGGTCGTCGCCGACCGCTCCCATCCGCTCGAAGGCGTCGGCGGCCGCGGTCACGGCCGTGTCGGCCGCGGCCCGGTCGGCAGCCGGGACGTGGAGGAGGTCGCCGCGGTCCTGGAGGACGACGAGCGCGTCGCCCTCGACGAAGGCGGCGGCGAGGTCCTCGCCGACATGCGTCACCCGGTCGCCGCCGTAGACGACCGGCATGCCGGGCTCGAGCCGTTGGAGTCGGGTGGTGTCCATGGGGCAACGCTACGACGCGTGGGGCCCGGGCGCCAGCCGGCACCCACCGGCCCCGGGGACCTGGCGCCCGCCGCGACCCACCAGGGGCTCAGCGGGTGATGCGGAACTTGATGCGGATGTGGGTGTGGTACTCGCTGATCTCTCCGTCGGCGACGACCGCCGAGGTGTCGAGCACGTCGAAGCCCTCGACGCCCCGGAGGGTCTTGGCCGCCTCCTGGAGCGCCTTGTGGGCCGCGTCCCGCCACGACTCCGTGGACACGCCGACCAGATCGATGGTCTTGATCACCGCCATGCTGTCTCTCCTGCTTGGAATGGGGCGGGGGTCGTGCCCGCCGGCCCCGGGTCGTCACTGGGCACGCCTCGTGCCGGCGTGGCTCACCGAAGCAACATCGATGTCGCCATGCCGACCACCATGCCCACGGCCGCGAGGCCGGTCGCCGGCAGGCCCAGACGGCTGCCCTTGACGTGGGCGACGAGACCGAGGGCCATACCGAGCGGCCCGGCGACGGCTTCCACGCCGGTCAGCGCCGCGAGGACGGCCGCGACCACGGCCAGCACCGCCAGGGCCGTGGCCCCGCGGGGGGACGCCTGGAGGGGGGCGAAGGGGTCCCGCTCGGTGGACTCCGTGGTCACGTGGAACCTCTCGGTGTTTCGATGTCGCAAGGCTACCGCGCACGGGTCTCGGGACAGGCCCCCTCCGGCGGGCCGGTCCGCTGCGCCCGTTGTGCTCACCGCGGTTCACGCCCGAGCACGAGTGTGCCCGCCGCCATGAACATCCCGCCCACTCCCTGCGCCACGCTGATCCCGACGTCGTCGACCTGGGCCGCGGCCGTGCCGCGGAGCTGACGCACCGATTCCTGGATGGCGAACATGCCGTACATCCCGGTGTGGGTGTAGGAGAGCCCGCCGCCGTTGGTGTTCATGGGCAGCTCGCCCCCGGGGGAGGTGTTGCCCTCCGCGATGTAGGCCCCCGCCTCGCCGCGACCGACGAAGCCGAGGTCCTCGAGACCGTAGATCGGTAGGTGGGCGAACGCGTCGTAGACCATCAGGTGGTCGACGTCGGCGGGGGCGATGCGGGCCTCGGCGAAGGCCGCCGCCGAGGAGCGCCGGAAGGCCTTCGAGGTCGTGAAGTCCTCCATCTGCGAGACCATCGGGGTCTCCATGGCCTCGCCGCCGCCCAGCAGGTAGACCGGCGGATGGGGCAGGTCCATGCCCGCGGCCCGGTCAGCGGACGTCACCACCAGCGCGCCGCCACCGTCGGTGACCAGGCAGCACTCGAGCTTGTGCATCGGGTAGGCGATCAGCGGGGAGGCGAAGACGTCCTCGACCGTGATCTCGTCGCGGTACCTCGCCCGCGGGGTCCGCGCCGCCCACCGGCGCTGGGCGACGGCCACACTGGCGAGCTGTTCGTGGGTGAGGCCGGTCTCCTTCATGTAGCGCAGCACGCCCATCGGGAACAGGGTGGGTGGGCCCGTGACCCCGTGGGGGACCTCGAACTGCGTGGCGAGGCTCGCCCCACGAAAGCCGCCCATCCCCACCCGGGACCGCCCCGACTCGCCGTGGGTGATCAGCACGGTCGTGCACAGCCCGGCCTCGATGGCGGCGGCGGCGTGTCGCACGTGCAGCATGAACGAGCAGCCGCCCACCTGGGTGCCGTCGATCCAGGCGGGGTCGATGCCCAGGTGGTGGGCGACCGCGATCGGAGACTGGCCCGCCGAGGCGATCCCGTCGATGTCGCCCGCACGCAGCCCGCAGTCGGCCAGCGTGTTGCGGGCGGCCTCGGCGTGCAGCTGCAGGGCGGAGATGTCGGGCAGCGTCCCGAGCTCGTCGGTCTCGGCGGCCCCGATGATCGCGGCGGTGGAGGAGGTCACGCCACCACCTCCCCGGTCTGTGCCACGGCGGCGGTGGCCGGTCGGAACTTCGGCACCTGCATCCCACCCTGGTCCTCGAACGTGACCTCGAGCTCCATGTCGAGTTCGAGTGACTCGGGGCTGGCCTCGACCCCGACGATGTTGCTCATCATCCGGGGGCCCTCCTCGAGTTCCACGACGGCGATCGTGTAGGGGGCCTCGTCGCGCCAGCCCGGCGGCGGCCGGTGGTTGATCATGTAGGTGTGGAGACGGCCCCGGCCGCTGCACCGCTCCCAGACCACGTCGTCGGTGTGACAGTGGGGGCAGAAGGGGCGCGGCGGGAAGTAGTGCGTGTCGCAGGCACGGCAGCGCTGCAGGTGCAGTTCGCCGAGGGCGGTGGCGTCCCAGAAGGGCTGCGTCTCCGGCGTCGGGTGGGGTGTCGGCTTGGCGGGGTCGGCCACCGGATGCTCCTGCTCACGGGTGCGACGGTCGCGGGCACTCTATGTATCGGAAGCCGAAACACCGCCTCCGGGGTGCGCGGGTGGCCCCCGAGGCGTCCGAATCCGGCCGGCCCGCCCGCGGACCGGCGGGTGCTCGCATGGTCGCGCCCGCCGGTCCCGTGGGCCTCAGAGCGGCAGCTCTCCCAGCGCCCGGTCGAGGTTGCCGTCCTCCTCGAAGACGCGCAGGGCGATCTGGG
>SLRZ01000081.1 GCA_007130695.1 Nitriliruptoraceae bacterium
GAGCGAGAACCAGGAGCGTCGCGAGGAGGCACCGACCCCGTCGGAGGACGCCTCCGGGAACGCTCCGGAGAACGCCCCCGACGACGTCCGTCAGGACGAGGACGCCAGCGAACGTGGTGGCGCTCCGGACGGGACCCCCGCCGGCCGCTGAACCACCGTTCGTCACCTGCCGGGCCGGGAGCTGCACCGCTCCCGGCCCGACGGCTGTCTCCGGGCCCGTGCCCGGGACCTGACGCCCGACTCGAGTGCTTCACCACCGCGCCCGGTGTCGGGAGATCACCCGTCGTGTGCGATACGCGCCCGGTCTTCTCGACCCTCGTGGGGCGGGTCGGATCACGATGGGAAACCGGCCACCTCCGCCCGCCGGCCTGCCTACCATCGCCACCCGGACGGCGAGCTCGTGGGTCGGGACAGGCATCTGATCGACGGGCGACATCTCACCCGGGAGACGGAGAGGCGACCGTGGACCCACTCGAGCAGCACGCCCGCGCCCTGGAGGAGTTCGACCAGCGCGTCCGCCTGATCGACGACGACCAGTGGCACGCCCCCACTCCCTGCACCGAGTGGGACGTCCGCACGCTGGTCGACCATCTCGTGAACGAACAGCTGTGGGCGCCGCTGCTGCTGAACGGCGCGACGCTCGAGGAGGTGGGTGACCGCTTCGACGGGGATCAGCTCGGGAGTGATCCGCTCACGACGTGGGAGTCGACCTCCGGGATCGCCCGGGACGCCTTCACCCGGCCGGGCGCGTTGGACGGGGTGGTGCACACGTCGATGGGCGAGACGCCCGCCCTCGAGTACACGCGCCAGATGACGATCGACCTCGCGATCCACGCCTGGGACCTGGCGCGCGGCATCGGCGCGAACGAGGCGCTCGACGAGGAGCTCGTGGAGGACCTCTACGAGCTGTGGGCGCCGCGGGCCGACCTGCTGGCCAGCAGCGGCGTCTTCGACCCGCCCGTCGCGGTCCCCGCGGATGCGGACACCCAGGCCCGGCTGCTCGGCGTGCTCGGGCGCGACAGCACCTGACCGACCCATCCCGTGTCGCCGCCCAGGGGCCGGCACGGGGACGGGTCATGCCTCACGCCGCCGGTTTCCGTCCCGGCACGCCGCCCGAACGGCGGGGGCCCGCCCCTTCCCGTCATCCCGTCCAGCACATAGACTTGACGTCGACGTCATTGTCTAGCTGAGAGGCGGACGAGCGCCGGCACGCCACCTCGGCCACCGGTCCGTCACCGAAAGGACTGGCACGTGGGAGCCGACGAGCACACGGACCGCGACGTCTCGGGCGTCGCCTTCCCCGCCGTCGACGGCCGACGCAGCACGTCGGCGACGGGGCAGGCCGTCCTCGGCGACGCGGCCCGGCCCGTGGACACCGACCTCGCCGCCGCCGTGGAGAACGAACGCGAATGGCGCAAGGCCTACCCGGTCCATGTCCGTGCTCTGGTCGAGGCGGAACTACGCAGCGAGGCGACCGAGACGGCGGTCCCCCGCGCCGGGCTCGACTCCCTCCACGAGCGCTTCGTCTTCGTCCGGCAGGGACAGGACCTCCCGCTCGAACAGGCGATGGCCGCCCCCGACGGTCGGCTCGAGACGGCGCGGATCACCGGCCGGGGCACACCGGAGCGCGACCTGCTGGTCCCCTACGAGGGACGTGCGCTGAAGGGCGACGCCCTCCACCGGCAACTCGACCGGTGGGTCGATTCGGGGACCGTCGAGCCCTCGTTCGCAGAGGCCGTGCGGCTCGTCATGGACAACCCCGACTGGCGTGATCTCTCGGACCGCACGTTCGCGATCCTCGGGGCCGGCGCGGAGATGGGGCCCGTGGCCTCCCTGGCCGCCTGGGGCGCCGACATGGCCCTCGTCGACCTGCCCCGCCAGAACCTGTGGGACCGGGTCCTGCACACCGTGCGCGACGGGGCCGGGAGCGCGACGGTGCCCCTCCAGCACGGGGTCCGGGATCCCGACGACCTCGACGAGGTCACCTCGGCCGCCGGCGCCGACCTGCTCACCCAGCTCCCCGAGGTCGGCACCTGGTTCGACGAGTTGTCCGGACCCGTCACCCTCGGAAACTACGTCTACGCCGACGGCGCCGACAACGTGCGCGTCTCGGTCGCCGCGGACGCCCTGACCGCCCGTCTCTGTGCCCGCGGCAGCGAGGTGTCCGTGGCGGTCCTCGTGACCCCGACGGACGTCTACGCCGCACCCGAGGAGGCCGTGCTCGACTCGATGGACCGTTTCGCCGAGAGCGGCGGGGTCTCGCGGGTCGCCCGTGCCGCGAGTCGTGGCCGCGTCTACGCACCCAACTACGAAGGCCTGGTGACCACGCCCGGCGGCGACCGGTACGGCATCGCCGACTGCCTCGTGGCCCAGCAGGGGCCCAACTACGCCCTCGCCAAGCGCATGCACCGCTGGCGGGCCCGCCTCGCGCGCGCCCAGGGCCACGTGGTCTCCGCGAACGTGGCCCCCGCGACCAGCACCCGGTCGGTCACGAAGAACCGGATCCTCGCGGCCGCCTACGCGGGTGCGCCCCGGTTCGGGGTCGAGGTGTTCGAACCGGCGACCAGCAACACGCTGATGGCCGCACTGCTCGTGCACGACCTGCGCAACCCCAAGGCGCCGGGCAACCCGGACGTCACCCTGCCCCACCCGCTCGACCTGTTCGCCCAGCAGGCGGGCCACGGCGGGATGTGGCGGAACCCGTTCGCGCCGAGGTCGGTGCTGACGATGGCCGCGCTGCTCGGCCTGGCCAAGCGCCGCTGAGCGCGCCGGCGGAAACCGGGCCCGCTCAGGTATCGCCGGCCGGCAGGAACGGTGGACGCTCCTCGTCGTCCACCTCGTCCAGCGTGCGCCACTCGTCCGGTACGCCGATGAAACGCGCCTGCCCGTGGTCACGTAGCCGGACCACGATCTCCCCGTGGGTGGTGCCGTCACGCTCGTCGGTGGGGGGTGGCGGGATCCAGCGCAACCGGCGCAGCCACCCGTCCTCCTCGCCCACCCAGGCGTCGACGACCAACCCCTCGCTGGTACGCGCCCGCAGGTGTTCCACCGGCCGCCCGTCCAGCGGCAGGACCTCGATCGTCCCCGCCGCCTCGAGGTCGTCGAGGCTGGAGAGGACGGTCCCGGGGTGGTGGGGAACGGCGACGACCCCGAGGTCGAAGCCGACGTCGTCGACGAGCACCCAGCCGGACGCCGCCGTGCGGATCCAGGTCCGCTCGTCGACGGTGACCACCTCGAGGGCCCCGTCGACACGACGGTCCGCCGCGACCCGCCACCGCAGCTCGTAGGCCAACGCTCCCCGGCCATCGGTGGCGCCCTGGGCCCGGTAGTCGACCGACACCTCACCGGGCAGCTCGACGTCGTCCCCACCACCGTGCAGTCGACCGAGTTCTGCGGCCAGCTGGTCGCGGCCCGGCGTGGCCGACGTGCCCGGCAGCCGGAGCTCCACCTCGCCGGCGACGTCGAACGCGTAGCTCGTCCCGAGCCCCGCGTGGCTCGTGCCGACCGTCTCGAGGGTCGCGCCGGCATCGTCGGTCGTGGGCGGGGACGCCGTCAGTGCCACGACGATCACCAGTCCGAGCAGGCCGCCGGCGATCGCGGCCACGGTCCCCGCGGGTGTCCGGCGGGTGAACCTCCGCCAACCCATGAGAGCCGCGGTCGCCGGGGCCGCGGGAGTGATGCCCAATTCTTCGTGGACCTCGTCGACGAGGTCTGCGGGCGGCCCGGCGACCAGCAACGGCACATGGTGCTGGACCGTGTCGAGCGCGTCGGCGTAGGTGCGGCACGCCTCACAACGCGCGAGGTGTTCCTCGACGCGCGGGTCGTCGGCGTCCTCGGACAGTCGCCGGCGGGTGTCCTGACAGTCGCTCACAGCTCCTCCCCCACCACGCGGGCGACCAGCCGGACGTGCGCCCGGTGCCGACGCTCGTACAGCGCGGCCGGCGCCACGTTGCAGATCTCGGCCGCACGGTCCACGTCCAGGCCGAGGACGTCGAGCAACAGCAGCGCCTCCCGATCGTCGGTCTCGAGTTCGAGGAGTTCCTCGGCGAGCTCCGAGCGCAGCCGTCCCGTGCCGGCGTTCCCGGAGGCGGCCGGTGGCCTCTGTCCGTCCGTGTCGTCGACCGCCGTGGATTCCCCGTCCGGGACAGGGGCCGGTCCTTCGACCACCCCGCCCCGACAGGCGAGCCGGGCCCGGGCCAGCAGCTGCGTCTCGGTGGGCAGGTCGTCAGAGCTGTCGCCGCCGACGAGCCGGACGACCTCGTGCACGACCTCGCGGGCCGTGTCGTCCCGCCCCGACATCCCCCGGGCGTAGCGCCAGACCAGGGGCAGCGCCGTCGCCACGAGCTCTGCGGCGGCCGCCGCCCGACGCTGCGTCTGCCACCTACCCACGCCTGGTCCTTCGTCGTCGTGTCCGGAGTATGCGGGTCGACCGGCGGGCCGGACGAAATCCAGGACGGTCGCCGCGATCGGTCGGCGGTTCCGGCCCCACACCCCGGCAGTCGGGCGGATCGTCGTCGATGGCACCGCAGACCGGGGTATCGGGTCACCCGGGGGCCGGGAGGCGTGCGCTCAACGGGCACCTCCGCCACCGGGGTCACCGCGGCTCCTCGGCCGGTGACGGACGAGCAGGTCGACACGGAACGGGCATCGAACCGTTCAGAGAGCGAGTCGCCAGGTGTACGACCGGCGCTGTCCACCACGGCGTGGGCCACGCCCCTGTGGCTCCCCGGCTACCAGCAGGCGATGGCGCGGACCCACGGCGTCGCCGCCGCACCCGAGGGCACGACGCTGGAACGCTCGATCATCACCACCGGCGAGGGTTCGCACTGGCCCGAGCAGCGGCTCATCGAGGTCCATTCGCGCTACTTCGAGGGCGAGTCCGAGGTCTCCACCGAGAACGACGACCGGCTGGTGGCCATCTCGCACCACCGCGCGGCCTCCATGCAGCCCGGTCCGTGGCCCGGACCACGCCGGCCGTCTCGAGCAGCGTTTCAGCGGTGAGGAGCTCGAGGAACTCCTCCACCGCTATCCGAACGTCATCCTTTGGGTCAACGGCCACAGCCACGTCAACCGGGTGTTCCCCCGGCCCGACCCGCTGGGCCGCACCGGCGGGTACTGCAACATCACCACCGCGGCCCAGATCGACGCGCCGCAGCAGGCCAGGATCCTCGAGATCGTCGACAACCACGACGAGACCCTGCCGGTGTTCGCCACCATCGTCGACCACCGACGAGGCCGGGCCCGGCGACGACTGAAGCCCTACGAGAAAGGCCGGTGCCGGACCCGATCGGATC
>SLRZ01000150.1 GCA_007130695.1 Nitriliruptoraceae bacterium
CGCGCGGTTCAGCGCCGACGGCGTGCGGCCCGTGGGGTTGTCCACCACCCGGACCCGCGGGTGCCGGGCGGCCAGGTCCCGAGCAACCGCGTGCGTGTCGTCACCGGAGGGCCCGACGGCCAGCACCACCTCGTCGACCTCGGGCTGCAGCGCCGCGGCGACCGTCGTCTCGAGCACGGCCGCCGACGCATGGCCCACCGGGACCACCACCGAGACCGTCGGGCGCCCGGGCAGCGGGGGCAGCGCCGTCACGGCGCCGCGTTCCCGGGGCGTGTCGACCCGGAGGCGTCGTCCGGGCCGTTCCCGGTGTCCTCGGCGTCCGGCGTCCGGCCGCGGTCGGGAGCGTCCGGCTCCGGCGTGCCCGCGGCCGCGGCCGCCCGCTGCTCGCGACGGGCCTTGCGGCGGGCCTTCTTGCGGGCGGACTTCTTCCGGGCGGCCTGCTTGCGGGCCTTGCGCTGGCGCTTGAGCTCCCGGAAGTGCTCCTTGTAGGCCTCGACGACCTCCTCGGGGTCGCCGTCGCGGACGATCTCGCCCGTGTCGAGCCACAGCACCCGGTTGCACAGCTCCACGATCGTGCCGAGGCTGTGGCTGACCACGAACACCGTCCCGGCCCCCTCGACGAGTTCGGCGATGCGTTCCTTGCTGCGTTCCTTGAACGCCTCATCGCCGACGTTGAGGGCCTCGTCGATCAGCAGGATCTCGGGCTCCACCGAGGTCGCCACCGCGAACAGCAGCCGCGCCTTCATCCCCGACGAGTAGGTGCGCATCGGCAGGTCGATGAAGTCCTCGAGCCCGGTCCACTCGATGATCTCGTCCATGCGCTCCTCGATCTCCTCGCGTGAGAGACCGAGGGCCAGGCCCCCGAGCACGATGTTGCGTCGACCGGAGACCGCCTTGTTCAGCGCAGCGCTCACGCCCAGCAGCGACGGCTGGCTGCTGGCGTACACCTCGCCCTCGGCGGGCGGGAGCAGGCCGGCGATGGCCTGCATGAGCGTGGACTTGCCCGACCCGTTGCGTCCGATCAGGCCGATCGCCTCGCCCCGGTGGGCGGCGAGGTCGACGCCGCGGACGGCGTGGACCTCCCGGTAGGAGGGGCGGCGGAAGCGGTTGGCCACCAGCTCACGGATGCCGGTGCGGCGGTCCTCGTAGACGCGGTAGACGATGTGGAGGTTGCGGGCGAGCACGGTGAGGTCACCGGTGGGCAACCCGGCGGTGCCCTCGCCCTCGTCGACGGTGACGGTCTCAGCCACGGCCGTAGTCCTTCTCGCCGGCGCGGAAGAACTGCAGACCGACGACCAGGCCTACGACCGCCCACACCGATGCGGACACCCACAGCCAGTGGACCTCGTGGGTGGTGATCTCGTAGGTCGTCATCAGCCCCTCGCGCCACAGCCCGAGCATCGCGTAGAACGGATTGGCGATGAAGATCCACACCACCCACTCGCGGGTGAACACGGTCGAGAACCGGGTGTCGACCGCGAAGATGACCCCGGAGCCGTAGAAGGCCAGCCGGAACAGAAACGGCAGCAGGTTGGTCGTGTCGTGGAAGCGGTCGGCGACCCGGGCGATGAACAGCACCGAGCCCATGTTGAACATCACCTGCAGCACGAAGGCGGGGATCACGATCAACCAGGCGACCGAGATCCCCTCCCCGGTGGCCAGGATCACCACCAGCATCAGCACGAAGCTGGGCGCGAACGAGATCGTGTGCTTGAGCAGGGTCGCCAGCGGCAGCAACGCCCGGGGGAACTGCAGGGACCGGATCATCCCCTCGTTGCGCACGATCGTCTTGGCGCCCTCCACGATCGTGCGCTGCGACCACTGGTAGGCCAGGATCCCGACCGTGAGGAAGCCGAGGAAGTTCTCCAGACCGCCGCGGGAGATGTTGAGCACGACGTCGAAGATCAGCCAGTAGACCGCGATCAGCAGGATCGGGTTGAGCAGGTGCCACAGGTTGCCGAGCGCGGTGTTCATGTGCTCGGCACGCAGGTCGCCGAAAGCCGAGGTCAGGGCGAACTGCCGACGCTCCCACAGCTCCGCCAGGTAGTCACGCAGCGGCGGCGTGCTGCCCAGCGGGCGGAGACCGTCGGGGACGGCCGAGGGGGTCGATGGCACGGTCGACTCGAGCACTGGGGGCGAGGGCAGTCCGGCGTACCGGGACGACACCACAAGGAGGCGCGGCCGGGGCGGCGCGGGCAGGAGCATGCTACCGCGCGGCCCCCCGCTCGACGCTCACCCCTGCCTGCCGTCCAGGCACGGCTCACGGACGCCAGTGCGACGGGTGGTCGACGGAGGTGTCGGCGACAGCAAGGCTGAGAGCGCCCGCTGCGGCGCACAGCTCACGGTCACCCGTGACCATGATGGTCGTCTCGCCCCGGACACGTTCGACGGCGGCGAGGTGGAGGGCGTCGTAGCCCCGCAGCGCATGGTGCTGCGCGAGGTCGCCCGCCCGGCGCACGAGGTCGTCGTCGATGTCGAGCAGGTCCAGCTGGTCATAGAGCGCCTCGAACCCATCGACCGCCAGGGTCAGGTCACCCGAGGCCAGACGTCCAAGCCGAGCTGCCTGCTCGAGCGCCGCGCGAGCCTCGGTGTAGACCAGCCGGACCGAGGTGACGTGGTCGGCGGCGTCCCAGACCCGCCCGGCACGGGCCGACCCGGGTTCCTCGACGAGCAGCGGGATCAGCGCGGACGTGTCGAAGTAGGCGATCATGAACGCTGTTCACCCACGAGTTCGCTGACCGGTCCGGTGGCGGCGATGCGAGTCTTGGGCCGATCCCGGCCACGGGTGGCGGCGGGGGTCACGAGGCCCTCCGCGACCAGCCGTTCGAAGGTGTCCGCCCCCTCGACGGGGACCAGCCGGGCGATCGGCCGTCCCCGGTCGGTGACCAGCAGCTCCTCGCCGGACCGGACACGCTCGAGGTGACGGCTGAGGTGATCACGCAGGTCCCGGATCCCGGCTTCGACCATGACGTCTCCCATGTGGCGTCTTCACGGAATCTATTGTAGCCACATCCACATCACACCACCGGCGGACGTCCGGTGCGGGTCAGGCGCCACACCCCGCCCCAGGAGATCGGGGCCCGGACCACCTCGGCACGCAGGCCCTCGCGGGTCCCGCGCAGCAGTTCCCGCACCGCGCCGGGGTCGCGCACGAGTGTCAACACCGTCCACACCAGCGGGTAGAGCAGCGCCAGCGGCAGCGGCAGATGGCGCCGGGCGAGCAGGATCCGGTTGCGGGCGCTCAGGCGGCGCGCGACCGCGTGCCGGCCGGGCACGGTGGCGGGGTGGGACACCGCCAGGTCCCCGTCGTAGCGCAGCCGCCAGCCGGCGTCGACCAGCCGCCAGGCCAGGCTGGTCTCCTCGTGGGCGTAGAAGAACTCACCCGGCAGCCCGCCGGCCTGTTCGAAGGCCCGGCGCCGCACCGCGCTCGCGCCCCCGAGGAACGTGGTCACCGCCGAGGACCGGGCCGGGTCCCCGACGCGTAGACGGGGCACGTGCCGCCGCTGGGTGTGGCCGTCCTCGTCAACCACCCGCAGGGAGACCACCGCGAGGTCTGATTCGGTGTCGAACCGTTCGAGCACGCCCGCCAGCACTTCGGGGCCGGCCAGCCACGCGTCGTCGTCGAGGAAGAACACCACCTCGCCCTCGACCGCGTCGAGCCCGAGGTTGCGCCCGGCCGGGATGCCGAGGTTGTCGCCCGCCGCCAGCACGCGGGCACCGGCGACCTCGAGGCGCCCACCGTCCGGCGGGGTGGGGGCGTTGACCACCACCAGCACGTCGTCGGGTTGCGTCGTCTGCTCGTACAGCGAGGCCACCGCCCGCGCGAGCTCGTCGGGGCGGTCCCCCATCGTGAGCAGGACCACCCCCAGCCGTGCGCTCATTTGAGCCGCTTCGAGGTCAGGATCATCACCGGGTGCAGCAGCGCCACCCCACCGGCCACCAGCGTGGCGGCCACCAGCAGGGTCCGGGTGCCGAGCAGGTCGCCGGCCAGCGTGTCCACGACCGCGGCGACCACCAGCAGCAGCGACAGCTCAACGCCCCCGACGATGCGGTGCAGCGGCAGCCGGGCCGCCAGCGACCGGCCCGTGGCCAGCGCCGCGGACGACGAGGTGGGGTCGCGCTCCTCCTTGACGTCCAGTCCCGCACTGGCCCGGGCCAGGACGACCAGGTCGGTCTCGGCCTTGCTGAGCAGCACGAACACCGCGGCCAGCGCGCCCAGCGCCGGCCACGGGGCCCCGAGGGGGTCGCCGCCGGCGGCGCGGACGCCGAGGCCCACCAGCAGCGCGGCCTCGACCGTGTAGTGCCCGAGCCGGTCGAGATAGACCCCAGCGGTCGAGGTCGCCTTCCGCCACCGCGCCACCTCGCCGTCGACGCAGTCGAGCAGCAGGTAGACCTGGATCGCCAGCGCCGCAACGAGCGCCGACCACACCGCCGGGACCGCCGCGATGGCCGCACCGGCGACCCCGACCACCATCATCCACACGGTCAGGGCGTTGGGGCTGACCGGTGCGTCGAGCAGCTGCCGGGTCACGTGCAGTGACAGCCGGCGCATGTAGAGGCGGCCGGCCCAGTGCTCGGCGCTGCGCCGGCCCATGAGGCTCTCGGGCTGGCAGACGCGTCGCAGCTCAGGTATCGAGGGTTTCGAGGAAGGCATGGACCTGCTTTCGCACCGCCGGCTCGTCCAGCGCGAGGTGCTCGAGGATGGTGAACCGGCCGGGACGGGTCTCGGGCGCACGGACGACGGCCTGCACGAACGACTCGGTGTCCAGGCCGAGGTCGGCGGGCAGCCGCGGGACCCGCAGCCGGCGCAGGCACGCGTCGAGCTGTGCCAGGCGCGGGTCCTCTCGCAGCCAGGAGGCGAACAGCGCCCCGACCGCGACCTGCTCGCCGTGGGCGCCCGGAGAGCCGAAGAACGCGTCCAGGGCGTGGCCGATCTCGTGGCACGCCCCACTGCACGGCCGGCTGCTGCCGGCCACGGTCATCGCGATGCCCGACGCGATGAGGCTCTCCGCGACCGTGGTGAGGTAGCTGTCGGTGTCCTCGTCGGCCTCCAGGCCCAGCACCGCCTCGGCGGCGTTGCGGGCCAGCGCGACCGCCAGGCCGTCGACCTCCTCGCCACGCACCCGGGCGGCCAGCTCCCAGTCCGCGACTGCACTGAGGTTGCTCAGCACGTCACCGATCCCGGAGCGCACGTGCCGGGTGGGGGCGTCGCGCACGAAGTCGATGTCGACGAACACCGCGATCGGGACCTGCACCCCGTAGGAGACCTTGCGGCCGTGCGCGGAGTCCAGCGAGGCGACCGGGGAGGCCAGCCCGTCGTGGGCGAGGTTGGTCGCCACCGCCACGAACGGCAGGCCCACCTGGCTGGCGGCGTACTTGGCCGCGTCGAGGGTCCGCCCCCCACCGATGCCGACCAGGGCGTCGTAGTGGGCCCGGCGCAGGTCGTCGGCCAGCTCACGTGCCGCCTCGACCGTGCCGCCCTCGACCGTCCACACCGTGGCGGCCGGCAGCGCGTCCTCGAGCCGGCGGGTGATGTCCTCCCCCTGGCCCGGCCCCACCGCCACGGCGACGTCGCCGCCCGCCGAGATCCGTCCGTCCGCGAGCAGCCCGCCGAGCCCCTCGACCGCGCCGGGGCGCACGACGATGGCCACGGGGGTGGCGATGGTGCGGGCCAGCAGGGGCACTCGGGCGCTTTCGTCACGTGGGCTGCGCCGAACGATACCTGCAGCGACCCCGGCCACCGCCCGAGCGGGGAAGCCGGCGGGCTCAGCGCTCGAAGGGGCTCGGCAGCGGGAAGTAGTCGGCCAGGAAGCGCTGCAGCAGCGGGCCACGGGCGGCGAGCTGCTCGGGCGTCCCGGTGGTGTCGTTGACGCAGAACACGTCCAGGGGGCGCTGGGCGGCGGTGCGCTCCATCCAGTCCTCGAGGCCCGGGTCGACCAGGTCGATGTAGCGGTAGGGCAGGTCGGCGGGCACCGCCTTCTCCTCCAGGTAGGCGAAGTGGTGTACCAGCGAGGACGCCACCGACACGTCGGTCAGCGAACGGAACCTCGACGCCGAGGTGCGCCGGAACTCCTCGGGGAAGGTGGCCTCGAGCGCGGCCATCGTGGAGCGGCGTTGCGGATGGGGGGTGTGCTTGAGCTTCTGGGTGGCGATGCGCCCGTAGCGGGCCTCGAGCAGGTCGCGGCCGTTCTTGCCGGCCGCCATCACCGGCGGGTCCTCGGGCCGGGCCGGGCCGAGGTCGAGGTGGTAGCGCGACGGGAAGAAGTGGGGCACGCCGTTGGGCTGGAAGAAGCGGCGTGGCGGCACGCGCCGGCCGAGGTGGACGTCGTCGTTGAAGTACAGGTAGTGCTCGGCCAGGCCCGGGATGCGGTGCAGCTGCGCCTCGATGGCGTGCGAGTTGAACGTCGGCAGCACGCCCGGGTCGGGGAAGATCTCCTCGTGGGTGACCACGGTCAGACCGGGGTGGTCGACGTCGAGCCAGGCGGGCACGTGGCCGGCCGTGACGAGCCAGACGTGGTTGACCCACTCCGCGTGCATGTGCAGCGAACGCAGGGAGTAGCGCAGCTCGTCACGGTCGATCCAGCGGGAGGCGTTGACCGCCTCCTCGTTGAGCCGGCCGGCCGCGCCGAGGTACTCGTCCCGGCTCGCGCGCCAGGCGGGATCGTTGCCGTCCACCCAGGTGTAGACCACGTCGATCGGGAACTCGACCGCGCCGAGGTGACCGGTGCGACCGAAGGGCGCCACGGTCGGGTAGGTGCGCCCGAGGACCTCGACGGTCGAGGCCGGAGCGTCGGCGGGGAAACGCTCGGCCACCAGGTTGTCCGGCCCGACCTCGAGCAGCCCCCCGTCCTCCCCGGCCAGCACCAGGTGGCAGGCGTGCTCCGGGCCCGCGACGATGCCGCCGTCGGCCAGGGCGGCGACCTGGAAGATCCGGATCGGGCCCGCCGAGGTGGCGGGGTCGAGGTCGCGCAGCAGGCCGGCCCGGCGGCGGCCCCGCGGCCAGGCGTACCACGCCCGCTCCTGCCCGGCCGCGACCAGCCGGCCGAGGACGGCCGGAGCCGCTTCGTCGCGGATGGCGACGCGGGTGGACTGCCCGTCGGCGGCGGGCAGCACCGCGAACCAGGCGCCTTCCTCGCGGCAGGCGGCGGTGACCAGATCGAGGGATCCGCGGATCAGTTCGGCGACCGGTGCCGGCTCCACCACGCGGGCCAGATACCACCGCCCGTCGCGCTGCACCGGACGCTGGCCCGCCTCCAGCCGCCGCGCCCGCAGACTGCGCACGGCCAGCCACGCGCGGTCGCCCGCACGCAGGATTCGCTTGGCGAGGGCCGTCAGCACCCGACTCCCTTCACCCGTCGACCGGTGCCCGCGGCCGGGCCGCGCGGCCGGCCGGAGCCTACTGCGGGCCGCCGGGACCGGAGCCGTCCCACGACGCGGTGACCTCGCGGGCACGGGCGAGGTCGGCGTGGTCATCGACCTCCACCCAGGCCACGTTCCCGATCGGCACGGTCGCGACCCGGTTGCCGCGGTCGACGTACTCCTGGAAGCCGTCCTCGTAGTAGCGGTTCCCGTCGGCCTCGTAGGTTGCGCGCAGGGCATCGGCGAGCCCCTCGGCCGCGGCGGGGCCGATCCGGGCGACGCCGATGTACTCGCCGGCGGCCTCGTGCGGATCGAGGCTCTTGTGGATGCGCGACAGGGCGCCGTCGTCGTCGAGGAGGACCTTCATCTCCTCCTCGGCCAGCGACTTCTCCCGGTCCAGGGCCAGCACCAGGGCCTCGTCGGCGGGCGCGTCCAGCAGCCGCCGCTCGACGTCGGGCGGATGCACCGTGTCGCCGTTGACGACCACCGCGCCCTCGCCGAGCACGTCGGCGACCAGCCACAGCGAGTAGGCGTTGTTGAGGTCCGCGAAGCGTTCGTTGTAGCGCAGTCGCAGGCTGACACCGGTGCGCTGTTCGAGGCCGGGGGCCGCCTGCTCGATGACGTCGGCGCGGTGGCCGGTGACCACGGTCACGTCGTCGATGCCGTTGGCGGCGAGGTTGGCCAGCGCCAACTCGAGGATGGAGCGCTCCCCGGCGACCGGAAGCATCGTCTTCGGGCGGTCGTCGGTCAGCGGCTGCAGCCGCGTCCCGCCGCCAGCGGCCAGCACCACACCTCGCATGTCCTCGTCCTCCTCGTCGGGCCACATGGCGCCCACGTGGCACCGCGGCCCCGACTCTAGGGCCCGGACACCGGCAGGCCGTTTCCGGGGGCCTTCAGCCGGTGGCCCGTCGCCACCAGCCGACGCTCTCCACGACGGCGAGCCCGCCGCACCAGGCCGCCAGCGCCGCGAGCGCGACGGCGGGGAACCCGAGGGCGCCCGCGACCAGGGCCACCGCGAGGCGGCCCTCCCAGCCCCCGAGCGCGTCGTCGACCCACCGCGGCGGCGTCGTGCCCAGCGCCCGGTCTCGGTAGACGGTGTCGTAGTGGTGGTAGGCGACCAGCGCGACCAGCACGAAGGCGGACACGGCGGCCGCCGTCGACCCGGCCCACCAGGCCAACGCCAGCAGGCCCCCGTACTCCGCCGCGCGCAGGGCGGGCGGCACCAGCCAGTCCAGGGCCCGCGGCGGCCGGGCGACCACCAGGAGCAGTCCCGCGACCAGCACGCCGGCGACCAGGCCCCGGGCATCCATCACCCCGGCGGCAGCCGCCAACGGCGCGGCGATACCGAGCCCCAGCGTCAGCGGCGCGAGCACCGCCCCGGGCAGCGGCGTGGCCGGCAGCCGGCGGCCCACGGGCCCGAGGTCGAGGAACGCTCGTTGCGGCGAGGCCGCCGGCGCGGGGGCGTGCCGCGACCGCACCGAGCGCAGAACCCGGCCGGTGGTGAGGTAGCCGGCCGCGACCGTCCCCCAGCCCAGCAGCACGAGGAACGTGCCGCGCGCACCCAGCAGGACGGCGCCCAGCGAGATGACCGCGAACCGCTCACCGATCGGAAGGATGATGATGCTCTTGGCCCACCGCAGGCCCGGCACGCCCTCCAGGCGGCGCGCCGCCCCGAGCAGCCCGCCCCGTGCCAACGGACGGGCTGCTTCGCCGGCCCCGGCCACGGTCGCGGTGCGGTCCGCCAGCCAGTCAGCCGTGTCCCCGAGGTCGCGGACGGGCAGGGGTTCCTCACGGGCCTCGCGGTGCACGGTGAACGCGAAGTCGAGGTGGTGGCGCAGCGTCTGCAGCGCGAGCGCCCCGCCGGCCAGCCACCACACCGTGACGTCGTCACCCGCCCGTACCGCTCCGGCCGCCAGCCCGGCGTAGACGACGTACTCCTTGGTGCGGTCGAACACGGCGTCCAGCCAGGCGCCGCGGGCGGAGAAGCGGCGGGCATAGCGCGCCAGCTGCCCGTCGACGCAGTCCAGCGTGAACGCCGCCTGCAGCGCCAACGCGCCGACCACGGCCGCGGGCAGGGTGCCAAGCGCGAACGCCGCGGCCGCCACCAGCCCCAGGAACAGGGAGGCGACGGTGACCTGGTCGGGGCTCAGGCCCCGGCGGGCACACCACCGGGCCAGGTAGCGGCTGTAGGGGCTGACGAGGTAGGTCGTGAAGAAGCCGTCCCGGGCCTTGACCGCCCGGGCCAGGCGCCCGGCCTCCCCGTCGATCTCCGCGAGGTCGCGGCGGGCCGCGTCGCGCTGCACCTCGTCGCCGACCCGCCGGAGCACCAGGCCGCGGGGGTCGACGAGGCCGACCGGGGTCCCGCCCCTTACCAGCGCACGGACGAGCCACGCGACGGCGCCGGTGCCGTCGGGCGGTACCGAGGGCCCGTCCGGGGGCACCGCCGGCCCGTTCTGCGGGAGACCGACGTCATCGTCTCCCGACCCGAACGGTCCGTCCCCATCGTCGGGCCCCGTCCCGCTTCCGCGGAGTCGCTCGAGCGCCTCCTGCAGTGGCCGGATCGCGCCCGGGCCCACGTGGAGTGCCCCCGCGACCGTGGGGCCGCCCAGCGACGCGGCGGGGGCGCCCCCGACTCCCGGGTCGCCGGCCTCCGCCCCGGGGTCGGCGGCGCCGGACCGCGCCGCGACCTCCGTCGGGACCGCGACGTCGGAGAGCCGGCCGTCGACCACCCGCGCCGGCAGCTCACCGGGGTGGCCCGTGCCGGCCGCGACGAGGGCGCCGTCGCCGGCGGACAGCAGCAACTCCTCGAGGACGGCGTCGTGCGCGACCAGGGACCCATCGAGGAGGTCGAGCGTCGTCGAGGTCGCGGCCAGGTCCGGGAGCACCTCGAGGAGCTGCGTCCAGGTGCCGGCACGCCGGACCTCGACTCCCTCCAACCCGTCGGGGAGTCCGGTGTCGCCGGCGGTCACGACCACCACCCGCTCGACGCCGAGCGCCCGGACCTGGGCGGCCAGGCGCGCCGGGCCCGGCTCCGTGGGTGCGACGCTCCCGGCCCGCGGCAGCAGGAGACAGGCGGTGCGCATCCCAACGACCCCCGCGGAGTGGGTTCGGCCCGGACCGGGAGGGCCGGACCGGCGGAGGCTACCAACCACGGGTCTGCCGGCCGACGACCGGGACGGCGGCCCGACCCGGTGGGGATCGCAGGCCAGGCGTGCTGGCCTGGGCGTGCCCCGGACGCGACGCTCGCGGGGCTCCTAGAAGATCGCGGAGCTCAGCGACGAACCGGTGGAACGCGACACGATCCAGTTCCCGGAGCCGGTGGCATAGCTGGCGATGTCGGAGCGGCCGTTGCCGGTGATGTCGCCGACCAGGTGCTCCCCCCAGCCGTTGGCCGTGCTGAACGTCGCCCAGACCGAGGAGCGGACCCCGGTGTCGGCCCGGGCGTGGGTCATCACCCAGTTGCGGCTGCCGGAGTGGAAGCTCGCCAGCCCGTCCCGGCCATCTCCGTTGAAATCGCCGGTCAGGTGGGTGTTCCAGCCGGAGCGGGTCCGGAACTGGGCCCATACCGAGGAGCGGATCCCGGAACTGGTCGCACGGGTCACCACCCACCGGCCGAGGCCCTCGTGGAAGCTCGCGACGTCGGCCTGCCCGTTGCCGTTGAAGTCCCCGGCCACGTGGGTGTTCCACCCGGAGCGGGTCTTGAAGCGGGCCCACACCGAGGAGCGGGCGCCCGACGCGGTCGAGCGCGTCACGACCCACCGGCCGAGCCGCTCGTGGAAACTCGCCAGGTCGTCCTGTCCGTTGCCGGTGAAGTCGCCCACCAGGTGGGTGCCCCAGCCGGCACCGGAGTTGAACGTGGTCCAGACGCTGGACGAGAACCCGGAACCGGTCGAACGCGACACGACCCAGTTCCCGGAGCGGGGATGGAAGCTGGCGATGTCGTCGCGGCCGTCACCGTCGAAGTCACCGGCGAGGTGGGTGTGCCACCCGGAGCCGGTCGAGAACGAGTTCCACACCGAGGTCGAGAACCCGGAGCCGGTCGAGCGTGACACGACCCAGTTGCCGGAGCGGGGATGGAAGCTGGCGATGTCATCACGGCCGTCACCGTCGAAGTCACCCACCACGTGCGCGCTCCAGCCGGTGCGGGTGGAGAAGCGGCCCCAGCGCTCCGTCACCGTGCCGAGGGTCGTCGAGCGCCGGACCGTCCACTCCCCGGTGGCCTCGTCGAAACGGGCGAGCTCGTCCCTGCCGTCGCCGGTGAAGTCCCCGCTCAGGCCGGTGTCCCCGCCCGGGGTCGAGGACAGGACGTCCGTGTTCCCCGAGGCGGGGCCGGGGGAGGTGCACGCGGCCCCCGAACGGGGCTGGCGGAACACCTGGGTCACCCAGATCTGGCCCGAGGAGTCGACTTCCACGCCGATGCCGAGCTGCGTGACCCGGCCGTCGAGGATGTTCGCGCGATGGCCCGGGGAGTTCATCAGGGCGTCGTGCAACGAACCGACGCTGCGGCCCCGGCCCACGTTCTCGGCGACCCGCTGCCAGGAGTCGACGTCGCTGCCGAGGTTGGGGTTGTGATGCAGGTGGCTGGCCCCGGCCATGACCCGGCTGTGGGAGCGGGCGGGGCTGCGCAGTTCGGTGCACACGCGCAGGGCCGGCAGTCCCCGTTGGGTGCGTTCCTGGTTCGTCCGCGAGACGAAGTCCGCCTCCGCCCCGGCGTCGACCGCCGCCGAGGCGGCGGAGGCGGGCAGCAGTGCGGCGGCCATCGCGACCACCAGCAGCAGGACCAGGACGCCGCCGTGGCCGGTGGTACGCGGCCCGTGAAGTGCCAGCATCGTGGGGGACCTCGGGACGGGAGCAGGGACACCCGGACCATCGGCACACCACCGGTGGATGTTGAGGGACGCGCTCGGCGCGGTGCGCCCAGCGCCACGGGGCTCAAGGTCGCCCGCAGGTGCGCAGACCCGCCCACTCGTGATCGCCTGGCCCCACCCAGCCCGGACGCGTGGCGGGCACCCCCGAGGGGGCGCCCGCACACATCGGACCCGGAGCCGACCGCGCCTACCGCCAGCGGCTGAACTCGCCGCCGGAGTCGGTCACCCACCAGGAGTTCTGCCGGCCGTGGTAGCTCGCCACGTCCTGGCGTCCGTTGCCGTTGACGTCCAGCAACACGTGGTGGTCCCACGCGCCCGGGTCGTGCTTGCGACGCAGGCGCGCCCCCTCGAAGGAGGAGCCGGTGGAACGGTTGATCCACAGCGACGGGGCCGTGCTGTTGGCCGACACGAGGTCGTCACGGCCATTGCCGGTGACGTCGCCGACCAGGTGCTGGGTCCAGCCGTTCGCGGTCGGCATCCGGTCCCAGACCTCGGTGACGACCCCGCCGACGCCGAGGACCCCGCCGACCGCCCCACCGCGGTTGCGGGAGACGATCCAGTTGCGCGTGCCGCCGTGGTAGCTGGCGACGTCCTTGACGCCGTTGCCGGTGAAGTCCCCCACGAGGTGGTCCCGCCAGCCGGTCTTCGTGCGGAAGTTGTTCCACCGCTCGATCTCGAAGCCACGGCCCGTGGAACGCTGCAGCATCCAGTTGCCCGTGCCGGGGTGGTAGCTGAGGATGTCGTCGCGCCGGTTGCCGGTGAAGTCGCCCACGAGGTGCGTCTGCCACCCCCGGGTGGTGGAGAACTTCGACCACACACCCCGCGGGACGAACGAACTGCCGTTGGAGGTGGACACGACCCAGTTGCCGGTGCCGGAGTGGAAACTGGCGACATCGTCGCTGCCGTTGCCGTTGAAGTCCCCGGCCAGGTGGGTGTCCCAGCCGCTGTTGGTCCGGTAGGAGGTCCACACCGAGTGCGACAGGCCCGAGCCGTTGTGCCGGGAGACCACCCAGTTGCCCGTCCTCGGGTGGAAGCTCGCGATCTGGTCGCGGGAGTCGCCGTGGAACCGACCCACCAGGTGTGCCTGCCAACCCGTCCGGGTCCGCCAGTTGGACCAGGTCTCCTCGTCGAAGGAGCCGCCATTGGAACGCAGGCCGAGGTGGGCGCCCGCGTCGAAGGTGGTCAGGTCCGAGCTGTTGCGGTCGGAGAAGTTGCCGGCCTGGGCCTCCTCCCATGGCGGAGCGATCTGCTCCATCAGCGGCGCCACCCGGTCCTTCATCGGCCGTGACCCGCGGACGTAGGGCGCGAAGTAGCTGCCCGGGCAGGAGGTCGTGCCCACGTCGCGGTGCCCCACGATCGTGTCGAGGGTGACCGTGCTGCCCCGACCGTTGCGGTAGCTGATCCGGCCGTGGGGGTCGATGCCGTGGATCGAGAACTTCCAGGCCACGACCTCGTCCACGGCACGCAGCGCCGCGCTCGGCAGACCGGGACTTCCCAACGACGACGAGCAGGAGTGGTCGAAGCAGCCCATCACGGCCACACCGAACGAGCCCGTGTTGTAGTTCGCCGCGTGGGCGCCGATGACCGCACGCTCCACGCCGCCGGCGCGGCCCTCGTAGACCCGGCCGAAGCGGTCGGCGACGAGGTTGTAGCCGATGTCACTCCAGCCGTTGGCGTTGCGGTGGTACAGGCAGATACCGCGCATCTGCGAGGCCGCCTGCGCCTGGGTGTAGTTGTTCGAACCCGCCGTGTGGTGGATGACGGCGAAGCGCGCGTTGGTCGCGTAGCTGGGGCTCGACCGGGGGCGGCACTCGTTGTTGGGGTCCCACGCGGAGCGGCTGATGATGCGGGGGGCCGCGTCGGCGGCGCCCGCACGCTGCTCGGCCGGGTCGAACTCGAGCGGCCCGTCGATGTCGACGGCGTGCAGCTTGGCGCCACGCGGGGCCTGCTCCCCCTCGATACGCACCTGAAGACGCTCCGCCTCGCCGAACCAGACCGGTTCGGTGGCGTTGTTGGCCTCCTCGAACTCCTCGCTGTCGGGCTCCGGGCCGTCCTCGACACCCGGGAACTCCGTTGCGGTCCACTCGCTCCACTCGCCCTGGAGCTTCGTTCGGACCTCGATGTCCGGCTGCTCACCGTCGGGCAGTTCGACGCCGACCATGATGGCGTCGCCGACCGGCAGCTCGGGCGTCACCTGCCAGGCCCGGTCCGCGGCCTCGGCCGTCTCCTGCTCGGCCTCGGCGACCTCCTCGGCGGCGATGGCCGCCGACTCCGCGGCCGCCTCGTCCTCAGCGGCGTCCCCGGCACGCCCGTTGTCCGCCAGCTCACTCATGCCGGAACGTGCGGCACTGAGCCGCTCACGCGCCGCCGCGATCCGTTCGGCGCGCGGCAGTTCGCGCCATTCCTCGAGGTCGACCACGCGGGTGCTCGCCGGGGACGCCTCTGCGGAGGACGAGGGCGAAACCGCCGGCCAGGCCGCGACCATGCTCGCCGTCAGCGCCACCAGCGTGACGCGTACGGTCCATCCCATGCGGCCCGCACCGGGCCGCGTCACTGCATCATTGATCATCACATTCTCGCCCATCGGGACGGCTCGAAGGCCGTCCCCGTCGAACGCGACACCCACCAGGTGCCGGCGTTGCGGTTGAAACTGGTCACGTCGGCGCGGCCGTCACCGTTTGCATCGGTGATCGAGTGCCACTGCCAGCCGTTGCCGGTGGGCAGCTCACCCCACCGCGAGGAGCGCACCGAGGTGCCCACGTCGCGGGTGACCACCCAGCGGCCGTTGTCGTGCAGGCTCACCAGCTCGGCCCGGCCGTTGCCGGTCACGTCGCCGACCATGTGCTCCTGCCACACCCGCCCGTCCGAGTACCGCGTCCAGACCGAGGTCGAGAACCTCGAGACGCCGTCGGAGACGCCCCGGACCACGTTGCCGGTCGAGGGGTGGAAGCTGACGAGGTCGGCGCGACCGTCACCGGTCACGTCGGCCACGTTGTGCGTCCAGCCGGTGCGGGTGCGGTAGCGCGCCCAGCGGCTGGAGACGAAGTTGCTGCCGGTGGAACGGTTGACGACCCAGTTGCCCGTCGAGGGGTGGTAGGTGGCGATGTCGTCACGGCCGTCGCCGGTCACGTCGGCGACGTGGGTGTCCCACCCGCTGGTGGTGCGGTAGCGGCCCCAGACCGAGGAGCTGCCCCCGCTGGTCACGACCCAGTTGCCCGTGCCACCGTGGAAGCTGATCAGTTCGTCCCGGCCGTTGCCGCGCACGTCACCGACGGAGTGGCTCTCCCAGCCGCTGCGGGTGCGGAAGCGGGTCCAGACCGAGTGGCTGAACGACGACCCGTCGGAGCGCTGGACGATCCAGTTGCCGCTGCCGGGGTGGAAGCTCAGAATCTCGTCGGTGCCGTTGCCGTTGACATCGGCCACCAGGTGGGTCTGCCACCCCTCCCGGGTGGAGAAGCGGTTCCACGTGGCGAAGTCATAGGCGCCCTGGCCATCGGAGACCCCCACCATCCACTCGCCGGTGCCCTTGTTGAAGCCGGCCACGTCGTCGTTGCCATCGCCGGTGAAGTCACCGGTGACCCAGTCGAAGTCCACCGGGCGGTCGACGACGATGCTGGCGATCCCGTGCGAGGGCAGCCCCAGCATCTGGCGCAGGTCGCGGTGGGTGTGCAGGTCGCGGGTGAGGTCGGCGCCGTCCTTGGAGCCCGTGACGCGGTAGACGGCCGGGTTGCCCGACCCCATACGGCTGATCAGGGTCACGTCGTGCACCGCGTCGAACCCGAGCCGGCGCGAGAAGTCGAAGTAGCCGAACTCCTCGGTCCAACTGCTGCGCGGGTTGTTGGCGTCCGCGTCGTGGGCGAACCGGTCGTCCTTGCTCACCAGATACGGGACGGTCGCCGACCAGATGTCCTGGCTGAACTCCGTACGTCCCGGCGAGGACGAGGAGTAGAAGGCGTTGATGAGGTTGCCGTTGTGCGTGATCACCCGGCCCCAGGTCCGCGAGGGGTTGTTGGTGTTGTCCACGGCGCTGACCCACCGGGGGGCGGCGGCCTCCTTCGCCCAGCCGGTGTAGTGCTGGTCGGAGACCGTGGTCAGCAGGTGGCAGCTGCACTGCGCCCCGCGCGGGTTGGCGACCCGGTTGAGCGCGAAGGTGCGCCCGGCGACGGCCTGGGCCTCCAGGGTCGCGTCCGGCCACGAGGAGGGCACCTCGGCCAGTCCGTAGAGGTAGTCCTCCATGTGGATCTGCAGGCGGGTGTGCACGGTGTTGCTGTTCGCCTGGACGAAGTTGATCCAGCCGCGGGCCAGCGTGAGGTCGTGTGCCTCGGAACGCGGCATCCGCACGTAGGTCTTCGGGGCGGCGTCGTTCACGGGCCAGCGCACCGCGAGGTCGCCGCAGTCGGCCTTCCACGTCCGCGAGCCGATGGTGACCTCGCAGTCACTGCCGCCCGTCTGCTGCACCCGGACGGTGGCGCCGGGCGCGACCCGCGGGACCCGGCCACTGCTGCCGCCGTCGAGCCAGACGTGGAGATCGTCGGCCGAGGTGGATGCGTTGTCGAAGCGCCAGCTGCGCTGATTGGCGGTGAGCCCGACCCGGAGGTTCCGAGAGCCGGACGGGCCGACGTCGCGGGCCTCGAGCTCCACGCCCTCGTAGTAGTACTGCAGGATCCGGGTGGAGTTCCAACCCTTGACCGCCAACGACCGGGCGCCGTACTGCGACATGCCCACGCCGTGGCCGAAGCCGGACCCGGTGACGGTCACCCCGCCCGTGACCGCGCCCGCCGTGCCCACGGGGGACAGCAGCGTCAACAGCAGGGCCAGGGTCAGGGCACTGGCGGTCTTGGAACGCACACAGCCTCCGAGGGTCACTTGGGAGGACTCGGCCGCGCGCCCGGGCCCCTTGACGGTCGGACGCGTTCGGACAGTGTCCACCGGGACACCCAACGAACGGCCACGGCCGAGGGTTCCATCCGAGATCCCTCGATCCGTCGAAATATGGCACCACGAGGCCTTCTGGGCGCTCGGAGAGGCTGTTGGGATCGCTGATCCGCGCGTCGGTCCACCCCGCGCGCGCAGCGGACGACGTGCAGTCGACGCTCAGCGGGAACTCTCGGCGCCCGGAGTGGGCCGACCGATCGCGTGGTAGCGCAGTCCGGCGGCGACCGCCGCCGCGGGCTCGAACACGTTGCGGCCGTCGACGAGCACCGGGACGGCGAGGGCGTCACGCACGTCGGTCAACGACAGGGAGACGATCTCCTCCCACTGGGTGCACACGATCGCCGCGTCGGCCCCGCGGCAGGCCTCGACCGCATCGTCGACGCCCTTCACCTCGGGCAGCAGTTGCGCCAGCGGGGCGAGCGCGACCGGGTCGTAGGCCCGCACGTGGGCGCCCTCGCGCAACAGCGCACGGGCGATGTGGACGGCCGGCGCCTCGCGCAGGTCGTCGGTGCCCGGCTTGAACGCCACCCCCAGCAGGGTCACCGTGCGGCCCCGCAGGGAGCCGAGCTCGAGGCGCACCTTGTCGAGGGCGATCTGGCGCTGCTCGAGGTTGATGTCGCGGACCTCCTCGAGCATCCGGAACGGGTAGCCGAGCTCGCGGGCAATGTGGATGAAGGCTTCCACGTCCTTCGGGAAACAGGAGCCGCCGTAGCCCAGCCCGGCCTGGAGGAACGCGTGCCCGATCCGCTGGTCGTAACCCATGCCCTCGGCCACCAGCGAGACGTCCGCGCCGGTGCGCTCACAGATGCGTGCGACCCCGTTCATGTAGGAGATCCGCATCGCCAGGAACGCATTGGACGCGTGCTTGATGAGCTCCGCGGTGGCGAGGTCGGTCTCCACGACCGGGACCGCTCCGTCGCCGAGCAGGGGCTCGTAGACGCGACGCAGGAGGGCGCCGACCTCGGGCGAGTGCACGCCGATCACCACCCGGTCGGGGTGCAGCGTGTCCTCGACGGCCGAGCCCTCGCGGAGGAACTCCGGGTTCGAGGCCACCGAGATCTCGTGACCGCCGCCAACCTTCGCGTGCTCCTCCGCGATGACGGTCTCCAG
>SLRZ01000157.1 GCA_007130695.1 Nitriliruptoraceae bacterium
CCCACCCGAGGATGCAACCGCGGACGGTGGCTCGTTTTCCTCGTCGTCGAAAACCCTTGCTGCCTCGGGGCGGCATCGTTAGGGTCTGTGCAAATTAGTTTGTACTACGGCAGTAGGCGCCTCGACGGTTGGTGGACGCGTTGCCCGCACCGGCGAACTACAAGGAGCTCGAGCAGCGTCTACGCGCGCAGTTCGAGACCTTCACGCCCCAGCAGCGCCGGGTGGCCGAGCGACTCCTGAGCGACCCTGAAGGCTGCGCGTTCCGCACCGTCACCCACCTCGCCGAGTCGACCGACGTCAACGAGTCCACGGTCGTTCGCTTCGCCACCTCGCTGGGGCTCGCCGGCTACCCGGAACTGGTCGGGTTGTGTCAGCAGCGGCTCCGGGACAAGGCGCAGATGGTCGAGCGGTTCAGCGCGCTCAACCACCTCGAGGCCGTCGAGGGCGGCCTGCTGCCGCGGGTGGCGGCCTACGACCGGGCGAACATCGAGCGGACCTTCGCCAACGTCGACCCCGAGGTCTGGACCCGGTCGGTGGCCGTGCTGAGCCGGGCCCGGCGGGTGTTCGTGGTCGGCCACCGGAAATCGTTCGCGCCGGCGACTCTGCTGGCGTACCTCCTGGGTCTCGTCCGTGACGAGGTCCATCAACTCGGCGCGGGGCACGGGGACCTGCCCGACGTCCTCCGGCGTGTGGGGCCGGGGGACGTCGTGGTGGGGTTGTCGATCCACCGCTACGTGCGCGAGACCCTGCTCGCGGTCGACATCGCGAAACGACACGGGGCGACCACGATCGTGTTCACGGACAACCCGGCCTCCCCGTTGATCGCCCACGCGGACCACGTCTTCTACGTCGAGGTCGCCGGCGTGGCGATCCTGCGCTCGATGACCGCCGTCGTCAGCCTCGTGCAGGCCCTGGCCAGTGCGGTGTCCACCGAGCTCGGGGCGGACACCCGCGCCTCGCTGTTGCTCGAGGAGGAACTGCTCGACGAGTTCGACGTCTACGTCGCCAACGCCCGGGAGCCCGAGGATCCCACGTCCGACCGCCGACGGGCCTCACGCAGCCGGGCGGCCGGCTGAGTGCGCCCCCGACACTCCGTCCCGGAGGAGCAATGACCACCAGACCGTCCTTCGTCCGCAGCGAGTCCCGTGGTGGGGTCCGGCACGTGCAGTTGGACCGCCCGGAGCGACTCAACGCGGTCTCCGAGGAGCTGTACGCCGACCTCGAGCCGGCACTGCGTGAGGTCGCCGCCGACGACGGGGCCCGGGTGCTGGTGCTCTCCGGCGCCGGGCGGGCCTTCTGCGCCGGCGCGGACCGCAAGGCCCATGCGGAACGTGAACGGTCGGCGGCGGAGCGCCGCGCCTACGTGTGGGCCGGGCAGCGTGTGTGCCGGTTGCTGCAGACGATGCCGTTGCCCGTGGTCGCCGCCGTGCACGGCCACGCGATCGGGGCGGGAGCGGAGCTGGCGTTGAGCGCGGACGTGGTCGTGTGCGCCGACGAGCTGCAGTTGCGTTTCCCCGAGGTGGGGCTCGGCACGTTCGTCGGGGGTGGGCTCAGTCAGCGACTTCCGCTGTTCACGGGGGCGATGCGCGCGAAACAGCTGCTGCTGCTCGGGCAGCCACTGTCGGGGGCCGAGGCGGTCGACTGGGGACTGGCCACCGAGGCGGTTCCGACCGAGCGGGTGCACGAGCGGGCCTGGGAACTCGCCGAGGAACTGGCCGGGCTCTCGAAGCTCTCGGTCGGCCTGGCCAAGCGGGCCGTCCACGGCGCCGGGTCGATGTCGCTGGACGAGGCGCTGGTCCTCGAGGCCGAGGGCATGCTCGAGTGCATGGACAGCGACGAGTGGAGCTCGGGGCTGGCGAACTTCTCGGGCAGCGAGGCACGGGACGGAGGGAGCCGCTGATGTCGGACGCCGTCGCCGCCCTGCTGGCGCCCCGCAACGTCGCGGTCCTCGGGGCCTCCAGCGACCCGCTCAAGCGTGGCTACCAGGCGATCGCGCGGTTGCAGGCCGATGGTTTCCCGCACCCGATCTATCCGGTCAACCCCCGGGCGGACGAGATCCTCGGGCTGACCACCTACGCCGACGTGGAGTCGATCCCGGGTGAGGTCGACCTGGCCCTGCTGGTCACTCCAGCCGCCCTGGTGCCGCAGCTGCTCGAGGCCTGCGGACGCAAGGGCGTGAAGGCCGCCGTGGTGATCGCGGTCGGCTTCGGGGAGACCGGCGACGAGGGACGGGCGCTCGAGGAGGAGGTCGCCGCCGTCGCGGCGGCCCACGGCATCGCGCTGGTCGGCCCCAACACCAACGGGATCTTCAACCTTCCCGAGCGCCTCAACCTCGTGGGCGCCGCCGACGTTCCCGAAGGACGGCTCGCGCTGGTGTGCCAGAGCGGCAACGTCGCCCTGTCGCTGTTCACCGACGCGGCCGCGGCCGGTTCGGTGGGCTACAGCGCCTACGTCGGTATCGGCAACGAGGCGGGCCTGCGCTACCACGAGCTACTGCCGTACTTCGCCGAGGACCCCGGGACCGGGGCCGTGCTGTTGTACGCCGAGGGTTTCCGTGACGGCCGGGCCTTCCTGCAGGCCGCCGCCGAGGTCAGCCGTGAGCTGCCGTTGGTCGTCTACAAGGCCGGGCGCTCCGAGGCGGCGCGGCGATCGGCGCTGTCACACACGGGCGCGATCGCGGGCAGCCCGAAGGTCGCGAGTTCCGTGCTGCGGCAGGCGGGCGTCATCGTGGTCGAGCGTTCCGACGAGCTGCTGGCCGTCGGGGAGGCGGTGCTGCACCAGCCGGCGATGCGGACCCCACGGGTCGCGGTGCTGGCCGACGGTGGGGGACACGCCACCATCACCGCGGATGCCCTCGGGGGCTACGGGCTCGAGCTCGCGGAGCTGGCCGGGGCCACCCGGGACCGGTTGGAGGAGCTGCTCCCGCCGGCGGCGTCCACGGCCAACCCCGTCGATGTCGCCGGTGCCACCGATCGGGACCCGGGGCTGTTCGACAGCTGCGTCGAGGCGCTGTTCGCGGACGATGACGTCGCGGCCGTGCTCTGCGTGGGGCTGTTCGGCGGCTATGGGATCCGGTTCAGCGGCGAACTGGCCGCGGCCGAAGAGGCCGCGGCGGAAGGGATGGCCGACCTCGCCGCCAGCCACGGCAAGCCGTTGCTCGTACAGAGCGCCTACACCCATGCGCGCCCGAAGGCCCATGCCCTGCTGCGGGCTGCCGGCGTTCCGGTGCACGGGTCGGTGGAGACCGCCGTGCGCTGTCTCGGTGCGCTGTGGGAACGGGGGCGCGTGCAGGCGTTGGCCGACGGGCGCGCCGACCTCCGCGTGGCGCCGAGGGTGGCCACCGACCGCGTACGTGCCCTGACCGAACCGGTCGGACGTGAGTTGTTGGGCCGCCACGGCCTGGATGTGGGGCCGTGGCACCTGGCTCGTGACGCGGAAACCGCCGCCCGTGCCGCTGCCGACCTCGGTTCGCCTGTGGCCATGAAGGTCGTCTCGCCCGAGGTGGTGCACAAGTCGGATGCCGGTGGGGTGCTTCTGGGGATCGACGGCGCCGACGCGGCAGGGGAGGGCTACGAGGAGATCCTGCGTCGCGTGCATGCGGCCGTCGGGGACGCGCAGATCGACGGGGTCCTCGTCGTGCCCATGGCTCCACGGGGTGTGGAGCTCATCGTCGGTGCCACCCTCGACCCGACCTTCGGCCCGGTGCTGACCGTGGGAGCCGGGGGAACCGCCGTCGAGGTGCTCGGCGACGTCGCGTTCCGGGCGGTGCCGGTGGGCCCCACCGACTGCGCGGACATGCTCGACGAGCTGGCCATCGCGCCCCTGCTCGACGGCTTCCGGGGCGGAGAGGTGATCGGCCGGGAGTCACTCGTCGATCTGCTGCTCGGCGTCTCACGGCTGCTCGAGGCCGAACCCGACGTCGTCGAGCTGGACCTCAACCCGGTCATCGCCCACCGCGACGGTCTCGCCCTGGTCGACGTGCGCGTCGTCGTCGGCGAGCCACCGACCGCGGGGCGGACACGAAACGAGGAGGGGGGCGCCAGGCACGAAGGGACCTGACAGAACGCGGTCGGGAGTTTTCGACCGCGCGGTACGAGGAACGCACACCACAAGGAGATGCACATGATTCGAACCACACGCAAGGCGGCCCGGCCGCTGCGCCTGGTCGCGGCGCTGGCCGCCGGGGCGTTGCTGCTGGCGGCCTGCAACGGCGACGACACCGAGGTCGACATCGACGACAACGGTGACGACGCCGCCGACGAGGAGGTCGACGACGACGATGATGCCGCGGCGGGCGACCGCCCGGACTTCCTGACCCTGGCGACCGGCTCCACGGGCGGGACGTACTTCCCGTTGGGCGGCGCGATGGCCGGCGTCTGGAACGACAACATCGAGGACCTGCGGGTCAGCACCCAGTCAAGCGGTGCCTCCGTGGACAATCTCCAGTTGCTCGACGCCGGTGAGGTCGAGCTGATCATGGCGGTCAACGGTGTGGCCGCGGACGCCATGGCGGGTGACGGAGACTTCGAAGACGCCCTCGACTTCGCCTTCCTCGGCAACATCTACGGTGAGGTGATGCAGGTCGTCGCGGGCGAAGGCTCAGGTATCGAGTCCATCGCCGACATGGAAGGCGCCACGGTCGCGATCGGGCCGCCGGGAAGTGGCACCGAGGTCATCGCCCGCCAGATGCTCGAGGCCGCGGGCCTCGACCCGGACAGTGACATCGACGCACGCCAGGAGTCCTTCGGCGACGCCGCCGACGGCCTCCGTGACGGACAGATCGATGCCGTGTTCGCGATCCTCGCGCTGCCGGCCGGCAGCATCGAGGACGTGGCCACCGGTACCGACCTCACGTTCGTCTCGATCGACGAAGACCTGGTCCAGACGCTGCTCGACGCCGATGAGACCCTGTCCGAGCTCAGTGTCGAGGCCGACACCTACCCCGGTCAGGACGAGGAGGTCACCTGGGTGACCAACTGGGCGACGCTGTACGCGCCGAGCGACCTCCACGAGGACGTCGTCTACGACCTCGTCCGCGTCCTGTACGAGGAGAACGAGACGATCGCCGAGGCCCACGACGTGGGTTCCCAGATCCAGATCGACACCGCTCTCGACGGCCGCGCCGGCATCCCGGTCCACCCGGGCGCCGAGCGGTACTTCGACGAGGTCGGCGCCGAGTGACACCAACTGACGTCGTCGGAGCGGCACGGCCGGAGCATGTGGCCGGGCCTCTCCGACGGCGTGCGCCCAGCCCG
>SLRZ01000236.1 GCA_007130695.1 Nitriliruptoraceae bacterium
CCCCGCCAGGGGAGTCAGCCGACAGGGTATGGCGACCTTCCTCCACCGGCTGGCGGGCGAACCTGCGGCGAATGACGAACCTGGGTTCTCGGACGTGGGCCCGGACCATGCCTTCTCCGACGCGATCGCCTGGGCAGCGGAGCGTGGGATCGTGGAAGGATATTCCGACGGCACTTTTCGGCCACGCCAAGAGGTCAGCCGTCAGGCCGCTGCGGCGTTCCTGTATCGCTACGCCGGCGAGCCGAGAGTGACGGCAGCGACCCACTTCTCGGACGTGGGCCCGGACCATGCCTTCTCCGCGCCCATCAGTTGGGCGGCAGAGCGAAGCATCGTCGAGGGGTACAGCAACGGGACCTTCCGACCACAACGTGACGTGGCACGCCAGGCTGCCGCGGCGTTCCTCCACCGCTCGCAGCACTGATCCCCGGCAAGGATCGTGGACCTCGGCCATGTGGGGTCCGGCCGTGCACGGGGCCCGGTGCGCCGAAGCCACCGGCGTTTCAGGTGCTGGCGGTCTCGCCGGCTACGCTCGCCGACGGCCTCGACGAAGAAAGCACACCGTGGCGCACCGCACCGCGTACAAGCGTGTCCTGCTCAAGCTCTCGGGTGAGGCCTTCTCCGACCCGGAGGTCAAGGGCGGGATCGACCCCGGCATCGTCCGCCAGGTGGCCCGGGAGTTGGCCGACCTGCAGATCAGCGACGGCACCGAGGTCGCCGTGGTCGTCGGTGGCGGCAACATCTTCCGCGGCAACAGCCCCAGCGCCGGCGGCATGGACCGCTCCAGCGCCGACCACATGGGCATGCTGGCCACCGTCATCAACGCCCTCGCATTGCAGGACGCCCTCGAGAAGGAGGGCGTCGAGACCCGGGTGCAGACCGCCATCGGCATGCAGGAGGTCGCGGAGCCCTACATCCGACGGCGTGCGATCACCCATCTCGAGAAGGGCCGGGTGGTGATCTTCGCCGCCGGGCTCGGTGCCCCCTACTTCACGACCGACACCACCGCGGCACAACGTGCCCTCGAGGTCGGTGCCCAGGCCATCCTGAAGGGGACCCAGGTCGACGGTGTCTACGACCGCGACCCGCGCACCGAGGCGTCGGCCGAGCGCTACGAGGAGATCGACTTCCTCGCGGTGCTCAACCAGGGGCTGAAGGTCATGGACGCCACGGCCATCTCGCTGTGCATGGACAACGATCTGCCCATCGTGGTCTTCGAACTGCTCGCGGGTGGCAACATCCGTCGGGTGGTCCGCGGGGAGCACGTGGGCACGATCGTGCACGCGACCGGCGGCGCCCCGGCCAGCGGCGCCGGATGACCCGCGCGGACGCCGGCCGTCTTCACGCCGTGACCGAACGAGACCGTGCGACCGAGCACTTCCCGAGAGCCGCGGCCGCGGCAGCTCGGACCACCACCAAGGAGCGACGACCATGAGCCTCGACGACGCCCTCGCCGATGCCCGGCGCCGCATGGACCAGGCGGTCGAGAAGGTCTCCGAGGACTTCGGGGCCATCCGCACCGGACGGGCCAACCCGCAGATCCTCAACAAGCTGACCGTCGAGTACTACGGGACCCCGACGCCGTTGCAGCAGTTGGCCAACTTCTCCGTGCCCGAGCCGCGGATTTTGATCGTCAATCCCTTCGACAAGGGGTCCACGAACCAGATCGAGAAGGCCATCCGGGATTCCGACCTCGGGCTCAATCCGGCGACCGACGGCGGCGTGATCCGCTGCGTCTTCCCGGAACTCACCGAGGAACGGCGCAAGGACTACATCAAGATGGCCAAGCAGGCTGCCGAGGAGGGCAAGGTCGCGGTCCGTAACGTGCGCCGCAACGTCCGCGACTCGATGCAGAAGCTCGAGGACGACGGTGACGTCGGCAAGGACGAGCACGACCGGTACGCCAAGAGCCTCGAGGAACTCACCGCCTCCCACGTGACCAAGATCGACCAGTTGCTGGACCAGAAGGAGCAGGACCTCCTCGAGGTCTGAGAGCAGGAGCCGGTCGGCGAGGACGAGCAGGGGGCAGCATGGGGGCCGAACCCGGCCAGGGGGACGAGCAGGAGGGTGAGGGCGGCTCGACCGTCGGCGGCCGCAACCTGCCGGTCGCCATCGCGGTCGGCGTGGGCCTGGCGGGACTGTTCCTCGGGTCGCTGTTCTGGCACCCGGCCGCGTTCTCCACCGTGGTGGGGGCGTTGACGGTGGTCGCCTATCTCGAGTCCGACCGGGTGCTGCGCGGAATCGGGTTGCGCATCGAGGCGCCCGTGCTGATCGTGGCGACCGTGGTGATGCTCTTCGGCGCCTACCACGCGGGCCACACGGGGCAAGCGATCGGCATCGCCGTCCTCGTGCTGGGCGGGGTCCTCTGGCAGCTCAGCGACCCGTCGCGCGCCGACGTCGCCCGTCGTCTGTCGATGACCTGGCTGTTCGGGCTGTGGGTTGGCTTCCTCGCCTCGTTCGGCGTGCTGCTGGTCAACCGGCCCGACGGTGCCGTCGCCGTGCTGGCGGTGATCGGCGCGGTGGTCCTCACCGACATCGGCGGGTTCGCCTTCGGGGTGTCGATCGGCCGGCACAACATCGCGCCGAAGATCAGCCCGAACAAGACCTGGGAGGGGCTCATCGGCGGGCTCGCCGTCGCCGTCGCCGGCGCGATGGTGGTCCTGCCCCGGCTCGGCGAGACCTTCGACCTCGTGGCCGCCGCCGGCCTCGCGCTGATGTGCGGCCTGGCCGGCTTCGTCGGCGACCTCACCGAGTCCATGCTCAAGCGCGATCTGGGGGTCAAGGACCTTGGGCAGGTGCTGCCGGGCCACGGCGGCATCCTCGACCGGGTCGACGGCATCATCTTCGCCCTGCCGGTCGGCTACTACGCGATCGAGCTGCTGGCCTGAAGGACCCGCCGGCCCCGCCGTCGCGCCATCGCCGCCCGCGACGGCCTGGCGTACCCTCGGGTCCGCCCGCCGAGCAAGGCCCACCGACATCGCCACCAGCACCGACGCCGTCGACCCGTACGCGCTGACGCGTGACGGGCTCGCCGCGCTGATCGGGGAGCTCGGGGAGCCCGCCTACCGGGCCCGACAGATCCACGCCTGGCTCGTGCGCGGCGTCGACGACCCCACGGAGATGACCGACCTGCCCACGGACCTGCGCGACCGGCTGGCCCGGCGTTTCGCCCCGTCCCGTCCGGAGCTGATCGACCACCGCGTCGCCGACGACGGCCACACCCACAAGCTGCTGCTGCGCTACGCCGACGGTGAGGCGATCGAGGTCGTCCTCATGCTCTACCCCAAGCGGGCGACGGTGTGTATCTCCACCCAGGCCGGCTGTGCGATGGGCTGCCCGTTCTGCGCCACCGGGCAGGCCGGCTTCCGACGGCAGTTGACCGCCGGCGAGGTCGTGCGCCAGGTCGTGGTCTGCGACGCCGCCCTGCGTTCCGGTCAGATCGGCGAGGAGCAGATCCCGCGCGACGCGCCCGACCACGTCACCAACGTCGTGTTCATGGGCATGGGTGAGCCGCTGGCCAACATGGACGCGACGCTGGCCACCGTCAACTGGCTCCACGACCCGGACGGCTTCAACCTCTCCGCGCGCGGCATCACGGTCTCGACCGTCGGGCTCGTGCCCGGGATCCGCCGGCTGGCCGACCTGGGACTGCCCGTGACCCTGGCGGTGAGCCTGCACGCCGCGGACGACCGGCTGCGCGACGACCTCGTGCCGATCAACCGCACCCACCCGCTGGCCGACGTGGAGCAGGCCATCGTCGACTACCGCGCGGCCACCAACCGCCGGGTGAGCATCGAGTGGTGCCTCATCGGCGACGTCAACGACGACGACGACCAGGCGGACCGGCTGGCGGCCATCGCCCGGCGCCTGCGCTCGCACGTCAACGTGATCCCGATGAACCCGACCCCCGGCGTGCAGTGGAAGGAACCCACCGCCCGCCGGACCCGGGCGTTCATGGCGCGCCTCGAGCGTGGAGGGGCCCAGGCGACGCTGCGCGACACCCGCGGCCGTGACGCCGACGCCGCGTGCGGCCAGCTGCTGGCCAGCTACACGCTCGGGCAGGGCAGCCGGCTGCCGGTCGCGGTGGGCGCGGCCGAGCGCATCGACCGTGAGGCGTCCACATGACCCGGCGGGTCGTGCTGCTCGGCAGCACCGGCTCGATCGGCACGCAGGCCCTGCAGGTCGTGCGGGCCCACCCGGAGCGTTTCGAGATCGTGGCGCTGGCCGCCGGGTCGGACGTGGCGACGCTGCTCGAGCAGGCCGAGGAGTTCGGGGTGAACCGGCTCGCGCTGGCCGACGAGGGGGCCGCCGGGCGTGTGCGCGAGGCCCGGCCAGACGCCGAGGTCCTGGCCGGCCCCCGCGGGGTGGTGGAGCTCGCGACGGTCGACGCCGACCTGGTCCTCAACGGCATCACCGGCGCCGCCGGCCTCGAGCCCACGTTGGCCGCCCTGACGACCGGGACCCCGGTGGCGTTGGCCAACAAGGAGAGCCTCATCGTCGGGGGCGACCTCGTGGTGGCCGCCGCAGAGAAGGCCGGTGGCCGCGAGAGCCACCTCATCCCGGTGGACTCCGAGCACTCCGCGCTGGCCCAGTGCCTGCGCGGCGGACGGCGCGAGGAGGTCGCCCGGCTGGTGCTGACGGCCTCGGGCGGGCCGTTCCGCGGCCGCACCCGGGCCGAATTGGCGGAGGTCACCGCGAGCCAGGCGCTGGCCCACCCGACCTGGGAGATGGGCCCGGTGATCACGGTCAACTCGGCCAGCCTGATGAACAAGGGGCTGGAACTGATCGAGGCCCACGAACTGTTCGACGTGCCGTGGGACCGGCTCGACGTCGTGGTCCACCCGGAGTCGGTCGTGCACTCCATGGTGGAGTTCGTCGACGGTTCCACCCTGGCGCAGCTCTCGCCGCCTGACATGCGCCTGCCCATCCAGCTGGCGATGGCCTGGCCCGACCGGCTCGAGCACGCCTTCGTCGCCTGTGACTGGACCCGTGCGGGTGCGCTGACCTTCGAACCGGCCGACACGGACACCTTCCGTGCCCTGGCCCTGGCCGAGCACGCCGGCCGTCGACGTGGCACCTTCCCGGCCGTGCTGAACGCGGCCAACGAGATCGCGGTCGAGGCCTTTCTGCACGGCCGGCTCGCCTTCCTCGACCTCCCGGGGGTGGTCGAGGCGGCCCTGGAGGCCTGGGACGCGACGGCACCGACCCCCCCGACCGAGCTCGCCGACGTACTCGAGGCCGACGCCTGGGC
>SLRZ01000257.1 GCA_007130695.1 Nitriliruptoraceae bacterium
ACGCCCCTGGGGAGCCGTGGGTCGCGCTCGGCCCCGTCTCCGAGGTGGGGCCGGCCAGCCACGAGCCGGGACTCGACCTGCTGCTGACCGCCAACGGGCGCGTCCGCGCCTTCGCCGACGCGGGCGAGAAGCGCCTCGACTACTGCCCCGCCTCCCGCCGCATCGAGTCGGCCGACGGCGGGGTGTGGTCGCTGACCGGTCGCGGCCTGGGCGGTCACGAGTCCCTGGAGGAGCACCCCACCCTCGTACGGGACGGAGTGCTCTACGTCGACCCGACCCGTACCAGCAGCGGCCCGCCCCCCGACGACGAGCCCGTCGAACCCGCCTGCGCGACCTGACCCCCGTCGCCCGATCCGGCGCGGATGCCCGCCCTCGAGCCCGCCCGGTGTCGCCCCACGGGCCCGCTGCGAGCTATCGTCGACAGGCCGCGTCGGACACGTGCCCGGCACGCGGTCGCTAGTCGTGGTCGCACCCCAGCGCTGCCGCGATGGCGGCGCAGAGCGTGTCGAGTACGTCGCCGTCGACGATGCCGACCCGTCGTGTCAGGCGTCGTTGCGAGACGGTGTGCACACCGTCGCAATTGATCACCGACGGTCCCTCGACTCCCGCGTCGGTGTCGATGGGGACCTCGACGGCGAGCCCGCGCGGCTTCGTGGTGATCTCTGCCACGGTGACGTTGGCGCGGACGTCGAGCACCTCGTCACGTGTGACGACCACGACGGGCCGGGGTTTGCGGCCGACGTCCGCCAGCCAGATCTCGCCACGCCTCACGCCTCGCCCCAAGACTCGGCCCCGTCCCAGTGCTCGTCTTCGATCTCCGGATGCGCGAGGTAGGCCTCGCGGTCCTGCTCGGCCCGGCGTCGGCGGACGGCGCGGCGGAGGCCCTCCCTGGCGGCTTCGGACACGTTGATACCGAGCTCTCGGGCTTCCGCCGCGAGTTCGTCATCGATGCTCACCGAGGTACGCATACCGGAACGCTACCAAATTTGGCATACACGATTGACTGCGATCACGTGTGCTGTACCACGAGGTGGGCCACGCCTACGACTTCACCTACCTCCGCCCCGCCGGAAAGCAGCGCCGGGCCGACACCCGCGGCTGCGCGGTCGACCCGTGGTGCCCGTGCAACGGCTGCCCCGACTACGCCTACCCCGCCGGCGACTGGGCCGAGTCGTTCGCCCACTGCCGCAGCACCATCCGGGGCCGTTGGTCCTCGGAGCGCGGCGGGCCCCCGGGCGCCGCGCAGTGCGGCGTGATGCGCGAACTCGCCCCGTGACCCCAGGTGCCGTCACCGCGGTACTCCAGCCACCCGCGGGCCGGCGGCGACCTCACAGCCGGATGACTTAGTCGTTGACTTAGTCGGATTGATCTCTACCCTCGGACGCATGAGTCACGTCGGCGTCCACGAAGCCAAGACCACCCTCTCCCAATTGCTGCGGCGCGTCGCCGCGGGAGAGGAGATCGTCATCACCCGCGGCGGCACCCCCGTGGCACGGTTGCTCCCGATGACGTCCGATGTCCCCCGCACCCTGGGCGAGGACCGGGGGCGCTATGAGGTACCCGAGGACTTCAACGAGCCCCTGCCGGAGGAACTGCTCGCGGCGTTCGAGAAGTGAGGCTGCTCCTCGACACCCATGTCTGGCTCTGGATGCTCACCGCGCCGGACCGGCTCGGCGCGGCCCGGGCGCTGGTAGCCGATCCCGCGAACGAGCTGCTGCTATCCGCGGCGAGTTCCTGGGAGATCGCTATCAAGTACGGGCTGGGGAGGCTGCCGTTGCCGGCTCCCCCACCGGTCTACGTTCCCGAGCGCCTGCGCTCCACCGGTGTGACCCCGCTTCCGATCGAGCACAGCCACACGCTGGCGGTCGCGGAGCTCCCTCCGCTGCACCGCGACCCCTTCGACCGCCTCCTCGTGGCGCAGGCGCGGCTGCTGGGCGTCCCGCTGCTCACCGATGACGAGCAGATCGCCGTCTACGAGGTCTCGACCATCAGCTTGAGCTGACCTGACACCGACCCGCCGGTCGCGTCCGCGGTGTTCAGGTGGCCTCGCGACCCTGGGTGACGAGTTCCTCGAGCCGCTCGAGGGTCTTGTCCATGGCTTCGCGGTTGCGCTTGGGGATGCCGGCCATCTCCAGGGTCCACTTGGTCCGGGCGGTGGACCAGTCGAAGGTCTCGGTGACCTTCGTACCCCCCTCGACGTCCTCGAGTTCGTAGCGCCAACGGTGGCCGTGGAAGTGCGCCCAGGCCAGGCGCAGACCCTCGTCGTACTCGACCACCGTGTTGGCGATCTTGTACGGGGCCCCCATCTTCATGCTCATGCCGAACTTGGTCCCGTAGGCCAGCCGTTCGGGGCCACCCTCCTGGACGTCCCGGACGGTGCCGGACCCGTCGATAACGGGATGCATGGCGGGGTCGGCGAGGATGTCGAAGATCGCCTCGCGCTCGGCCGGGATGACCCGGCTGACGGACAGTTGGCGCTTGCGGCGGCCCATGTGGGCTCCTCGTGACGTCGGAGCGGGAGCCTACCGCCGGGCGGTCGTCGCCCCGACAGGCTCGCCGACGCGCCCCGGCGTCGGCGACCGTGAAGGTGCGGGTCAGGACGTCGGCGTGAGTTCGACCCGGCTCACCGTCCCGGCCTCCACCTCGACACTCGTGGACTCGAACCCGGGCGCCTCCACGGTCGCACTGCCGGGCGCGACGTCGAGGAAGACCGCGCGGTCGGTCGCGTCGGCCCGCTCGCTCGAGGTCGTGCCGGCTGCGGTGAGATCGACCGGGTCGCCGTCGCTGGCGGTCACGATCACGTGCCCGCCGGTGGAGTCGGCCACGAGGTCCGGTGCGGGCACCGGATCGGCCCACACGCTCTGGCTCAGCAGGTCCACCAGCGTGCCGCCCCACTCCCGGGTCTGACGCTGGTAGCTGTAGACCACCGCACCGTCGGTGCGCGTGCGGGCACGCCGCAGCTGCTCGACCGAGTCCTCAGGGTCGTTGAGGTAGCCGGCCTGGCCGACCGCCAGCAGGCCGTGATGCTCGAGCCCGCCCTGCCACCTCGTCCAGTCGTCGAAGTGCTCGCGCTGGGAGCTGTCGGCCTGCGCGAAGTAGTTCATCGGCAACGCGACGTCGATGGCGCCTTCACGCAACCACCGGGGCCAGTCCTGGAACACCCACCGGAAGGTCGGCGTGTTCTCGAAACCGCCGGCGCTCTCGGGGCCCTGCCCCCAGGTCACCCCGGCCTGCGAGACCGCGACGGTGGGGTCGGCGTCGGCCACCTCGGCGCGGATGCGACGCATGAGGTGACGGGTCTGCTCCCGGCGCCACTCGCCCCACTCGGGATCCTCGGGATCGGGCCGTTCGTCGTGGCCGACCCGGTCGGCGAAGCGCTGCAGGGCGATCTCGTTGTACCCGGTGACCCCCGAGTCGCCGTCGCCCGACAGCCGGATGTCGCCGTGGTCGTAGCGCAGGTAGTCGATGTGGACCGCGTCGACGTCGTAGCGGCCGGCGATCTCGGCGAGCGCACCCGCCACGTGGTTCTGGACGCCGGGCACCCCGGGGTCGAGGTAGACGACCGATCGCCCGTCGACATCGAAGGAGGTCCAGGGTTCCTCGCTGTCGGGCCCGTGGGTGCGCCAGATGTGCTCCTCGTCCAGCTCGAGGTCGTTGTAGGCCGAGTGGTAGGCGGGCAGCACCGACGACCAGGCGTGGAGCTGCATCCCACGCTCGTGTGCGCCGTCGACCAGTTCGGCGAGCACGTCGAGGTCGTCGGGCAGGTCGGGCTCGGACAGCCGGGGCAGCAGATCGGAGTCGTACACGGCGTCCTGACGTCGCATCACCTGCGCGATCACGGTGTTGGCCCCCGCCTCCACGGCGTCGTCCAACATCGCCTCGATGCCCTCGCTGCTGTGCAGCGTGTCGTCGAACAGGTGCACCCACCAGCCACGGATCTCGGGCTCCGGTTCCGGGTCGGGCTCACCGGCGAAGCGGTACAGGAACGCCGCGGCGGCCTGCCGGCTCACCGCCCGGGCGGGCCGGAACGTGCCGTCCTCGTACCCCGACGCGATCCCTTCACCGGCCAGCCAGCCGATCGGAATGTGGAACGGATGACCCTCATCCACGTCCGAGAACTCCGGCGCATCCTCCGAGACCACCGGCTCACCCGCGTACCGGTGCAGGAACGCCGCGACCGCCTGCCGGCTCACCGCCTCCTCCGGACGGAACGTGCCGTCGTCGTACCCCGACGCGACCCCTTCATCCGCCAACCAGGCGATCGGATCGTGGAACGGATGACCCTCGTCCACGTCCGAGAACTCCGGCGCATCCTCCGAAGCCACCGGCTCACCCGCGTACCGGTGCAGGAACGCCGCGACCGCCTGCCGGCTCACGGTCCGGGCGGGGCGGAACGTGCCGTCCTCGTACCCCGACGCGATCCCCACCCCCGCCAACCAGCCGATCGAATCGTGGAACGGGTGATCGCGACCGACGTCGGAGAACTCGTGATCGGCCGCGGCCTCGTCGACGGTCACGAGCAGGACGCCGGTCAGGAGCACCAGCAGCAGCGGAACCCCTGCACGGCGGACGGTCGGCGAGGTCAGCATCAGGCGCTCCTCTGCGTGGCTGGCGGAGTGCCGGGCCGCCCGACCGTAGCGGTCGTGGTGGCGGCGGAGCAGGCGTGCCGGGCAGGTGTGCGCTCATGGCCCGTCGCTGCGGACCACCCTGCAGCCGACGGCCGGGAAGTCCTCGTCGGCGAACCGGAACAGGAAGGCGGCCATCGCCTGACGTGCCACGGCCCGCGAAATCTTGAATTCTCCGTCGTCGAACCCGGTGGTGATGCCACGGTCGGCGAGCCAGGAGATCTCGAGGAAGAACGGGTGCTCCTCGTCGACGTCGTCGAACCCGGGGTCGTCGAACGGAAAAGTCATCCAACTGCCGCTGCAGCTCCTCGATGTCAGCCCGGAACGGGAGCAGGTCAGCACGGGTGAGGAGCTGGTCCCATCCGACGGTCGCGAAGGGGTCCAGCACCTCGGCGGCGTCCTCCACCCCCAGCACCTCCTCGAGATGGGCGCGCCAGCGTGCGAGCGCGCCCGGTCTG
>SLRZ01000146.1 GCA_007130695.1 Nitriliruptoraceae bacterium
CCGGGCGGCCCTCACGGCGGGCGGCGATCCGCTCCGGCCACCCGACCGCGACCAGCCAGCCGACGTCGTCGGTGTCCGGGGCGTTGACCGGGCCGGACGACGTGGCGCCGACCCACCGCCCGAGCCGGTCGACCTCCCGGCGGGCGCGGCGCAGCGCCCCCTTGCGCACGCTGGTCCCGGCCGGCGCCGGCCGCCCACGCAGGCAGGCCACCCGCACCGCGAGGTCGGCACAGGGCGCTGCGGGCCCGGTCACCAGCGGGTCGCGGTCCCCGAGGACCGCAGCGACCTCCGCCGCCAACCGTCCCCGGCCGTGTTCGGCCCCCACCAGCAGCAGGTGACCGAGCCTGGGGTGCAGCGGCAGCTCGGCCAGCCGCCGCCCGTGCCCGGTGACCCGGCCGTCGCCGTCGAGCGCCCCGAGGTCACGCAGCGTCTGCCCGGCACGCTCCCAGGTGGCCGGCGGGGGCCGGTCGAGCAGCCCGAGCTCGTCGATGCGGGCGCCCCACACCGCGACCTCCAGGGCCGCGCCGGTGAGATCGTCGGTGGTGATCGCGGCGCGCGGGAAGGCGTCACGGGCGGGGTGCTCGTGGGCGGGCCAGAGCCGGATGCAGCGGCCCGGTGCCGTACGGCCGGCGCGGCCGGCCCGCTGCTCGGCCGACGCGCGCGACGCGGGCACCGTGACCAGGCCCGACATGCCGCGGGAGGCGTCGAACCTCGGCTCCCTCGCCAGCCCGGCGTCGATCACCGTCGTGACGCCGTCGATCGTCAGGCTCGACTCGGCCAGGTCCGTGGCGAGCACCACCTTGCACCTGCCGGCCGGCGCCGGCGCGAGCGCACGGTCCTGTGCCGGGGCCGACAGGGAACCGTGCAACGGCAGGACCAGCGCCGGCACGGGCGGCGGGTCCGCGGCCAGCTCGCGCTCCACCCGGCGGATCTCACCGGCCCCGGGCAGGAAGACCAGCAGGTCACCATCGGTGTCCGCCGCCGCCTCCCGCACCGTGGCCGCGACCGCGCCGACGAGGTCACGTGGGCCGGGCCGGGGACGGTGCTCGATCTCGACCGTGTGGGAGCGCCCTTCGGCGGTGATGACCGGTGCACCGTCGAGGAGCCGGGCCACCCGGGCACCGTCGAGGGTGGCGGAAGCGACCAGTACCTCGAGGTCGTCGCGCAGCGCGGCCCGGACCTCACCGACCAGGGCGAGGGCGAGGTCGGCCGCCAGGCCCCGCTCGTGGAACTCGTCGAAGAAGACCAGCCCCACCCCGTCCAGGGACGGGTCCCGCTGCAGCCGCCGGAGCAGGATCCCGTCGGTGACCACCTCGATGCGGGTCTCGCGCGAGACCCGGCGCTCGTCGCGGGTGGTCAGGCCCACCCGTCGCCCGACCGGCTCGCCGAGCTGCGCCGCCAGGCGACCCGCCGCGGCGCGAGCGGCGACCCGTCGCGGCTCGAGCAGCACCAGCCGACCGGTCAAATGGTGTTCCAGCAGGTCCAGCGGCACGCGGGTGGTCTTGCCGGCGCCCGGCGGGGCCTGCAGGACGGCGCGCCCGTGGGTGGCCAGCGCGGCCCGGATCTCGCCCAGCACCGCATCGACGGGAAGCTCCATGCCGCCGACGCTACCTCGGTGCGGGTCGCGCCTCGGGCCTCGGGCCTCCGGCGTGCACGGGTCCCTCCCGCCCGGCGGCGGCCCGGCCGGCCTGCCCACACCGGGGACACCCGGACGCTAACGTCCGCGGGACCCGACGTTCGAGGCAGACGCCCATGGGCATCGTGATCAAGGTCCTCGTCAACGCGGCCGCACTGTGGGTCGCCGTCCTCCTGCTCGACGGACTCGAACTCCACCAGGACCTCGCCGACGGCGGGTGGCTGCCGCTGCTGATCATCGGCGTCCTGCTGGGGGTGGCCAACGCCATCGTCCGGCCGATCCTGACGGTGCTGAGCCTGCCCCTGGTGGTGCTGACCCTCGGGTTCTTCCTGCTGGTGGTCAACGCGATCGTGTTGGCCCTGGTGATCGCCGTGTCGGGCGCACTCGGACTGGGTATCGAGTCCGCCGGCTTCGGCTGGACCTTCCTCGCCGCGATCGTGGTGTGGCTGGTCTCCTGGGGCCTGGAGACCGTGACGGGCACCCGCTGACGCACCGCCCCGGTTTCGGGGCGTGGCACGATGGAGAACCGAGGCCGAGGTGACCGTGGACGACGCGCTGACCGGCGAGACCACCGAACTGCTGCAGACCCTGATCCGCAACGAGTGCGTCAACGACGGCACACCCGAGTCCGGCCAGGAGACCCGCAACGCGGACGTGCTGACCTCCGTGCTCGAGGGCGCCGGCCTGGACCTGCAGGTCTACGAACCGCTGCCGGGCCGACGGTCGGTGCTGACGACGATCGAGGGCACCGACCCGCAGGCGCCGACCCTGCTACTGATGGGCCACACCGACGTCGTGCCGGTCTCGCCCGAGGAATGGCGGGAGGACCCCTTCGGCGGCGAACTCATCGACGGTGAGGTCTGGGGGCGCGGCGCGATCGACATGCTCAACCTCACGGCCTCCATGGCCGTCGCCGTACGGGAACTGGCCCGAGCGGGCCGCCGACGGCGCGGCACCCTGAAGTACCTGGCGGTCGCCGACGAGGAGGCCAGCGGGACCTACGGTGCCGACTGGCTCACCCGCAACCACTGGGACGACGTCGCCGCCGACTACGTCCTGACCGAGTTCGGCGGCGTCCCGGCGGACCTGCCCGGCGGGCGGCGACTGGTGATCGCCACCAGCGAGAAGGGGCTGGCCTGGCGCCGGCTCGTCGTCCACGGCACCCCCGGCCACGGGTCCATGCCCTGGGCGGCGGACAACGCACTGCTGACCACCGCCGAGGTCGTCCGGCGGCTGTCGGCGGAGGGGCTCGGCGTGCGGATCACCGACGCCTGGCGGGAGTTCGTCGGCGCCATGGGGCTCCCCGAGGAGTTCGACGAGGTCCTGCTCGACCCGGGCCGGGTGCGTGAGGCCTTCGACTTCCTGGATCTGCCCACGGCGAAGTACTGCCACGCCGCCACCCATACGACCTTCAGCCCCAACGTCGTCCACGGGGGCAGCAAGACCAACGTCATCCCCGACCGCGTCGAGCTCGACCTCGACGTGCGCACCCTGCCGGGGGTCACCGGCGCCGACGTGGACGCGATGCTCGCCGAACTGCTCGGCGACCTCTCCGACCGCGTGGAGGTGACCGCACCGGCCAGCGGACGGGAGGCCACCCAGTCACCGACCGACACGCCCCTCTACGAGGCGCTGGTCCGCCGGGTCGAGGCGGCGCACCCGGGCGCCGAGGCGGCACCGTGGATGAACGTCGGTGCCACCGATGCGGCCTTCTTCCGGAAGGCCGGCGCCGTCGCCTACGGCGCCGGCCTGTTCGGTCCGGCGACCTCACTGCAGGAGTTCTCCTCGCGCTTCCACGGCCACGACGAACGGGTCGACGTCGAGTCGCTCGGGCTCAGCACCCAGCTGTGGCTCGACGTCGTCGACGATCTGCTCGCCTAGCCACGACCACCGCTGACGTGGTAGACGAGCCAGCCGACGTCGGTCCGTGCGGCGTTACTGACCACGCTGCCGAACGTCCGCCCGTCCACACCGTGGGCCCCCGGTGCCCCGCCGGGAGCGGCGAGCGCCGCACCGGCCGGGATCATCATGACGGCCGTCAGGGCGAGTGTGCCGATGAGTCGCTTCATAGGAGCTTCCTTCCGCGCAGGGTGGCGCCAACCGGTCGGTCGATGCCAGAGGGCGACACTCCGGCAGGAGTGCTGTGCCCCTTACACCCTCCCCTCGCCGGGGACGGCCCGCCAGGGACACCTGACCCGAGACCGCTAGCCCGCGCCAGCGCCACCCCGTAGGCATTCCGCGATGTCGCCGTCGTCGACCTCGCAGACCTTCGTGGCCACCCGCAGGTCCCGACGGAGATAGCTGTCCCAGTCCCACGACAGGCGGCGGGCGAACCGCTCGGCCCCTCGGCGGTCGGTGTCCGCGAGCAGGACGAAGAACCGCCCCGCCGGGTACCGCATCGCCCGGTCCTCCATCCCTCGGGCTGACTAGTCCTTCCGGGCCATACTTCCGGGATCGACGGTTGCGGGGGAAACTTGACGGAGCAGCCGTTCGTGCGGCCCCCTCGGCCCTACTTCGGGCGCTCATCGCACACGCTGCGACCCGGTGCGGCGCCGGACACGGGCGGCGCGCGGCCGCTACCGTGCCGGGTCGCCCTCCGGGCGGTCGGTGTCCCCCGCCGGCCACCCGGCCGCTCAAGGCCGATCGGGTCCCCACGTGCGCTTCCTCGACGGGCAACCCCCTGCCCACGACCTCACCTACGAGGACGTCTTCCTCGTGCCCCGACACTCCGACGTCGGCTCACGCCTGGAGGTCGACCTCGCGACCCGGGACGGCAGCGGCGCCACCGTGCCGGTCGTGGCCGCGAACATGACCGCGGTCTCGGGGCGGCGCATGGCCGAGACCCTCGCGCGGCGTGGCGGGCTGGCGGTCATCCCCCAGGACATCCCGCTCGACGTCGTCACCGAAGTTGTCGGCTGGGTCAAGGGTCGCGACACCACCCTGGAGACCCCGATCACGCTCGGGGCCCACGACACGGTCGGGGACGCGCTGAACCTGCTGCCCAAGCGCAGCCACGACGCGGCGGTGGTCCTCTCAGACGGGCGCCCGATCGGCGTCGTCACGGCTGCGGACCTCCACGAGGTCGACCGCTTCACCCAGGTCGAACGGGTCATGTCGCACGAGGTCACGAGCCTTCCGCACGGCCTGTCACCCAGGGAGGCCTTCGATCGGCTCCACGAGGCCCGCCACCGCCTGGCGCCCGTGGTCGACGACGACGGGCGCCTGTTGGGACTGCTGACCCGCACCGGCGCGCTGCGCTCCGCGCTGTACCGCCCGGCCGTCGACGAGCAGGGCCGCCTGCGGATCGGTGCCGCGCTGGGCATCAACGGCGACGTCGCGGACCGGGCGTCCCGGTTGCTCTCGGCCGGGGTGGATCTCCTCGTGCTCGACACCGCCCACGGCCACCAGGAGCGGATGCGCGCGGCCCTGCGCGCGGTCCGGGCACTGGACCCCGGCATCCCGCTCGTCGCCGGCAACGTGGTCCATCCCGACGGCGTGCGCGACCTCGTCGAGGCGGGCGCGGACGTGGTCAAGGTCGGGGTCGGACCGGGGGCGATGTGCACGACCCGGATGGCCACCGGTGTCGGCCGACCCCAGTTCTCCGCTGTCCACGCCTGCGCGGGTGCGGCCCGGGAACTCGGCGCGAAGGTGTGGGCCGACGGCGGGGTGCGCCATCCCCGCGACGTCGCCCTGGCCGTCGCCGCCGGGGCGCACAACGTGATGGTCGGCTCCTGGTTCGCCGGCACCCACGAGTCACCCGGCGACCTCGAGCACGACTCGGAGGGCCGGGCGTACAAGATCAGCTTCGGCATGGCCTCCGCACGGGCGGTCCAGCAGCGCACCGAGGGCGAGAGCGCCTTCGAGCGTGCCCGCAAGGCGTTGTTCGAGGAGGGCATCTCCTCGGGGCGGCAGTACCTGGATCCGGTCCGGCCGGGGGTGGAGGACCTGCTCGACACCGTGGTCGCCGGCATACGCAGCGCCTGCACCTACGCCGGCGCCGCAGACCTCGAGTCCCTGCACGATCGTGCACTGCTCGGTGTCCAGACCCGCGCCGGCTACGAGGAGGGCCGGCCGCTGACCGCGGGCTGGTGACCGCGATCGGGGGGCGCGGCTGGTCGAGCGACGCCCCCCGCCTGCGTGTCGCTATCGACCCTCGACGATGGCTTCCATGCGCTCGGCCACCTCGTCGGTCAGTCGCGGGAGGACGTCCAGGGCCTTCATGTTCTCCTCGACCTGTTCCGGGCGTGACGCGCCGGTGATCACCGTGGACACGTTCGGGTTGCGTGCGCACCAGGCCAGCGCCAACTGCGCGAGCGTGCAGTCGAGTTCGTCCGCGACCGTCTTGAGTTCGAGCACGGCGGCGTTCTTCTGCTCGTCGGTGAGCCGGTCGCGCAACCACTCGTAACCCGACAGCGCCCCTCGGCTGCCCTCGGGTACACCGTCGGCGTACTTGCCCGTCAACAGCCCCGAGGCCAGGGGCGACCAGATCGTGGTGCCCAGCCCGATGTCCTCGTAGAGGCGGCGGTACTCGCGCTCCACACGCCGACGCGCGAAGAGGTTGTACTGGGGCTGCTCCATCACCGGCTTGTGCAGGTGGTGCTTCTCGGCGATGTCCCAGGCGGCGCGGATCTCGTCGGCCGACCACTCCGAGGTCCCCCAGTAGTAGGCCTTGCCCGCGCTGATCGCGTCCGACATGGCCCACACCGTCTCCTCGATCGGCGTCTCCTTGTCGGCGCGGTGACAGAAGATCAGGTCCAGGGTGTCGAGACCGAAGCGCTCCAGCGAGGCGTCGATCGCCTCCGTGAGGTACTTGCGGTTGAGGGTGTTGCGGTGGTTCACCCCGCCCTTGACCCCCCAGAAGTACTTGGAGGAGACCACGTAACTGTGCCGGGGCCAGCCGAGCTCGGCGATCGCCTCGCCCATCATGCGCTCCGACTCACCCCCCGCGTAGGCTTCGGCGTTGTCGAAGAAATTCACCCCCGCCTCGTAGGCGGCGGCGAGACAGTCCTTCGCGCGCTGGACGTCGATCTGGTCCTTGAACGTCACCCACGAGCCGAAGGACAGGGTGCTGACCTTCAGCCCCGAACGGCCCAGCCGGCGGTAGGTCATCTCGGTCACGAATGGCTCCTCGGTTCGATGTCCGTAGCATCCTAGGGGACGACGACGACCCTCCCGGCGCCGCGGACCTCTACCCTGGGCCGCGCCCGCTTGCACGCAAGACCCCGTCACTCACGAGGCAACGTGTCCACGACCCTGCGCTCCCATGGCTCCGGATCCCGACGTGCCGTACCGACCCGGCCCACCGAGGCCCAACGGCAGGCACTCCACACGTGGCTCCAGGGGGACTTCTGGGTACTGCGGCCCGTCTGGGACCGCTGGCTCGCCAGCGGGGACGACAAGTGGAAGACGCCCCTGCACGAGTTGACCCGCAACCAGCACGAGGCGGCGCGGGCCTGGCTCACCCAGCAGCGCCACGCACTGCACGACGTGGTCGCCTCCGGGCCGGCGCCCGACGACTGGCTCGAGTCGCAGCCGCTCTACCGGGCATTGGTCGAACACATCGACGCCGATCCGAGATCCTGAAAAGGCCCGAGGTGACCACCCGTCCCGAGCTCGAGCCGGGCCTGCTGCTCGCGGGCCGCTACCACCTGCGCAGCGTGCTGGGGCGGGGCGGTGCCGGCACGGTGTGGTGGGCGGACGACGACGTCCTCGGCCGACCCGTGGCCGTGAAGCTGCTCCACCCGGAACTCGAGCGCGACCACTCCGCCGTGGTGCGCTTCCGACGGGAGGCCACCGCGGCGGCGGCGCTGACCCACCCCAACGCCGTCATCGTCTATGACATCGGCGAGGAGGACGGCCGCGCCTTCCTGGTCATGGAACTGGTCGACGGGGTGACCCTGGCCGACCTGCTCGCCGACGGAGCGCTCGCCCCCGACGACGTGGCCACCCTCGGAGTGTCGGTGGCCCGGGCCCTGGGCGCCGCCCACGCCAGGGGCCTCATCCACCGCGACGTCAAACCGGGCAACGTGCTGATCACACGTGACGGCATCGCCAAGGTGGCCGACTTCGGCATCGCCACCGCCCTCGGTGACGCCCAGGCGCGCCTGACCACCCCCGGCATGATCGTGGGGACCAGCGCCTACCTCGCACCCGAGCAGCTCGAGGGGGCCCAACTCGGCGCGCGGGCCGACGTCTACTCGCTCGGGCTGGTGCTGCACGAGTGCTGCACGGGCCGCCAGACCTTCTCGGGCGGTACCGCCGTCGAGGTGGCCACACGCCGACTGGCGGGTGACGTCCCGCCCCCGGGCCGCCAGACCGACGGGCTCCCCGAGGAGCTCGACCTCGTCGTCCAACGGGCGACCCGCCGCGATCCGGCGGAACGCTTCGAGGACGGCCAGGCCATCGCCGAGGCGATGGGCCGGCTCGTCCCCGCCGACGCCGCAGACCGGCTCGCACGGTTGGTCGCCGAGCGGGTCGGCCCGGCCGCAGAGGCCGCCACGACCGACCCGGCGACCGATCCCACCCGGGCCGTACGCGGGTCGGAGCGACGGGTCGGCGCCCCGGTCGTCGGCCCCGCCGCTACGCCCGACGAGGGGGCGACGACCACGGTCCCCCGGGTCCCGGCCTCGGCGGCGCCTGCCCCCCGCACCGCGTCACTGCCCGCGACGACCGGGGGGACCACCCCCGCCGGGGCGCCGCCCGACGGGCCCGCCCCGGCGTCCGACGAGCCCGAGCCACCGTCACGTGACCGCGGCCCTGCCGTGCGCTGGGCCGTGGGCGCCGTCGTGCTGCTGCTGTTCGGTGCCGCGTTCCTGGACATCGTCCGTGATGACGGGAGCCCCGGCGGCGAGGACGGCAACGGCGGCGGCGAGGACACCACACAGGCCGAGCTCGCGGTCAGTGGTGGTGAGGCCTTCGATCCCTTCGGCAGCAGCCCGGAACATCCCGAGGACGTACCCAACATCTTCGACGGAAATCCGGCCACGGCCTGGCAGACCCAGAACTACACCACGGCCCAGTTCGGCAACCTCAAGGAGGGCGTCGGATTCTGGCTGGATGTCGGTGAGAGCCGCGCCATCGGGGAGGTGACCCTGTCGCTGCGGCCCGAGGGCGCCGACCTGTCGATCTTCGTCGGGCCGGAGCCGCCACCGACCGACGTCGCCAACGGCTGGAGCCCGCAGGACTGGGGAACCGCGGTCGGTGACGCCACCTCGGCCCCGGCCGAGGTCACGATCGAACTCGACGACGCCGAGGGACGCTATGTCCTGGTGTGGTTCACGTCCCTGCCCGCGGACGGGGGCGGGCACCGGGTCCACGTCAGCGAGATGACCCTCTCGGAATGAAGACCGTGGCCGAAGCCGCCCGGCCGGCCGTCGGAGGTGCACCGGCGTTCCTGCACGACCACTATCCTCGATGATGCGCGACGGAGGATGACCCCAAGATGAGCGATCTCACGCGCGTGCTCGACGAGCTCGAAGAGATCCAGCAGGAACTGCAGGACCTCCCGGACGACGCCGTTCCGGAACGTCTCGACCTGCACGAGCGCCGTGCCCGGCTCCGCGAGGAGGCCGAGCGCCTGCGCCAGGCCGAGGACGGCGACGAGACCATCGAGGAACTGCGCGCCCGGCTCGCCCGGCTCGAGGCCCGCCGCGACGAGATCCTGGCCCGGCGGGTCTCCCACGAGCCCCGTGGCGCCATCGGCACGCCCACCACCGGCGAGTTCCCGATCGAGAGCGGGGGCGGCAACGCCGACCGGATCCACATGCCACACACCGACCAGTGGCTGTTGGAGGACCGCCGACTCGAGGAGCAGATCGTCGCGTTGCGGCGCCGGCTCGACGAGGCGGAAGACGACGAATGAGTCTGCACGGGCTTCGGGTGGGGGTGACCGCCGGGCGCAAGGGGGCCGAACTGGTCGCCGCACTCGAACGGCGCGGTGCCCGCCCCACCTGGGGCCGCACGGTGGGCGGCGACCAACCCGAGCCCGACGAGGCCATCATGGCCCAGACCGAGGCGGTGCTCTCGGCCGGCCCCCGGTGGCTGGCCGCCTCCACCGGGGTGGGAATGCGGCTGTGGGCCGAGGTGGCGGAGCGGCACGGCTGCCTCGAGGACCTGCGCGCGGTCGTGCACGACGCGCGTCGCGTGGCCCGGGGCCCGAAGGCCGTGGGCGGGATGCAGGCGGTCTTCGACGTTCGGCCCGAGTGGGTGGCCGACCTCGAGACCGACTCCGAGGTCGCCGAGCACCTGCTGGCGGTGGCCGACACCGGCGACACGGTCGCGGTCCAACTGCACGGTGGCCCGAGCCGGGCCTACGACGCGCTCGAGCGCGCCGGCCTCGAGGTGCTGCCGGTCCTGCCCTACCGGTCGGTCCTGCCCGACGAGGCCGGCCCCGCCCTCACCCTCGTGCAGCGCATCCTCGACGGTGAGATCGACCTGCTGGTCTTCACCTCCCCCGGCGCGGCGCACAACCTGTTGATCCTCGCCCGGGACCTCGGCCCGGACGTGCCCGCGCGCGTGCGTGAGCAGGTGGCCGCCGAGGTCGCCGTCGCGGCGGTCGGGCCGGTCACCGCCGGCGCCTGCCGGCAGATCGGGCTCGGGGTCACGATCACCCCGCGACGTTTCCGTACCGGCGAGCTGCTGCGCGAGATCGATCGCTGGACGGAGCACGCCGGCCTCGCACCGGAAGCTCAGCCGCGCAGATAGCCCTCCAGCGCGTCGGCATGCGCCGGGTGGCGGAGCTTCGCGAGCGCCTTGGACTCGATCTGGCGGATCCGCTCACGGGTCAGCCCGAGTTCCGCACCCACCTGCTCCAGGGTGTGCGGTTGGGCGTCGAGGAGACCGAAGCGCCGCTCGATCACCGTGCGCTCCCGGGCGGAGAGCTCGTCGAGCACCACACCGAGATGCGTACGCAGCAGGATGGCGGCCGCGGCCTCCAGTGGCATGACCGCGTTGACGTCCTCGATCAGCTCCCCCATCGACGCGTCGCCGTCCTCCCCCACCGGCGCGTCCAGCGACGACGGGTCCACGCCCAGCCGGCGGAACTCCTCGACCTTCTCCGCGGGCAGCTCGACGGCCCGGGCGATCTCCTCGACGTCCGGTTCCCGACCGAGGCTCTGGACCAGTGAGCGCTCCACCCGCTTGATCTTGTTCATGGTCTCGACGAGGTGCACCGGGATGCGGATCGTGCGGGACTGGTCCGCGATCGAGCGGCTGATCATCTGCCGGATCCACCAGGTCGCGTAGGTCGAGAACTTGTAGCCACGGGTGTAGTCGAACTTGTCGACGGCCCGCATGAGCCCGAGGTTGCCCTCCTGGATCAGGTCGGAGAAGAGCAGGCCGCGCCCGACGTAACGCTTCGCGATCGAGACGACCAGCCGCAGGTTGGCCTCGGTGAGCGCCCGCTTGGCGTCCCGACCCAGCCGCTCGACCCGCCGCAGGCGTACCCGCTGCTCGGGGGAGACCGGCACCGGCGAGTCCAGCACGGCTGCGGCGGCGATGCCTGCCTCGACACGCTTGGCGAGGTCGACCTCATGTTCGGGGCTCAGCAGCTCGACCCGGCCGATCTCGTTGAGGTAGAGACGCACGGCGTCGACGGCAGCACCGGGGTCGGCCCCGGGACGGCCGGGCTCGCGGGCGGCGTCACCATCGTCGACGACCCCCACGCCGGCGTGCCGCAGGCGCAGCCCCACGTCCCGGGCGGCGCGTTCATCGAGATCCGCCTCCCGCATGGCGAGCGCGATCTCGGTGGTGGTGACGAACCCCCGGGACGACCCGGTCTCGACGAGCTGGTCGATCTGCGACGCCCGGGCCGCGTCGGGTGCGGCCGCCCCCGCGAGGTCGCCGGCACCGGGCAGGTGCCCGACCTCCGCCGTGCCCATGCCTCGACCACCTTCCCACGGGCACCTGCCCCGGTGCCCCTCGTGTCCCCGTGAGGATGCTAACCACCCGACGGCGGCACGGGGCGGGGATGCCCACCGCGGGACAAGCCCGCGCACCGCACGCACGAGACCGCCCGCTGGCCGAAACACCGCCGGCGCCTACTCGGGGACCTCCGCGAGCGCCCGGCGGCGACGCTCGACCTCGCCCAGCCGGCGTTGGACGTCCAGCAACTCGTCGAGGTCGCGTTGGTGGTTGAGCTGCTGCAGCCGCCCGCGCAGCGCGTCCCGCTCGGACTCGAGCCGGTCGACGAGCAGGGAGCGGACCCGCCACCGTGCCGCAGACTCGTCGACCGGCACCGGTTCCTCCTCCAGCGCCAGCGCCCGGATCGTGGCCCGCAGCTCGTCGTCACCGGCGGCCTCGAGGACGGTCTCCATCGGCGCGCCCGGCCCCCCGGCCTCCCGTAGTGCGGTCAGGACGGCCTTGGCCGTGGGGTGCGACAGGTCGTCCACCGAGACCTCGTGCCACTCCTCCGGGAGGAGGCCCGGGTGCTGGAGCGCCACCCGCAACACGTCGCGTTCGCGGCGCACGCGGGCGCGGTCCCGGTCCCCGGTGCCGGTGCGCACGACCGCGCCGGTGGGAGTTCCGACCGCGACGCCCTCGTGACGGTCGAGTTCGATGTCCATGCGGCGGGCCGTGGTGGTCACGAAGTCGTAGGCCACCCCGACCCCGGCCGCGACCTCGCTGCGGGCCCACTCACGGCGCAGGTCGGGGTCGGGCTCACGAGCGAGGACCGTGAGCGCCTCACGCAGGGCCGCCGTGCGCCCCTCCTCGGTGGCCAGGTCCGCGGTCGTCAGGCGGCGCCGCAGCAGGAACGGCACGACCGGGGTCGCCTCCGCGACCGCCGACTGCATCCCCTCGACCCCCTCGCGGACGAGATCTGCGGGATCGCGGCCCTCGGGCAGGACCAGGACCTTGAGCTCCAGCGCGGTCCCCTGCCCCTGGGCGCCGAGTTCGCGCGCCGCCTCCCAGGCACGCTCGGCCGCCTGCGCCCCCGCGGCGTCGGCGTCGAAGGCCAGCACCGCCCGCTGCGCATAGCGGGAGATCAGCTTGAGATGTTCGAGGCCGACCGCGGTCCCGCAGGTGGCCACCGCGTTTCCGAACCCGGCCTGGTGCAGCGCCATGACGTCGGTGTAGCCCTCGCAGATGACCACCTCGCCCGCGCGCACGATGTCGGGCCGGGCCTGGGGGACCCCGTAGAGCACACGGCTCTTCTTGTACAGCGGGGTCTCCGGGGAGTTGAGGTACTTCGGGGGCTCGAAATCGCCGTAGTCCTCGCCGGGCAGGATGCGCCCGCCGAAGCCGATGACATCGCCCCCCGGGTCGTGGACCGGGAACATCAGCCGGCCACGGAAGCGGTCCCGCAGCCCGCCCCGGTCGGTGCGCACGGACACCCCGACCTCGATCAGTTCACGCTCCGCGATGCCGGCCGCGCGCAGCGCGCGGCTGCAGGCCTCCCAGTCGTTGGGGGCGTAGCCGAGGTCGAAACGCTCCGCGTCCGACCGGCCGAAGCCCCGCGACTTCAGATAGTCGCGCGCCACGGCCCCCTGCTCGGCGTAGAGACGCTCACGGAAGAACTCCATGGCGGCCGCGGTCGTGGCCACCAGCCGGGAACGTTCCCCGATGGCCCGCCGTTCGCGCGAGGAGAGCTCCTCGTAGCGCAGGCTCACCCCGGTGCGGCGGGCGAGCGACTCGACCGCCTCGGGGAACTCGAGCCCCTCGATGCGGATCAGGAAGTCGTAGATGTCCCCCGACGCCCCGCACCCGAAGCAGTGGAAGAAGTTGCCGTCGGGGGTGACGGTGAACGAGGGGGTCTTCTCGGTGTGGAACGGGCACAGGCCCTTGAACCGTCCCCCGGCGCGCTTGAGCTGCGTGTAGTCGCCCACGACCGAGACGATGTCGGCCTGTCGACGCAACGCCTCGATGTCGTCCTTGAGGATGCGGCCGGCCACTCGAGGCTCCCGACGACGGCCATCACGGTTGCTTGCCGCCGGCGGCCCGGCGAGCTGGAAATCGATCCTACCCACGGGCCCGCACGGCGAGGCGTCCCGCACCGGGCCCGCTGTGGGCCCGGCGCCGCGCCCCGGCCGCGTCAGGCGGTGTTGGCCTCGTCCCATTCGGGGTCGAGGTCGTGGAGGAAGTCGGTGAGCCGCTCCACCTCGGCGACCTCGCCGATCTCGGCCGCCGCCGCCCGCAGGCGCACGATGCAGGTCAACAGGGCACGGTTGGTCGGCTGACTCCATCGCACACGGCCCGTGCCGCCCCAACCGTTGCCACGCAGCGCGTCCAGGCCACGGTGGTAGCCCACGCGGGCGTAGGCGTAGCGCTCCACGGGCTCGTCGGCCAGGCGGGCCAGCTCGCCCCAGCCCCCGATCAGCGTCGGCCGCGAGGCGACGACCTCCGCGACCGCCTGCTTGCGCTCGGCCTCGGGGGCCTCGAGGGCCCGGCCGAGCTGTTCGGCGACGTCGTCGGGGTCGGGTGGCAGGACCGTCTCGTGCCGGTCGGCCATCGGCAGCTCTGACATGGAAGTGTGCTCCTTGCGGGGCGGGAGGCCGCAACCTACCCACTCGTGTGGACGACGCCCCTCCCCCGTGGGGCGGGGTGTGCGCCTCCACAGCCGGTGGGGAGCTCCACCCGCGGACGCCGGGGCCGGGTGGCTAGCCTCTCGCCGGCACCACCACGAGGGAGCTGCCAGTGGCCACCCCCATCCGCTACGCCGTCGACCTCGACGACCGGACCCAGCACCTGGTTCGCATCCGGTTGCACGTCCCGGCCGACCTCGCACCGGGCGGGCGGATCGTCCTGCCCGTGTGGACCCCGGGCAGCTACGTGGTGCGCAACTACGTCCACCACGTGCAGTGGATCACCGCCACCGACGCAGACGGACACGACCTCGCGCTGGAGCTCGACACGCTGACCTCCTGGCGGCTGCCAGCCGACGCGCGGGGCGAGGTCACGGTCGACTACGAGCTGTACGCGAACGAACTCACCGTGCGTACCAACCACGTCGACGACCACCACGCGCTGCTGATCCCCGCCGCCACCTTCTGCTACGTCGAGGGCGGTGAGGACCGCCCCCACGAGGTGCACCTCCCGGCACCGGCGGGCGAGCGGGTCTTCTCCCTGCTCCCGCCCGGCGCATCGGACGACACCTACGTCGCAGAGCACCGCGACCACCTCGTCGACAGCGCCTTCGAGGTCGGCGACCACCCGTTCGTCGACCACGAGGTCGCGGGGGTCCCACACCGGTTCGTCTGGAGCGGCCACGGCGGACGCCCCGACCTCGACGCGCTGGCCGGCGAGATCGAGGCGATCGCCGGCGCGGCCATCGAACTGTTCGACGGCGAGCTGCCCATCGAGACCTACACGTTCCTGTGCACCGGCTGGGACCAGGGCGGCGGCGGCCTCGAACACCGTGACGGCAGCGTGCTGCAGATCCCGGTGCGGGCCTTCCAGGATCCCGACCTCCTCGCCCGCTTCCAGTCGCTGATCGCCCACGAGTACCTGCACCTGTGGAACGTCAAGCGGCTGGTGCCCGCCGCGCTCGTGCGTCCCGACTACGAGCACCCCACCCGCAGCCAGTCACTGTGGGTCGCGGAGGGCTGGACCGCCTACTACGACGAGCTGCTGCCCCTGCGGGCCGGCGTGTGGACCGTGCGACGGTTCCTCGACACCCTGCGCGACACCCACCAGCGGGTGGTCGGCGACACCCCCGGGGTGGGGCTGCAACCGCTGCGCCGGGCGTCGATGGAGGCCTGGACCAAGCACTACGTGCGTGACGAGAACTCCCCCAACGTGATGACCGACTACTACGGCCACGGGGCACTGGTCGCCGGTGAGCTCGACCTGCGGCTGCGGGCGGCCGACCCCGAGGGCGACGGGCTCGACGAGGTCTTCCGCCTGCTGTGGTCCCGCCACGCCTACCACGAAGCGGGCTACACCGAGGCCGACGTGCTGGACGCGGTCGCCACCATCGGGGGTGACGACCTCGCCGCGCTGGTCGAGACCCGGGTCGCCACGCCGGTCGCCCCGCAGCTCGAGGACGCCGTCGCGGCGGTCGGGCTCACCTTCACCGAGCAGGAGGGGCCGGTCCCGCCCTGGCTCGGCGCCACCACCCAGGACGCCGACACCGGCGTGACCATCACCAGCGTGCTGCGCGACGGCCCGGCCTGGACGGCAGGCGTGACCGGCGGGGACCGCCTGGTCGCCGTCGACGGGCGGACCGTCGCCCGCGGGGAACTCACGGCCGTGCTGCTGACCCACGAGGCGGGCGACCTCGTCGAGTTGGCGGTCACGCGTGGGCCCCGCCTGCTGCGGCTGCCCGTCACGCTCGGTGCGCCGCGTCCGGGTCGGCGGCTGGAGGCCGTCTCCCAGCCGACGCCGGCACAGCAGGGCGCCTTCCGGCGCTGGACGTCACGCCCGCACGACGAGGTGCGCTCCTGACCCGGCCGGGGGCCGGGCTTCGGTCACAGCTGCTCGTGCAACTGCGCGAACCGCGTCTGGATCTCCTCCAAGCGCAGGGAGATGCGGCCGGCCTCCTCGGGGGCGGTGGTCGCCTCCCGCAGACGTTCGGTCAACAGTTCCACCTCGAGCGTGAGCAGCTCCACCTCGGTGCGGACCCGTTGCACGGTCTCGAGGTCACCGAAGGGACGGGCCAGCAGGGCCTCGTGGAGGAGCTTCCATGCCCGTTCGTCCCGGGCGAGCAGGGAGCGCGACACGGCCGCTTCCCGCAGGATCTCCGAGAGGTCGGGCACCGCCCGATCGAAGGGCAGGGAGAACAGGACGTCCTCGAGGCGGGCCAGCGCCTCGTCGACCGGTCCGTGCTCCGCGTGGTCCACGCCTCGCACCTCCCTCGAGGGCTCCATGGTAGCTCTCCCCGGTCACGACGAGCGGGAGGACCCGGGGCCGCACCCGGCCTCGCGATGCGGCACCATGCACGTATGGACGACGTTCCGACCCCGAGCCAGCTGCGCACCGCGGCCCGTGCGTGCACGATCCTGGCCTACGCCGCCGGGCTCGCCGGCGTGGCCGCCGGCACACTGCTGCTGCGAGACGGCGACCTCGCGTTCGCGATCATCCTGTGGGTGATCACCTTCGCCGTCGGCGCGGCTCTGATGGGGATCGCCGTGCTCGTGCGCGCCATGGCGGGACTCAGCGCCCGGGTCGAGCAGACCGGCACCGACGTGCGCGTCCTGATCGGCGAACGCGCCCGCAACCGCGAGGACACTCCCGAACGCGACCCCTGGCTCGGCCACCCGCCCTACTGACGCGCCCGCGGACGGCCCAGCACGCGCGCAGCGAGCACCAGCAGTGCGGCGGCCGCCACGAGTTCGACCCACCACCACAGCGTCGTCGCCACCCGGCCGGCGAGGACGTCGCCGAGCAGCAGCGCCAGTCGACCGAGGGTGAGCAGCCCCAGCGCGACGAGCGCGAGGGCACCGGCGTGCGGTGTGGCCCGGGCGACGACCGGCGCCAGCAGGACGATCCCCGCCGCCGCGACGAGGGTCGGCAGGCCGGCCGCACCACCGAGCACGGCGATCAGCGGTTGCAGCGCCCCGATCTCCGGGCCGGCCACACTGGGGTACAGCGACGCCAACGCGAGCAGCACCAGCGGCGCCACGACCAGCCCGCGTCCGCCGGGCGCCAGCCCCCCCGGCACCGTCAGGCCGCCCGCGACCGACCCCCGGCGCGCCCAGGCCAGGGCACCGGCGGCGACCCCCAGGACCGCCTGGCCGAGCGCCAGCCCACCCAGCAGGCTCAGCTGGTCCAGCCGGGAGAGATCGCGCACCCCGGCCACCACCGACTCGAGCAACAGCAGCCCAAGCGCCGCCGCCAGGACGGGGCCCCGGTCGTCCTCGTGACGCGCGCAGAGATGTCCGGCGGCCGCCAGCAGCGCGGGCACCAGCAGCCGGACCCCGAGCACGACCGGGTCGGTCTCGCCGGCCGACCGCGCGCGCCCGGCCAGGGCCGCCACGCCGAGTCCGGCCGCGAGCAGGGCGGTGAGCCCGGCGGCGACCCGGACGCGGTCCTCGACGAACCGGGCGGTCAGC
>SLRZ01000273.1 GCA_007130695.1 Nitriliruptoraceae bacterium
GCCCGGCGCGGGACGTGGGGCGACGTCCCGCGCCGGGGGGGCGGCCGAGGGCGACCGTGGCGCTGCTGATGCTCCTCGCAGTGGTCGGGATCGGGGCGTGGCAGGTGTTCCCGCCCGGAGGTGCTTCGGCGACGACCACCCTCGAGCTGGTCGCCCATGGTCGGGACGAGGTGGTCGACACCCGCGAGATCGAGGTGGGCGCATCCTTCCGTCTCGAGCACACCCACTCGGTCACCCGACGCCTGGTGGTCGAGACCTTCTCGGTGAAGGACCCGACCACGCTCGCCATCGACGAGCTGTGGTTCGACGAACCGGGCCCGAACCTGCCGTCCGGCCCGGAGCCCTCGGGTGACGGTCACACCACGTTCCTGCAGGAGGACGGCGCGTTCCGCGTCCTGCACCACGGTGCGGCGATCGGGTCGCTGCCCCTGATGGTCGGTGGGCCGGCCGTGGATCACACCCTGGTCTTCGCCGACGGAGAGCGGCTGCGTCTGCTGGACGTGGTGCGCCGCGGGGAGCGCGTGGAGCTGGCGGTCGGCGGGACGAGACGATGAACGTGATGGGGAGCGAACGATGAGCGACGACACCCCGGACCCCGAGGGCCGCGACCGTGACGGGCAGGTCCCGGGGGTTCCGGACGAGGGCCGCGACCGCGACGGGGCGGACCCCGGGATCCCGGACGAGGACCTCGGGGGTGCCGTCGAGGCGGGGCTGTCCGGGCAGGCCATCGACGTCGAGGCCCAGAGCTTCGCCGAGGCCCAGGTCGGGACACGCGACGACATGCGCGCGCTGTGGCGGGGGGCCGTCTTCGTCGTCGCGCTGGTCCTGAGCGGGTTCCACATCTACACGGCCGTCTACGGGCTTCGGGGCAGCCTGGTGCAGGGCAGCTTCCACCTCGCACTCGGACTGTGCCTGATCTTCCTGCTCTACCCGGCCAAGACCGAGATGACTCAGAAGGAGGCGCTGCGGGGTTGGGGACTGTCAGCGGCCGCGTTGCTCCTGTTGTGGGTGATGGTCGCCACCGAGCAGACGGGCTGGTACGTCGTCGCGCCCGCGGCCGGCGTCCTGCTGCTCGTCCAGGCCGCCCGCCATCTGCCGCTGAAGTTCCTGGGGCTGCCCGTCGCCGACCTGCTGCTGTCCCTGGCCGGTCTCGGCTCGGGGCTGTACGTGTGGTATTCGGCGCAGGACATCATCGGTGCGGGCGTCATGCACGACGACTTCACCATGGCGGTCGGCACGGTCGGGATCCTGCTGGTGCTGCTCGCCACGCAGCGGGTGATCGGCACCCCCCTGGTGGTCGTGGCGATGGTGGCCATGGTCTACGCCTTCTTCGGCCAGGACATGCCGGGCTTCCTCGCCCACGGTGGGATGTCGGTGGACCGCATCGTCTCCCACTCGTTCCTCGGTAACGAGGCGATCTTCGGCACGCCGATCCGGGTCTCGTCCACGTTCATCTACATCTTCCTGATCTTCGCGGCATTGCTGCAGCGCACCGGCATGGAGAGGTTCTTCACCCAGCTCGCCTTCGGGGCGACCGGCTGGATGGTCGGTGGCACCGCGAAGGTCGGCGTGCTGACCAGTGCCTTCTCCGGGACGATCACCGGCAGTTCGGTCGCCAACACGGTCAGCAACGGCGCGTTCACGATCCCGATGATGAAGAAGGCGGGCTACAAGGGGGAGTTCGCCGGTGCGGTCGAGGCCGCGTCGTCCACGGGCGGGCAGCTCGCACCCCCGGTGATGGGCGCGGCCGCGTTCATCATGATCGAGTTCACCGGGCTTCCCTACGTCGAGATCATGAAGGCGGCGGCCATTCCCGCCATCCTGTTCTTCGCCGCGCAGTTCATCGTCATCCACTACGAGTCCAAGCGCGTCGGGATCCTGGGGCTCCCGCGGGCACAGCTACCGAACGTCGGGGAGCTGCTGCTGAAGAAGGGCTATCTGCTCATCCCCATCGGCGTGATCTTCTACATCCTGCTGATCGGGATGTCGGCGATCCGGGCCGCCTGGTACGCGGTGGTGACCACGATCATCGTCAACCTCGTGGTGCAGGTGATCGCGCTGCTGTTCGGCCGGTGGCGCCGCATGGACGACCGGCTGACGGTCAGTGGGCTGTTGAACGGCCTGGTCGACGCCGCCCGCATCGCGCTGCCGATCATCGCCGCCTGCGCCGCGGCCGGGATCATCGCGGGGGTCATCACGCTCACCGGCCTGGGGTTGCAGCTGTCGCGGGAGCTGGTGCAGCTGGCCGGCGAGACGCTGCTGCTGACGATGTTCTTCGCGATGATCGCAAGCCTCATCCTCGGCATCGGGCTGCCGACCACGGCCAACTACGTGATCACCGCCACGATGGCGGCGCCGGCACTGCTGTTCTTCGACCCGGTGCCCGTCATCGCCGCGCACATGTTCGTCTACTACTTCGGGATCATGGCTGACATCACGCCCCCGGTGTGCCTGGCCTCCTACGCGGCGTCGGGTATCGCCAGGAGCAATCCGCTCAGAACCGGGGTGCAGTCGGTGCGTATCGCCATCGGTGGGTTCCTCATCCCCTACATGTTCGTGCTCTCACCCGAGCTGCTGCTGCAGGACGCGACCTGGTTCACGGGCACCAAGGCCGCCCTGACCGCCCTGATCGGGATGTACGCGGTCGGTACGGCCGTGGTCGGCTTCATCGACCGGCGACTCAACTGGCTGATCCGCCTCGTCCTGGCCGGCTCGGGGCTGCTGCTGCTGAACGCGGAGCTGACGACCGACCTCGCCGGTCTGGCGGTCTTCACCGTGATCTTCGTCTGGCAGTGGTGGACCGGCGCGCGTGCGCGTCGGCGTGTCGCAGCCGGCCTGCCCGCCGACCCGACCGTCAAGACCGAGGAGCAGCAGTCGTGACCGTCTTCGTCGCCTACCTGCCGAGCCCGGAGGGCCGGGCCGCCCTCGGAGCCGGGGTCGCCGAGGCCCGCCTACGGGGCAGGCCCCTGCACGTCGCCAGCGTGCTGACCCACGAGGTCGGTGAGAGTCCGACACAGGCCAAGCGCGACATGCAGGCATCGGAGGCCACCGAACAACACCTGGACCGCATCGCCGACGAACTCCGCTCCGAGGGCCTGGAGGTCACCGTCGGGCTGTTGCACGGCCAGCTCGGCGAGGTGACCGGGCAGTTGCTCGAGGCCATCCGTACCGCGCGCGCCGAGCTGGTCGTGGTGGGCGTGCGCCGCAGGTCCCCGGTCGGAAAGCTGGTGCTCGGCAGCGTGTCACGCGACCTGCTGCTCGGTGCGAACTGTCCGGTACTGGCGGTCAAGGCGAACGCGGGCACGTAGGCGTCCAGGATCGTCGCGGCAGCAACGAGTGCCGGGTGCGTGGGCCCGTCCAGCGCCCGTCGGCGATGGTGGTGCTCGGTTGGACACCGTGGGAGACTCCGCACGGTGGCGGCGGCCGGTCGGCACCAGATCGCGTGCCCCGAGCTCGGGAGCACGCCGCAGCCAAGGATCCGGAAGATGGCGCAGGACCCTGACGGAACCGGCCGGGTGCAGGCCTGGACGGTGGAGGCACACAACACCGCTCCCGACTCCGAGAACAGGATCCACGACGACGAGGTGGCCCGCCGCTACGGCTTCGCCGGCGGTCTCGTGCCCGGCGTGACCACCTACGCCTGGCTGGCGCGCCAGGCGCTGGTGGCGCTGGGACCGGCCTGGCTGGAGCGGGGGACCATCGAGGTCCGCTTCCTCCAACCGGTCTACGAGGGCGACCGGGTGCTGGTGGAGGCGGTGACGGAGGAGCGCGAGGGTGCGCCGGCCGACGAGTCCACCGCCGGAGAGGTCCGCGGGGACGCGGCCCCGCCCGTCGGTGACCGGGTGGCGAGGCTCACGGCATCGCTCCCCGACGGGGCGACGGCGGCGGTGGGCACCGCGACCCTGCCCGCCATGCCCTTCGCCCCGCCCGATCCCCGCGACTATCCGCCGGGGGACCTTCCGGACGATCCGGTGCCGGTGAGCGCCGAGGTGCTGCGCGGGCTCGGCCCACTGGGCGTGCTCGGGGCCGGGTTCCGTGCGGAGCGCGTGGATGAGTACCTCGAGCCGGTCCGTGACGACCACCCCTACTGGCGGGAGAGCGGCGTCGCACATCCCGGGTGGCTGCTGCAGTTCGCCAACTGGATCCTGGCCGCCAATGTGCGCCTGGGACCCTGGATCCACACGGGCAGCGCCGTCACCTTCCACCGGCCGGTGCGTGACGGGGAACGATTCGAACTCCGGGGCCGGGTCGCCGACACCTACGAACGCAGAGGGCACCACCTGGTCGACCTCGACCTGCTCTTCGTGGTGGGCGACGAGCCGGTGCAGCACGTGAAGCACACGGCGATCCACCGCATACGGCCCGCCGCGGGGTAGCCGGTCGCCGGGCCCGTCCCTGTTCCTCCCGGAACCCCGACGCCGCGGGCGGCTACGATCCGCCGGTCGACGAGGCGATGAGGTGGCAGTGGGCACTCCGACGGCAGCGACGGCACCGGCGTTCGGCACGGTGCTCGCGCAGACGATGGTCACGGCCCGCACGCAGGGTGGGAAGTACTCGCCGGCCGAACTCGTCCCGACCGCCCCGCTGACGATCGACCCCGCCTCCCACGCCCTGCACTACGGCAGCATCTGCTTCGAGGGGCTCAAGGCCCACCGCGGCGTCGACGGCGTCGTACGGCTGTTCCGCCCCGGCCGCCACGTGGAGCGACTGCGCCGGTCCGCCGGGCTGCTGCACCTGCCCGTCCCACCCGCCGAGCTGGTGCTCGACGCGCTGTGCGAGGTGGTGCGGGCCAACCTCGCCGTCGTGCCCGACGCTCCCGGCGCGCTGTACCTGCGTCCCGTCCTGATGGGCACCGACGCCAACATCGGCGCGGCCGCAGCCCCCTCCGAGGAGGCGTTGCTGTACATCCTGGCCAGCCCCGTCGGCGACTACTTCCGGGGCGACGGTCACGCGCTGCGCCTGGCGGTCGAGACCGACCTGCCCCGCACGACGCC
>SLRZ01000189.1 GCA_007130695.1 Nitriliruptoraceae bacterium
GATTCGACCAGCACCTCCTGTGTGGTGCCGACCAGCCGGTCGTGGGCGGCACGGGACTGCGCCCGCACGAGGACCTCGAGGCGCTGGTAGCGCTCCTTGACCACGTCGGCGGGGACGAACTCGTCCGTCATCGCGGCGGCCGGGGTCCCCGGACGGGCCGAGTACTGGAACGTGAAGGCCTGATCGAAGCCCACCTGCCCGACGACACGCATCGTGTCCTCGAAGTCCTCGTCGGTCTCGCCGGGAAAGCCGACGATGAGGTCGGTGGTCAACGCCGCGTCGGGCAACAGCTCCCGGGTCCGCTCGACGAGCTTCAGGAAACGGCGCGAACGGTACGAGCGGCGCATCCGTCGCAGCACCCGGTCGGAGCCGGACTGCAGCGGCAGGTGCAGGTGGTGGCACACGTTGGGCGTCTCGGCCATGGCGTGCAGCACCTCCTCCGTGAAGTCCCGCGGGTGGGGCGAGGTGAACCGCACCCGTTCGAGTCCGTCCACCGTCCCGAGCTCGCGGAGCAGTGGGGCGAACTGCGAGGCGCCGGCGAGGTCGCGGCCGTAGGAGTTGACGTTCTGCCCGAGCAGGGTGACCTCGACGACGCCGTCGGCGACGAGCTGCTCGACCTCGTGCACGATCTCGCCGATGCGCCGGGAGCGTTCCGGACCCCGCAGCGACGGCACGATGCAGAAGGTGCACGAGTTGTTGCACCCCACGGAGATGGCGACCCAGGCGTGGTGGCGCACATCGCGCTTGGCCGGCAGGGCGGAGGGGAAGGTCTCGAGCTGCTCGACGAGTTCGACCACCGGGATGCTCGCGGAGTCGGCCCGGGCGAGCAGCGCGGGCAGGGAGGCGAGGTTGTGGGTGCCGTAGACGACATCGACCCACGGGGCCTTGTCGGCCACCACGCCGCCGTCCTTCTGGGCCAGACACCCGCCGACGACGATCTGGAGATCCCCGCCCTCCTGCCGGCGCTCGTCCTTGAGGGACTTCAGGTGCCCGAGGGTGCCGTAGAGCTTGTTGTCGGCGTTCTCGCGCACCGCGCAGGTGTTGAGCAGCACCAGATCGGCGTCGACCTCCGAACCGGCACGGCGGTAGCCCAGTGACTCGAGCAGACCCGCGGCGCGTCCAGAGTCGTGGTCGTTCATCTGGCACCCGAAGGTGCGGATGAAGAAGCTGCGGGACATGGGCAGGGCGCCTACGTCTCGGAGGGGGTGGTGGTCAGTGTCTCGCGGCTCTCGTGGTGCTCGGTGAAGTCGTCGTCCTTCGAGGTGCCCCGCCCGGTGGCGAGGTAGGCGACGGCGACCATGCCGACGAACGCCGCGGAGACGGGATCGCCCGGCACGGCGGCGAAGAGCACGACCAGTGCGACCAGGACCCCGTACCCGAACCAGGCACGGAGCTTGTTCCGGCCGGCGAACAGGCCCATGGCCGTCGCCAGCCCGGGGACTCCGACGATCAGCCAGGTCTGCAGGAGGTTCACGGTGCGCCTCTTCGTGCGGGGGGCAACGACGTCTGCCCGAAGGCTACCGCAGCGGACCGCAGGGGCCTTCAGCGGGCCACCCACCGACACACCACCCCGGGCCGATGCCGGCACGCGGCCAATAGGCGAGCGTTTCACGGCGGTTCGTGCTGCGCACACCACCGCGGGTGGCCGGGGCCCCTTCGGACAGGCCGCTCGCCCTCCGCACGCGCGGTGCATAGGGTTCGCTCCGGCCCACAAGGCGGACGTTCGGAGGGTGACCAATCGGCGGGGCCAGCGCGGGAACACGGACGGGCCTGTGGCTCGTCGTGCTCTGGGGCGCGCTCGCCGTCGCGATCTCGTTGATCACCGGCACGGCCACCTCAAGCGCACAGGAGGCCGACGACGACATCGTCCAACTCGGCGGTGAACTGTTCCAGGCGAACTGCGCCGCCTGCCACGGCACCCGGGGCGAGGGCGGGCCCGGCATGGACGAGCTCACGGCCGGCCCGCGCCTCGACGACGTCGACATCGCCTACAGCGACATGACCATGCGCACGGGCCGCATGCCGATCGAGAGCCAGGCGGCCGGCGTCTACCTCGACGAGGTCGACGAACAGCAGCGCGAAGCGATCGTGGCCTGGATGCTCGAGCGCCTCGGCGTGCCCGGTGAGATCCCCGAGGTGGGCGAGGGCGACCCCGCCCGGGGGCAGGAGCTCTACACCCGCAACTGCGCGGCCTGCCACGGTGCCGGAGGGGTGGGCGGCATCTCCGGGGCCGGGGTCACCGTGCCCGACATCGCCGGCCTCGACCCGGTCGCCACGTTCGAGGGCACCCGCGTCGGGCCGTTCGAGATGCCTGGCTTCAGCGAGCAGGTCCTCGACGATTCCCAGGTCGAGGACATCGCCGCGTACCTGGAGATGGCCGACGACTACCCCGCCACCCTGCTCGGCATCCACGAGGTCGACGAGGTCACCGGTGCGCTGTTCGCCGGGGGGCTCGTGCTGCTCGTGGTCGTGGCGCTACTCGTGACCGACCGTGCCCGGCGCGTCTCGCGACACGGTGGGCCGGGCCCGGCGCCCGGACTCCCCCGGGACGCCACCCCCGACGACGAGGTGGAGCCGTGAGCGGGATGGAGCAGGAGCCCTTCGAGCCCGACCGCCGTCGCCCCGCCGAGCCGATCGGGCCCGTCGACGCGACGGCCGACCGCAGCATGGCCTGGCTGGTCGGATGGGGCGTGGTCGCTCTGGCGGGCCTGGTCGGGTCCGTGTGGGCCCTGGTGGCCGGTGCACGGACCGAGATCCTGGCCCTGACCGTGGCCAGCGTCGCCCTGGCGATCGCGGTCGTGTTCCACCACCTGCTCGTGACCTCCGACGCGGGTGAGCTGCAGTTCGAACGTGCGGCCTACCTCACCGACGACCTGGCCGAGGATCGGATCGCGCGCACCCTCGGGCGCCGGCCGCTGCTGGCCCGCGCGGGACTCGGGCTGGCGGCCCTGGGAGGCCTCGTGGGGCTGGGCGGCATCCGGTTCTTCGGGCCCCGGCGGGGTGAGGGCAGCGCCTGGGGTCCCGGCGTGCCGGTGGTGACCAACGACGGGGACCGGCTGCGCCCGGGCGACATCCCCGAGGGCGGCGTGGTGACCTGCTGGCCCGAGGGCGCGATCGACGTGGAGGCCGCCGCCGTCATGGTGCTCCGTTTGCGCGACGCCCCCGAGGCGCCGACCGACCTCGACGGCGTGGTCGACGGTCGCCTGATCGCCTACTCACGCATCTGCACCCACGCCGGCTGCCCCGTGGCCCTGTACCGCGACCACGACCAGGCGCTGTTCTGTCCCTGCCATCAGGCCACGTTCGACGCCCGGCGGGCGGCGACGCCCACGTTCGGTCCCGCGTCGGGCCCGCTCCCCCAGCTGCCGCTCGGCACGGACGATGCCGGGTTCCTGGTGGCGCTGGACGACTTCCCGGTCACCCCCGGTCCGCTCGGTGGGGAGGTGTAGATGCCCTCCCCCATCGCCGCGCTCGCCCAGGCCCTCGACCGTCGCGTCGGGCGCTCCGCCGAGCGACCGAGCCTGTGGGCGACGGACTTCTGGCGCCTGGTCGGCCACCTCGCGATCGCCATGTTCGTGCTGCTCGCGGTGACCGGCATCGCGCTGTCGGTCTGGTACCGGCCCTCGACCGCTCCGGTGGTCTACCAGGGCTCCTCGGCGCTCTACGACGGCGCGACCCTGCCCGAGGCCTTCGCCACGGTCGTCTACATCAGCGAGGACGTGCCCGGCGGGCTGCTGCTGCGCCGCGTGCACATGGCCGCCTCGCACGTCTTCATCGCCGCGATCGCCGCGCACCTGCTGCGGGTGATGTTCACGGGCGCCTACCGCCGCCCCCGACTGGCGAACCACCTGGTGGGGCTCGGCCTGCTGCTGCTGGCGCTGGGCATGCTCTACACGGGCGAGAACCTCCTCTACGACCTGGTCTCGGGAGCGAGCCTGCGGATCGGCTACTCCGCACTGCTGTCGATCCCCCTGGTCGGTGACTCACTCGCGCCACTGGTGTTCGGCGGCGAGTTCCCGGCCGGCGACGTCGTGGCCCGCTCCTGGTTCCTCCACGTCTTCGTGCTGCCCCCCATGTTCGTCGGCGGTCTGCTCCTGCACCTCTGGCTGGTCCACCGCCGCACACCCGCCTCGTGGGTGCGCGACGACGTCGACGTGGAGCGCTGTGCGGTGGGCCGGCCGCTGTGGCCGGACGCGACCGCGCGGTTCGCGCTGCTCGGCGCGCTGGCGACCGCGGTGGTCGTGGCCTCCGCGGCGCTGGTGCCCTGGGCCGACGTCGAGCTCGAGGGGCCCTTCCGTGCGGCCGAGGTCACCAACACGCTGCACCCGCCCTGGCCGCTGTTCTTCCTCTCCGGCGGACTCCGCGTGGTGCCGGCGATCGACCTGGTGCTCGGACCGGTCCGTATCACCAACATGTTCGTCGCGGGCGTGGTCATCCCCGGCATCCTCATCGGTGCGCTGGCGGTCTATCCGTTCATCGAACGCTGGCGTCTGGGTGACGAGGTGGAGCACCACGAACTCGCCCACCCGCTGGACGTGCCGATGCGCGCCGGCGTGGTCGCCGCGCTGACCAGCATCACCGTCGTGCTGACCCTGTCGGCGACGGTCGACTCGATCGCCTTCTTCACCCGGCTGCCGGTCGAGGGGATCATCTGGACCCTCCGGGTCGCACTGCTCGTCGTCCCATTGCTGGCGACGCTCCTGGCGGTCCGGGTCGCGCGCCACCGTGCCACCACCGAGCCACACCCCGCGAGGTACCCGTGAGCCGCGAGGAGTGCACCACCCACGACCACGACGACCGCCGGCGGCGGGCGCGGACGCGTCGCGCCCGCATGCTCGGCACCGTCGCGCTGGCCGGGCTCCTGACGGCCTGCGACCCTCGGGACTCGACCCTCGACGCGGTGGCGCCCCAGGCCGAGAGCATCGCGTCGCTGTCGTGGTTCATCTTCATCCTGGGTGGCATCGTCTACGTGGTCGTGATGGCCCTGGTCGCCGTGCCCATCATCCGCTCGCGCCGGGACCGCCGGCGTGACGACGGCGACCCGACCGGGCGAGCGCCCGGTGAGCCCGCGGCTCGGGGCGCCAACGCCGATACGGCAGCCGGCGCTGCGGTCGGCGCGAAGCAGAAGGAGCAGGCCACCGGCCTCGCCCGCTTCGACGTCCCGATGGGTGAGGACGAGGACGAACCGCTGGCGCAGGCCCCCGACGCTCCCGAACTCGATTCGGCCGCCGACCGGCGGGTGCGGGGCCGCCTGCTGTGGTGGGGCGGCATCATCCTGCCCGCGCTCATCCTCGCCGTGCTGATGGTGGCGTCCTCGATGACCAACCGGTCGGTCGCCCACATCGCGGGGGACGACGATCTCGTCATCGACGTGATCGGGCACATGTTCTGGTGGGAGGTCCACTACCCCGACCTCGACATCACCACCGCCAACGAGATCCACGTCCCGGTCGACCAACCGGTCCGACTGAACCTCACGACCGAGGACGTGATCCACAGCTTCTGGATCCCGCGGGTCCACGGCAAGGTCGACATGATCCCCGGCAGCGACAACATCATGACGTTCACCGTCGAACAACCGGGCCGCTACCGGGGCCACTGCGCCGAGTACTGCGGGATCGCCCACGCCCAGATGGTGAAGTTCCTCGTCGCCGAGGAGCAGGAGGACTTCGACGTCTGGGTGGAACAACGGCAACAACCCGCCGAGGACCCGGTCGACGACGATGCGCTCGCCGGCCAGGTGGCGTTCTTCGAGTACGGCTGTGCCGAGTGCCACACCGTCGACGGTCACGGCGCGGTCGGGCGGGAGGGGCCGGACCTCACCGACCTGGCCAGCCGCGACAGCCTCGCGTCGGGCATCGTCCCCAACGACCGCGCACACCTCGAGGAGTTGATCGTGGACCCGTGGGGCCTCAAAGCGGGCAATCCGATGCCACCCACGAGGATCGAGGGTGACGACCTCGAGCGGCTGCTCGACTACCTGGAGGGCCTCGAGTGAGCGATTCCCAAGCTGCCGCGGTCATCAGAGACCGCGAGGCCCTCGACCGCCTCTGGAGCCAGCGCCCGGGCGTGATCGGCTGGATCGGGCAGTGCAACCACAAGGCCGTGGGCCGGCGCTTCATCTTCACGGCGTTCTTCTTCCTGCTGCTCGGCGGGTTCATGGCGATGCTGATGCGTACGCAGCTCGCGCAGCCGGAGATGGACTTCCTCGGCGCCCAGATGTTCAACCAGCTGTTCACCATGCACGGGACCATCATGATGTTCCTGTTCGTGGTGCCCATGCTGGAGGGCTTCACGATCTATTTCGCGCCCCTGATGCTCGGCGCCCGGGACATGCCGATGCCACGGCTCAACGCCTTCGGCTACTGGTGCTTCCTCGGCGGTGGCATCTTCCTGCTGTCGAGCTTCGCCGTAGGCGCGGTCCCCGACAGTGGCTGGTTCGCCTACGTGCCACTGACCCGTGCGGAGTTCTCCCCCGGCCTCAACCTCGACTTCTGGTTGCTCGGCGTGGTCATGATCGAGATCTCGGGGATCGTGGCCGCCATCGAGGTGGTGGTGCTGTTCTTCCGGTTCCGGGCGCCGGGAATGTCGATCAGCCGGGTGCCGATCTTCGTGTGGAGCGGGATGATCGCCTCCGCGATGATCCTGTTCGCCTTCCCCCCGCTGGTGGCCGGCACGCTGCTGCTGGAACTCGATCGCAAGATCGGCACGCGGTTCTACGACGCCGCGGCGGGTGGCGATCCCATGCTCTGGCAACACCTCTTCTGGTGGTTCGGGCATCCCGAGGTCTACATCCAGTTGATTCCCGCCCTGGGCATCGCCGCGTCCATCATCACCGTCGCCTGCCGACGCCGGATGGCGGGCCGGACCCCGGTGATCGCCTCCCTGGTGGCGATCGGCATCCTCTCCTTCGGTCTGTGGGTCCACCACATGTACGCCACGGGCATCCCACTGCTGTCCACATCGCTGTTCACCGCGGCCAGCTTCATGATCGCGATTCCCTCAGGGGTGATCGTGATGGCGTTCATCGCCACGATGTGGTGGGGACGGGTGCGTTGGAACTCCGCGATGCTCTACGTCGTGGGCTTCCTCGTGATCTTCGTCAACGGCGGCATCACCGGGGTCATGGTCGCCATGGTCTCCTTCGACTGGCAGGCGCACGACACCTACTTCATCGTCGCCCACATGCACTACGTGATGGTCGGTGGCTCGCTGTTCCCGATCCTCGGTGGTCTGCACCACTTCATGCCAAAGCTCACCGGCGGGATGATGGGCGAGGGCCTGGGCAAGGTCGCCTTCGTCCTGAACTTCATCGGGTTCAACGTGGCGTTCTTCCCCCAGCACATCCTCGGGCTGTGGGGGATGCCACGCCGCATCTGGACCTACGAGGAGGGGCTCGGCTGGGAAGGCTTCAACCTGCTGTCCACCGTCGGCGCCTACATCATGGGCGTGGGGATGCTGTTGTTCACCATCAACATGATCCGGGCCAACCTGCCGAACCGGCCGCCCATGGAGGCCGACCCCTGGGGTGGCGACACGCTGGAGTGGGCCACGGACTCGCCCGCCCCCAACTTCAACTTCCAGCACATCCCGGTCGTGGCCAGTCCCGAGCCGATGTGGGACGGCGAGTCGCGGTTCGAACCCGCCGGCGAGGGCTGGCGTGATCGCCTCGACCGCGTCGACAGCAACGTGCGGGAGGACCTCGCCACCACCGGGCTGGATGCCGAGCCCGACCACGTGATCGCGCTGCCAGGGCACTCGCTGTGGCCGCTGTACCTCACGATCGCGATCATGGTCTTCCTCGTCGGCGTCCTGCTCGACGGGGTTGGACTGATCGGGATCGGCCTGGTGGGCATCATCGGGTTCACGGCCGCGTGGCTGTGGCCGGGAGTGGAGTAGCGATGGGAACCCGGACCTCGCGCACCGCCTACCCCATTCGAGGCGCCAAGCAGGGCGGCGCGATCGGCACCTGGGCCACCTGGCTGACGATGGCGGTGCTCGGCACGGCGCTTTCGGGCCTCGCCGTCAGCGCCGTCTACCTGTACTGGGGCCAGGAGCAGTGGCCACCGGAGGGCTTCGAGGAACCCGCGATCGGGCTCGGCGCGCTGGCGTTGGCCCTGGCGATCGGCGCGACGGCACTCACCTTCGCCTCGGTCCGGGTGCTGCGAAGCGGCGCCGAGCTCACCGCGGGCCACCTGATCTTCGGCGGACTCCTGCTCGGCGGTGGGTCGCTCGCCGCCCTGGTCATGGACCTCGTGACGGCACCGTGGCACTGGGACGAGCACGTGTACTCGTCGCTGTTCTGGGTGCTGGTCGGCAACGCGGCGTTGTTCGTCGCGGTCGCGGTCCTGATGTCGGCGGCCGTCCTCGTGCAGCGCATCGCCGGGGTGCTCGACGCCGGCCGTCACCTCGAGCTGGAGATCACGGTCGTCTTCTGGGCCTTCGCCGTCGCGACGGTGGTCACGGCGTTCGGGCTCGTGCACCTGCTGCCACACCGATGAACCACACCGCCGAACCGGAGGTCACCGCGTGAGTGACGATGTCGCGACGAGCCCGTCCGGCACGGCCACCGGCTACGAGCCGGCGGGCTGGCTCCGGCTGATCGTGGCCCTGTGGTCGGGCCCCCACTGGTGGGCGACCCACCTGGGCCTGACCTACCTGGTGGTCCCCGAGACGTGTGAGTACGGGCTCGAGTGGACGCTGCACCTGATCACGGTGGGGACCGCGCTGGGCTGCGCGGTCGGCTGGTGGGTTTCGCGTGGTGTGGTGCGCCGAGCGGCGGCCCACCGCGACGTGGACCGCTACGCCCGCCGCGACGCCTACCTCGGGTGGATCGGCGTCTTCATGTCGGTGTTCTTCCTCGCGGTCACGCTGATGGAGGGCGTGCCCGCCCTGTTCCTCTCGCCCTGCTGGTGAGCCCGGTGCCCACCGCGACCGCGACGTTCGTCGACCTGCTGATGGTCGCGGACCTGCCGGCCCCGGGGGCCTGGTGGACGCGATGGGAGCTCGACCTGCCCGCGATCGCCGTGATGGTCGGCCTGGGGGCGCTCTACCTGCGGGGCGAGACGCTGTGGCGTCGGGACACCGGCGGTGCGCGTCCCCACCGGGTGGCCGCCTTCGTCGCCGGCTGGGTCGTCGCCCTGCTGTCGCTGGTCTCCCCCGTTGCCGCGCTGTCGGGGGACCTGCTTTGGATCCACATGATCCAGCATCTGCTGATGGTGATCGTGGCCGCGCCCCTGCTCGCGCTCGGGGCCCCGCAGTCCGCGGTCCGCCGGGCGGTCGGCCCCGGCCCCCGTCGGGCCGTGTCCGGGGCCGTGCGTCGGGTGTCGTTGCGGCGTCGGGGGTGGGCGCCGCCGACCGTGGTGATCGCCGCCGTCGTCCATATCGCCGCCCTGTGGGTCTGGCACATCCCGGCGCTGTACGACCTCGCCGCCACCAACGCCTTCGTCCACCTCCTCGAGCACGCCTTCTTCCTGGGCACCGCCGTGTGGTTCTGGATGGCCGTGGTGGCCGCGACCCGTCGGGGCCGGCGACAGCACGCACTGGCGGCGCTCATGCTGGCGGCCCAGATCGCCACCGGCGGTGTCCTCGGCGCGCTGCTGACCTTCACCCCGCGGTCGATCTACGACGCCTACGACGGTGGGTGGGGGTTGACCGCCCTCGAGGACCAGCAGTTCGCCGGCTCACTCATGTGGGTCCCCCCGAGCTTCGTCTACGCCATCACCGCCATCGCGCTGTTCATCCGCTGGTTCGACCTGGTCGAGCGCGACGCCCGGCGGCGAGAGGCCCGGACCCGCATCTGAAGGGGCCCGTCCGGATCGGACGTGGCCGCCGGAGCGGCCCACCTGCGCCGGCGGGCCGGTCGAGTCGCGAACGGGCCTGCGCCGCTCCTAGGGTCCCGGCGACCCGACGTCGAGGAGCGCGCCGAGATGTCACGCCCGCTGGTGCTCATCCCCTCCTCCAAGGCCAAGGCCGAGGGCGGTCGGACGCCGATCTACCGCGCATCCCCGGGTGTTCGCAGAGGACCCATCGCCCGTGACCGTCGCGAGGTGCTCGCCGCGCTCGAGACCGCCGCCGACGAACTGGACGACGCCGGGATCGCGCGCCTGTGTGGGGTCGGGGCGGACGACGTCCCCGCCCACCGACGGGCGCTGGCGGAGCTCGGCCGCACCCGCACCCTGCCGGCACACCAGCGCTATACCGGCGTGGTGCACCGCTTCGCCGGGCTCGCCGACGTCGACCCCGCCGCCGCCGCGGCGGAGGTGGGGATCGTCGGCGGCCTGTTGGGGATCGCCATGCTGGACGAGGCCGTGCCCACATACCGCCTCGAGGTCGGTGGCCGGGTGCCCGGGCTGGGCGTGCTCGGGACCTGGTGGAAGCAGCGTCTCGGCGGGCACCTGCGTCGGCTCGTGGGGTCGCGGCGCTGCTGGGATCTCCTGCCCGGCGAGTTCGCCCGCCTCTGGCCGGCGAAGGAGCGCCTCGGCCTCGACGTGGTGACGGTGCGCTTCGAGCGCCCGGACGGTCGCGCGGCGCCGTCGGCCAGCGCGAAGGTCGCCAAGGGGGAGCTCCTGCGCCTCCTGCTCGACGGGCAGGTACCGGGTTTCGGTGACCTCGTCACCCGGCAGCCGCTGGTGGACTGGCGCTTCGAGGAGCGCGGCCCCGACTTCGCGGCCGTGCAGCGGACCTGACCGGCGGCCGTGGCGGTCAGCCGGCGTCGGGCACGTGTTCGGGCGCCAGGGCTTCGGGGTCGGGTGCGGGCGCGGGCACCTCGGCCGCGGTGCGTCGACCGTGCAGCGACGTCGCGCAGGCCACACCGGCCAGGGTGCCCTCGGCGGCGGCGACGCTGACCAGTTGCGCCCCCGGGGTCACGTCGCCGGCGGCGTAGACGCCCTCGACCGTGGTCCTCCGCTGCCCGTCGACCGACAGGCGTCCGTCGGGGGCCAGGTCACAGCCGAGGCCGACGGCGAGGCCCACGACCGGATGATGCGCGATCGAGAAGAACGCCATCGTGGCGTGCACCTCGGAGCCGTCGGCGAGGCGGACGGCTGACAGTTGCCCGTCCTGCCCCTCCAACGCGGCGACCTCTCCGTCGACCACCTCGATCCCCCGCTCGGCCAGGCGCCGGCGCTGCTCGGGGGTGATGTCGGGATCCTCGGCACCGGTGACCACCCGCACGGTGGCCGCCCAGTCCAACAGCCCGACCGCGAAAGCCGGGACGTGCTCCCCCCAGCCCAGCACGGCCACGGTGTGGTCCCGCGCGGCATACCCGTCGCAGGAGGGGCAGTGGAAGACGCTGCTGCCGTAGTGGTCGAGGAAGCCCTCGATGTCGGGCAGTTCGTCCCGTACTCCCGTGGCGAGCACGAGTCGTGAGGCCGTCACGGTTCCGCTGCCCTCGATCTCGACGTCGAACCCGGCGGCCGTCGACGTCAGCCCGACCACCGTGCCGGCGCACACGTCGACATGGGGGTAGGTGTCCAGCTCCCGTCGGCCCCGCGCGAGCAGTTCGGCCGGGTCGATGCCCTCGTGTCCGAGCACCCCGTGCACCTCGTCGGCGAAGCGGTTGCGTGGCTGCCCGGCGTCGACGACCAGCGTGCGGCGGCGGTGACGGCCGAGCCAGCTCGCAGCGCTCAGGCCCGCCGGTCCGCCCCCGACCACGAGGGCGTCGACGGCGGAGGGAAGGATGTCCATGGGGGACCTCAACTCGTGGCGGGACGACCGCCGTCAGGCGGCGCCGGCGAACAGCGATGGGAGGACGGGGCCTTCGAGCGTGGCGCTCCGGGTGGCCCCGGACCAGGCCTGCGCACGGCCGAACGGCCAGCGCGCCCCGGTCGACAGCGCACGCCCGGATCTACCCTCGATCATCCCTGGACGAGCTCGGGCAGCACCGGGTCTCCGGAGGAAAGGCGCACACGATGGACAACCTCAAGGGAGCCGTCGGCCTCGCGGTCGGTCTGCTCGTGCTCGCGTTGGTCCTGGCCGTCCTCGGCCTGGTGCTCCGCGCCCTGAGGTGGCTGTTGATCCTCGCCGTGATCGTGCTCCTGGCGGGTGCCGCCATCGGGTGGATGGCGCGTCGCGGGGGCGGTTCCTCGGCCTGACCCGTTGAACATGACGAACATGATGACCTTCGGGAACCTCGAGATCCGGTTCGACGACCGCGTCCTGCGGCCCCGACCATGGACGCAGGCCCAGTCGGAGTGGGCCGCCGAACTGGCGGCCACGGTGCCGGACGGGCCGTTGCTGGAACTCTGTGCGGGTGTGGGGCACCTGGGCCTGCTGCTGACCTCGCTCACCGATCGCGAGCTGGTCATGATCGACGCGGACGAGGCGGCGTGCGAATTCGCCCGAGCCAACGCACGCGCCGCGGGGCTGGAGTCGCGGGTCGAGGTCCGCCACGGTCCCGTCGACGCTCTGCTGGATCCGGCGGAACGGTTCGCGCTGGTGCTGGCCGATCCCCCGTGGGTGCCATCCCGCGACACCGCCCGCTACCCCGACGATCCGGGTTTCGCGATCGACGGCGGTCCGGACGGCCTGTCGGTCGCGCGCACGTGCGTCGAGGTGACGGCCCGCCACCTGTACCCGGGCGGGGCCGCCGTCCTCCAGCTCGGCGACGAGGGCCAGGCGTCACGCCTGGACGACGAGCTGGCGGCACGGCCCGGGGACGGGCTGCGTGTCGTGGAGGTCCGGACGGTGCCCGGCGCCAACGGCGTGCTGGTGAAGCTCGCCGGCGGGTGAGCGCGCAACGGGGTGGCGGTCAGCGTCGGGCGAAGCCGGGTTCGTCGAAGTGGGCCACCCGGGTGTCGCGCCCGTGGATGGCGACTTCCCGGAACTGGTAGAGGATCGCCGCGGTGGGCGCGTGGATCCGGTGTTCGCCGATGGGCAGCTGCACGATCGGGCCTCTGGCGTCGTCGAGTTCCACCCACCGTGGCGAGTCCTCGCGGTCGAGTTCGGTGAGCGGGACGGGGACGACGAACTCGACCTCGTTGGGGTCGGGTTCGAGCGGGGCGTGGGGGCCGGCCCAGACGACGAGCGGTGCGATGACGAAACCGGACCGTGTCGGGTAGTCGTCGAGGTGGCCGAGCACGGCGGAGGGCGGTAGCTGCAGGCCGAGTTCTTCGTGCAACTCACGGAGGGCAGCCTGCTCGTCGGTCTCGCCGTCGTCGAGCTTGCCGCCGGGCAGGGCCCACTGCCCGCTGTGGGTGGTGAGCTTGGGTGTGCGTTTGGTCAGCAGGAAGACGGGGTCGTCCTCGGGTGTCGTGGTCAGCGCGATGACGACGGCGGCTCGACGGGTCGGCGGCTGCGGGACCTCCTGCGGTTGGAAGACACGCAGGTTGGCGACCACCTGTTGGCGCAGGTCCTCGAGCAGTCGGTGTGGCTCACTCATGTGGTGATCGTCCGTCGGCGGGGACCTATCATGCCACCTCGGGGGCGTCGCGGTGGTGGGCCGTCGGTCACGCGCCGCCACCGGGCCGTCACCGTTCGGCGGTGCGCTGTGCGTCTCGGGCGTCGAAGACGGCCGACCGGGCCACCTTCCTGGCCAGGGCTTCGGGGTGACCGCGGCGGGCGAGGTGACCGACGATGCGTCGGAAGGCGGTCTCGGCATCGACCCCGGTCAGGGTGCGTGCCTTGTCCCTGGCCACGGCGAACGCGGCGGCTTCGGGGTCCTCGTTCTCGATCCCGGCCATCGCTTTCCGGATCACGTCGTCGCCCAGTCCCCGCCGGCGCAGGTCGGCCCGGAGCCGGCGTGGGGCATGACCTTTGCGTCGCCCCTCCTCGACCAGTGCGGCCGCCATGGCCGCGTCGTCGACGAGCCCGATCCGTCGGCAGCGTTCCATGGCCTGCTCGACCACGGATTCGCCCCAGCCACGCTCGCGCAGCTTCTCGGTGAGCCGGCCTTCGGCCTGCGGGGTATTGGCGGTCGAGCGTTGCACGAAGGAGACGGCGTCGGCCACCTCGTCTTCGAGCCTCGGCTGCGAGACCGAGGTCCCGCCGAGCCCTTCGTCGGTGCGCCGCAGTGTCTCGTCGGCGCTACTCGCAGCGAGCCGGGCAGCCTCGCGGGCCGTCATCGGCGGGGTGTCCTCGCGGGCCGCCCCGGGGTCCGATAGGTCGGCCACGTGCGGCGGAGCGGGGGGGCCGCCATCCGGCCCCGGAGCGGTGTCGGTCGTGGCGGCGGACCTGGCCCCGCTGGCGGGGTCGCCGCCCGCCGGCGCCCCGTCGGCCAACGGCTCGGGCCCGCCCGGGTCGGGCGGCTCCGGTGGCTCGGTCGGCACGCGCAGGGGGTCGCGGCGCACACCACGTTCGGCGAGCCAGGCCTCTGCGTCGCGGAAGGGTCGGTCACTCACGGTGGATCAGCCCTCGTCGTCGAGTTCGAGGTCGTCGGGGTCGACGGGTGCGTCAGCGGCCGCCAGGGGGTTGACGCCGAGCTTGTCCTTGACCCGCTTCTCGATCTCCGCGGAGATGTCCGCGTGCTCCTTGAGGAACGTGCGGGCGTTCTCCTTGCCCTGACCGAGCTGATCGCCCTCGTAGGTGTACCAAGCACCCGCCTTGCGGACGATGCCCTCCTCGACACCGACGTCGATGAGCGAGCCCTCCTTGGAGATCCCCTCGCCGTAGACGATGTCGAACTCCGCCTGGCGGAAGGGTGGCGCCACCTTGTTCTTGACGACCTTGACGCGGACCCGGTTGCCGACCGCGTCGGCCCCGTCCTTGAGCGTCTCGATGCGGCGGACATCCAGCCGCACCGAGGCGTAGAACTTCAACGCACGACCACCCGGGGTCGTCTCGGGACTGTTGTGCACCACCACGCCATCGGCGAGATAAGTGTGTGTGCCCTCGATCTCGATGTCGAAACGGTGGGTGTGCCTGCCGTTCGGGGGGCCGGCGGTGATCTCGGTCACCGGCATCGGCACGGCCCGCATCCGTGGCTCCTCGAACACGGGCTCCACCGTGAACTGGCCGCGGTACCGCGACAGGAGCTTGTACTCCATCGACGGGTGCACGAACGGAGCGACCAGCGCGTGCAACTTCGCGGTCTCGGCGGTCGGGAACTGCAGGACCGCCTGACCGGCACGCTCGATGAGCTTGGCCTCGATGCCCCACGTATCTGCGAGGTGGTCACGCAGTCTCGCCCGCGAGGTCGACTCGAACGCCTGGACGCAGATCTCGCTTCGGCCGCTGCCGCCCTCCGTTCGCTTCTGGAGACCCTTCGAGCGCAACGCGAAGGTCCCGTCGTCCTGATACCAGAGCGCGATCGACAGCGGGGTGAGTCGCTTGAGGTAGTCCCAACTGAGGACCTTCTTGCCACCGATGTAGACCGCTTCGCGCAGTTCCGCCAGTTCCGGAAGCGGCTGACAGTCGTAGAACACCGCCCCACGGTCGTCCGTGCTGTGCGAGACCTTGAGATTGGCGAACAGCGACGCCTTCCACTCCGCATACTCCGCCTGCGCGGCGCTGTGGCCGAAGCGCAGGCGCGCGCCATGACCACTCCTGGTCGGCGACAACGCCGCGTCGCCCATCAGCGAGCCGAGCAGGACGTCCCACTGGAACGGCGAGAGCCGGTACTCCACCGACTGGAGCACCGTGTCGCCGACGGCGAGTTCCCCGGCAGGCGCCCAACCCTGCGGCGTCGAGATCAGGTGGTTGCGGGTCACCGAGAACTGCGAGCGCCCATTGCCGCTCCCGCGGGCCACCCGGAATCGCAGGAACTCATCGGTCTTGCCGTTGTCGAACCAGTTGACGATCTTGCGCGGCACGAACTCGTCGCGCTCGATGTCGTAGGAGAGCACTTCGACCGGCAGTTGCTGGTTGACGATCTTGCCGATCTTCTCTTGAGACCCATCCGCCAGCGTGACCCGGGTGTCATAGGAGAAACACCCGAACATGACCCCGATCTTCTCGCGCAACTGGTTGATGAAGACCGCGGTGGTGTTGGACTTCTTCAGCGAACCCGAGAGCTTGCGCAGCGCCTGGCTCATCAGTCGCGCCTGCAGCCCGACGTGACTGTCGCCCATCTCGCCCTCGATCTCGGCACGGGGCACCAGGGCCGCGACCGAGTCGATGACGACGATGTCCACCGCGGCGGAACGCACCAGCATGTCGGCGATCTCGAGCGCCTGCTCCCCGGTGTCGGGCTGCGACACGAGCAGTTCGTCGATGTCCACGCCGATGGCCTTGGCGTAGGCGGGGTCGAGGGCGTGCTCCGCGTCGATGAAGGCCGCGATCCCGCCGGCCTTCTGCGCCTCCGCGACCACGTGCAGCGCCACGGACGTCTTGCCGCTGGACTCCGGACCGAAGATCTCCACCACACGGCCACGCGGGAGGCCACCGACGCCGAGGGCGATGTCCAGCGAGAGCGCCCCGGTGGGGATGGCCGGGATCTCCTGGCCGACCTGGTCACCCAGGCGCATCAGGGAACCCTTGCCGAACTGCTTCTCGATGTTCGCCAGGGCCAGGTCGAGAGACTTCTCTCGGTCCACCACGGGGTACCTCCGGGTCGTCGGTCGGCGTGTCCGCCGCCGGTTCGTCTCGCATCGGATCGCACGGTACGCCGCGGGTGCGACACGTCGGTGGATCCGTTTCCCGCAGCCTGGGGACGACGGGCAGATGCCACGCTACCCGAACGGGTGTTCGGACGCGAGGAGGCGGCCCGCGCCGCGCGCGAAACGTGCATCCATCCTCCGGCGCACGGCGACCCGGCCCCGCCCCGACGGACGACTACGGTGGCGGGCCCGGTGGCCGAAGTGGCCATGTGCGACCCCCGACGGCAGGCACGTTCCGTGAGCTCCAGAACCCGCGCCAACACGCGGTTCGTCTTCATCGACACCGAGGCGACCGGTCTCGACCACACCCGCCACGAGCTGACCGAGGTCGCCTGGATCGTGCGGTTCGAGGACGGCTCCGAGGTCGAGCGTCAGGTCTTCCCGGAACACACCACCGACGGCGCCGACGCGGCCGCGCTGGAACTCACGCACTACGACGAGCGCATCGCCCCGCAGGACAAGACCCCGGCACGCGAGTGGCTCCCGCAGTTCCTCGACGACGCCCGGGGCGCGGTGCTGGTGGGCGCGGTCCCCGACTTCGATGCCCAGCACCTGATGCGGATGTGCCGCAAGCTGAAGCTCGAGCCGACCTGGGACCACCACCTGCTCGATGTCGAGACCCTCGCCCTGCCGTTGATCGCCCCCGGCCCGGAGGCTCCCCGCAGCCTCGCCAAGACCTGCCGGGCGCTCGGCGTGCCCCACGACAAGGACCAGGCGCACGGGGCGCTCTACGACGCACAGCAGGCCATGCGGGTCTTCGACCGGGTCTGGGAGCTGCTCGCGGAGCTACGCGCGAACGACCGTCCGCTGCCCCCCGCGGTCCCCCTCCCGGACCGGCGC
>SLRZ01000170.1 GCA_007130695.1 Nitriliruptoraceae bacterium
GCGTCTGGGGCAGGTCGAGGACCGCGGGGACCGGCGGGAGCGTGCGCGTGCGCTCGCGGGGTTCTATGCCGCCGGCGGCGTACTGTCCTCCATCGTGCTGCTGCTGCCGGGATGGGATGGCCTGCACGTGCCCGGCATCGCCGCCACCGTGGTGCTCGCGTTGCTGAGTTCGCTGCTCCTGGTCACCTTCCCGGACCGCTTCAGTACCGGGCCCATCCAGTTGCTGACGGCATCGGGGACCCTGCTCATCGGCGCCTGCCAGGTCCTGGCCGGAGGCGGCAGCCCGACGGCGATGTACGCCATGCTCTACATCTGGGTCGTCCTGCACTCGTCGCTGTTCTCCTCGCGCACGGCCGTGGTCGGCCACCTGGTCCTGACGACGGTGGCGCACGCCACGCCACGGCACTGGTCTGGCTCGGTGACGTGGACTCGATCTCGCCGCAGCTCGCCCTCACCCTGGGCACCCAGGTCGCCGCGGCGATCGTCGTCGGGTCGCTCGCGGTGCGCCAGCGGGCGCTGGCCGACACGGACTCGCTCACGGGGCTGGGCAACCGTCGCGTCGCGGACCGCACCCTGGATTGGTCCCTGGAACGTTCGCGCCGGTGGCCCTCCTCACCGACGTTCGTGGCGCTGCTCGACCTCGACGACTTCAAGGCGTTGAACGACGAGCGGGGTCACGCCGCCGGCGACGGCGTCCTGGTCGAAACCGCCAGGGCCTGGAGTGCGTTGCTGCGCCGGGTCGACCTGCTCGCCCGCACCGGCGGTGACGAGTTCACCCTGGTGCTCACCGAGTGTCGGGACCACGAGGCCGAGGAGATCGTGCGCCGCATGATCGCCGCCACCCCGGGGGCCGTGCAGTGCTCCGCGGGGCTCGCCCGGTGGGACGGGACAGAGGCCCCGGGGACACTGCTGGCCCGGGCCGACCGGGCGCTGTACGAGGCCAAGAAGCGTGGTCCGGTAGCGGTCGCCCCCACGCCGGTGCACGCCCGAGCCGGCGACTGACGACCGGCCCCGCCATGTCCGCCGGCACGGATGGCCCCGGCTGGCACGTCGCGACGGCCCCACGGACCCGGGCGCTCGTTCAGGTCCCCTCCGGAGAGGTCTCGCGTGGGGCGAGCTGGGTGCGTGCGAGTTCGGCGTACAGGCCCTCCCGGCTGATCAGCTGATCGTGAGTCCCGCGCTGGACGATCCGCCCCTCCTCGAGCACCAGGATCTCGTCGGCGTCGACGACGGTCGACAGCCGGTGGGCGATCACGAGGCTGGTGCGGTCGCGCAGCGCCTCGGCCAGCGCGGTCTGAACGGCCCGCTCCGACTCCGTGTCGAGGTGGGCGGTCGCCTCGTCGAGGATCACGACGGCCGGGTCCTTCAGCAGCATCCGCGCGATCGCGAGCCGCTGCTTCTCCCCGCCCGACATCCGGTAGCCGCGCTCACCGACGACGGTGTCGTACCCGTCCGGCATCCGGGCGATGACGTCGTGGATGCGCGCCGCCCGGCAGGCGTCCTCAAGCTGTCCGTCGGTGGCGTCGACCCGGGCGTAGCGCAGGTTCTCGGCGATGGAGACGTGGAACAGGTGCGGGTCCTGGCTGACCACGCCAACGGCGTCGGCGACCGAGTCGAGGGTGAGGTCGCGCACGTCGTGGCCGTCGAGGAGGACCCGGCCTTCGGTGACGTCGTAGAGCCGGGGCACCAGCGAGGTCAGTGTGGACTTGCCGGCACCGGAGGGGCCGACCAGCGCCACCATCGTGCCGGGGGCGATGTCGAGGTCGATGTCGCGCAGGATCCAGTCCGACGCCTCGTGCCCGTGTTCGGAGCGGGGCCCCTCCAGGGACTCGAGGCTCGAGCCGCTCGCCTCGGGATATCTGAAGTGCACGTGCTCGAAGGTCACGTGCCCGCGTGGCTCCTCCAGGTCGACCGCGTCCTCACGCTCGTCGATGGCGCGCGGCAGGTCCATCACCTCGAAGACGCGCTCGAAGCTGACCAGGGCGGTCATGAGGTCGACCCGGGCGTTGGACAGCTGCGCCAGGGGCCCGTAGAGCTGTCCCACGTAGAGGCCCAGGGCCACCACGTCGCCGGGGCCCTCGAGGGTCCCACCGATGACCAGTTGTCCACCGATGAGATAGACCAGGGCGGTGGCCACGGCCCCGATGAAGCCCAGCGCCGCGAACAGTGCGCGGCCGTGCATGGCGGTGCGAATGCCGATCCGCGCGACCCGCTGGGCCCGCCCCTCGAACAGCTCCGCCTCGCGGTCGGCCCGCCCGAACAGCTTGACGAGCAGGGCGCCGGCCACGTGGAAGCGTTCGGTCATCACGTTGTTCATCTCGGCGTTGAGCCCCATGGACTCCCGGGAGAGCGCCTGCAGCCGCTGGCCCACGATCCGGGCCGGGACGATGAACGCGGGCAGCAGGGCGATCGCGACCAGCGTCACCCGCCATTCGATGGAGAACATGATCGCCAGCGTGACCACGACGGTGATCAGGTTGTCGACGATGCCGCCCAGCGTCCCGGTCAACGCCCGCTGCGCCCCCACCACGTCGTTGTTCAGGCGGGTGATCAGTGACCCGGTCTGGGTCCGGGTGAAGAACGCGAGCGGCATGGACTGCACGTGGCGGTAGGCCATCCGTCGCAGGTCGAAGATCAACTGCTCGCCGACCCACGACGACAACCACCGCTCGGTCATCGACAGCGCGGCGACGGCCCCGGCCAGGGCGACCATCCCGGCGAACAGCAGCCACAGCAGCCCGATGTCACCGTTGGGGATCGCCTCGTTGAGGATGTGACGGATCAGCAGGGGAGGGGCGGCGGCCGCTCCGGCGGAGACCACCAGGACGATCGTGAAGCCCACGAGGCGTCGCAGGTAGGGGCGGGCCATGCGCAGTGCCCGGCGCACGACCTCGCGGTCGACGCCGCCCTTGAAGTCCCGGGGGTCGCCCATGGGACGTAGCGGCATGCCTCCCTGGCTGCGCATCGCCCGTCCTCCTCGTGTGCGTCCCCGTGTGGGTACCCGGTCGGGGCGTCCGGGGCATCCGGCGGCGTAGGCTGTCACACGATGCGATCAGCGATGTCATCGAATCCCCCGGGTCCGCGCCTCGCCCTGCTGGGGGCCGCGGCGGGCGTGGTATTGGCGCTGCACACCGCCGTCCACGTCGCCGCGATGCGCCGCGACGGTCGTGCCTGGCGGGCGCTGGACCACACCGCGGACCTGCCCGGTGCGACGCCGGGGCTGCGTCTGGTCGTGCTCGGGGACTCCGCCGCCGCGGGCCACGGGCTCGCCGCGGCCACCGAGGCGCTGCCGTGGCGGGTGGCCACGCGCGTGGCCCGGGCCACCGGGCGCGCCGTGGAGGTCGAGGCCCACGCCCGCTCCGGGGCCGGCACCGCCGACGTCGTCGACGAGCAGGTCTCCCAGGTGGACGAGGCCGACGTGGTCGTCGTCGGTGTCGGGGTCAACGACGCGCTCGCACCCAGCGGCCTCGCCCGCATCGGCCGGGACACGGCCCGGCTGCTGGTCGACGTCCGGGCCCGGGCCCCCGGCGCCGAGGTGGTCCTGCTCACGTGTCCCGATCTCGGTACCGCTCCCGGCGTGCCACGGCCGCTGGCACCGCTGGTGGCCTGGCGGTGCCGGCGGGTTGCCACGGTGCAGGCCACCGCGGCGGCCCGCGCGGGGGTCGCGGTCGTGGCGACCCCCGGACCGCTGCCGGCGAACGCCTTCGGCGCCGACGGCTTCCACCCGGGGCCGTGGGCGGTCGAGCAGCTCGCGGAGCAGGTCGTGGGGGTGCTCCGCGTGGTCCCACCCGACCGTTAGGCTCACGGCTTCTCGAGGATTCCTTCGATGCCAGGAGCCGGCGTGTCCGAAGCTTTCACGCCCGCCGAGCGCGAGCTGCTCTCGCGGTACGTCACCGACGTCGACGGCGACGTGTTCGGGCTGACGGACCTGCCCGAGGTCGTGAAGGGCGCGCTGTTCGCCCGCTACTCCCGTTCGCCGAAGAGCGTGCGACGCCTGCTGGTGGACGAGTTCCTGCCGGCGCTCGACGAGGCGGCCAAAGGTGCTCCGCTCGAGGCCGCTGCGCTCGGGACCGAGCGTGCCGAACGCCTCTACGAGAAGGTGTTCTCCGAGTACGGCGACGACTCGGTCGCGCAGCTCGGCGGCGCACACGTCGCGCTCGAGAACGTCTCGAACCTGCTCACCAAGCGCATCGAGTGGGGGCGGCTGGCGGCCTACCTGGAGCAGTCGACCCGCTACATCCCCTACGACGACAAGCCGAACGGCCGCTACCGCTACCACCGCGACGCCGACGTCATGGCCGGTCCGCACGCCGAGGCCTACGTCGCCCACCTCGACGCGATCTTCGACATCTACGCGGAACTCGTCCCGCAGGTGCTCGACTGGGTGCGTCGACGCTGGCCGCAGGACGAGGCCACCTCCGACTTCGTCTACCGCAGCGCGACGAAGGCCAAGGCACTGGACCTGCTGCGCGGCCTGCTGCCGGCGGCCACCACCTCGAACGTCGGGATGTTCGCGACGGGGCAGTCCTACGAGGGCCTGCTGCTGCGGCTGCGGGCCGACGAGCTCGCCGAGGCCCGCACGGTCGGTGACTCGTTGCTGACCGAACTGCGCAAGATGATCCCCTCGTTCCTCACCCGGGTCGACCGTCCCGACCGCGGTGGGGCCTGGTCGAGCTACCTGGCCCGCACACGCGACGAGACCCGGGCGCTGGCCGCCGAGCTCGTCCCGGCCGAGCCGGCCCCCGCGGAGCTGGTCACCCTCACCGACTTCTCTCCGCGCGACCCGCAGGAGGCCGAGGTCGCGTTGGTGGCCGCTGCGCTCTACCCGCACGTGACCGTCCCCGAGACGCAGCTGGAGGCCGAGGTACGCACCTGGTCGGCCGACCGCCGCGCCGAGGTGCTGCGTGCCTACGTGGGGGAGCGCACCAACCGGCGACACAAGCCCGGACGCGGGTTCGAGCGCGTGTGGTACCGGTTCGACGTCCTGGGCGACTACGGCGGCTTCCGTGACCTGCAGCGCCACCGGATGCTGACCATCGAGTGGCAGGACCTCACGACCCGGCACGGGTACGAGACCCCGCCGGAGCTCGAGGAGGCCGGGGTCGCCGACCGCTGGCACGAGGCGCTGGAGCGCTCGGCGCAGCTGTACGAGACGCTGGCGCCCGACCACCCGGCGCAGGCCCAGTACGCGGTCTGCTTCGCCTACCGGGTGCGCTACACGATGCAGATGAACGCCCGCGCGGCGATGCAGATGCTGGAGCTGCGCTCGACCCCGCAGGGCCACCCGCAGTACCGCCGGGTGGTGCAGGAGATGCACCGGCTCATCGGTGAGCAGGCGGGCCACCGGGCGGTCGCCGGTGCCATGGTCCACGTCGACCACGGGGCCAACGAGCTCGAGCGGCTCGAGTCGGAGCGCGCCGCGGAGGCCAAGCGGGCCGCCCGTGCCGAGGCGGACGCGGAGGTGTCGTCGTGAGCGACCGGGTCAAGGCGGCGCTGCTCGGACTGGGGTTGGGTGTGGCACCCCTGCTGTTGCTCGACCTCGCCCAACAGCTCTCTCGCGCCGCGGCGGGCGAGACCGGCACGTCGACGTCATGGTGGGCGCTGGGGGTCTTCGTCCTCGTCGGTGTCGTGGTGGCGCTGGGGGTGGCAACGGGCCGGCGTGACCGCCTGTCACCGGCGATCGGGGCCGTGGTGCTCGCCCTGGCCGTGCTCCCGGGCCTGCCCGGCAACCTGTTCGGGTGGCTTCCGGACCTGCCGGTGGTCACCGACGTGGCGACCCAGCTGACCGGCACCGTGCTGGTGGCGCTGGGCGCCTACCTCTATGCGTCGGTCCGGGGCGGCAAGGCCTAGGAGCCTCGGAACGGCGGCGGGCCTACTCAGGCGCCGGCGTGTTCATCGAGGGCCACCGGCGCCCAGGCCCGGACGAGGAATGCATCCATCTCGGCGACGACCCGTGCCGGCCGGGTCCGCGCCTCGAGCACGGAATGCGCTTCGATGAAGCGTGAGTCCGGGAGTTCCCGTGCCAGTGCGGTGGCGTCATCCAGGGCGTGCAGGGCGTCACGCGCGTGCCCGAGGATCAGCGCGGGGATGTCCAGGTCGCGACGGGACCGCTCGGGCGGGGTGATGGCACCGACGAACAGGCCGTGCAGGACGGCGCCGATCTCCCGTGGGCGCCTGGCCACGAGATGGGCGAAGGCGTCGAGGGGGTGGCTAGTGTCGGGCACCACCCGGGCGAGGGTGCGCAGCGGCCACCACAGCCATGGCAGGTAGCGCATGCTCGTCAGGACGGGGAGGAAGACCGCGGCCCCGATCAGGGTGCCCCGTTCGAGGACGGGCATCTCGAGCACCATGGCACGGACCCGGTCGGGCGCCGTGTGCGCGACCTGGAGCGTCACGTTCGCGCCCAGTGACACCCCGCCGATCACCGCCTCGTCCAGCCCCAGATGATCGAGCAGCGCGACCGTCTGTTCGGCCCACAGTTCCATACGGTGCCCGTAGGCGTGGGTGGGCTTGTCGCTGCCACCGTGTCCGAGGAGGTCGAGGAGGACGACCCGGTGGCCGTGCTCGGCCAGCATGCGCGCGATGACCCGGTTGAGGCTCGCGTCGAGCAGCAGCCCGTGCAGGAAGACGAAGGTCCTCGGTCCCTCGCCGTGGATCTCGTAGGCGAGTCGGTAGCCCTGCCAGTGGAATTCCGCGGTGACGGCATCACTCACGACGTGGCCTCTTTCGGTTCCTGCGGCCCGTGACGGCGACGTCCGCACCGGCGGTGGGATACTCGGAACGGCGTGCTCACGGGAGGGTGAGGATCCTCGGACCCTCCTCGGTGATGGCGATGGTGTGCTCGACGTGGGCCGCTCGGCTGCCGTCGGCCGTGCGCACCGTCCACCCGTCGTCGTCGATCGTGAACCCGTCGTCGCCGCCGGCGTGGAACATCGGCTCGATCGCGATGACCAGTCCCACCTTGAGCTTCAGGCCCCGCCCGGCGGTGCCCTCGTTGGGGACCGAGGGGTCCTCGTGCATCGAACGTCCCACGCCGTGCCCACCCCAGCCCTCGGGGATGCCGTAGCCGTGGTGACGTCCGAGCGTGCCGATCGCGCTCGCGATGTCACCGATGCGGTTGCCCGGGACCGAGGCACGGATGCCGGCGTGCAGGGCCTCGGCCGTGCGGTCGATCAGTTCACGGTCCTCCGGGCGCTCCTCGCCGACGATGAAGGAGCGAGCCGCATCGCCCACCCAGCCGTTCAGGATCGCCCCGAAGTCGATGCTGACGAGGTCGCCATCCTCGAGGGGCGTGTCGTCGGGCCATCCGTGCACGATGACGTCATTGACGGAGGCGCAGATCGCGCCCGGGAAGGGCGAGGTCGCGAAGGTCGGCTGATAGCCGAGGAAGGCCGAGGTCGCACCGTGCTCGGCGAGTACCTCCCGTGCCACCTCGTCCAGTTGCCGGGTCGTGACGCCGATCCCGGCGGCGGCGTGCATCGCCTCGTGGGCCAGCGCCACGACGCGGCCCGCCTCCCGGAGCCCTTCGATGTCGGACGGGCTCTTTCGGACGATCACGGTCACTCCTCGATGTCGACGGTACGGGCCCAGGCTACGTGCGTGACGCGGCGACAGGGGACCGCCGGTACCACACGCGCCCGGTCACGGCCTCTCGGCGCGTGCCGCCGCCCCGCCGAAGGCACACGGCGGGTCACTCCACCACGAGCTCGACCCGGTCGCTCACGGCGGGGCTGAACGGCATGCCGTCCCCCCGGACGAACTCGACACGGATCGCGATCTCCTCACCGGGTGGGACCTCCACCGGGAAGCTCACCCGTTCGCACGGCTCGCTCACCGTGCACTCCTGGTCGAGCTCGACGTCCACGCGCCCGCCCGCGACGGTCACCTCCAGCGTGCCGGCCTCGGCGTGGTCCCAGCCCAGATCCTCGAAGGGGACGCCGCCGGGGCCGATCGAGCCCTCGGCGACGCCGACCTCGAGGCGCAGCTCGCCCGCCTCGATCTCGGCGCCGTCGGCCGGTTCGAGGATCTCCAGGCGCGTGTCCCCGGCCTCGGGCAGGTAGTCGGGCGGCGGGTGCCACGCGATGGTCAGCGGCCGGTAGAGCAGGGCGGCGCCCACGACCGCGATGCCGAGCGCGACATACGGCAGGGGTCGCCCCGTGCCCAGCTGCAGGGGGGTGAGCGCGGCGAGCAGAAGCACCGCCAGGGCCACGACGCCGACCGGGAAGGCCCAGCCGATCCAGTCGGACAGCCAGCGGTCGCCCAGCGGCGCGAGGCTGGAGAGGATCGCGACCCCCGCCAGTGGCAGGATGAGGTCACCCGGGGCACCGAGCTCGAGGCGGTCGAGCGTGGCCAGAATGGTCACCACGACCAGGCCCAGGGCGACCACGGTGACCATCGCCTGCCACGTGGAGCCCGGCCCCGCGTGTGCCAGGACCTGCGGGAGCAAACGGACCTCGATCGTTCGGTGGCGACGTGGACACGCGGGGGACGTGCCGGTGAGTAGGATAGGTACCCCTGCGGCCACGCCGGATGTTCCAGGGTGCCGCGATGTGCGAGGAGGTCACGATGGCGAGCGAGACGCCGGTCGGTCAGAGCGGCCTCGGTGGGGCGATCGCCCCCGTCGTGACGGCGATGATCACCCCGTTCACCAACGAGCTCGACCTCGACCTCGAGGGCGCCGCCCGCCTGGCCTCCTACCTCGTCGAGCGGGGCACGGGCACGGTCCTCGCCAACGGCACCACCGGCGAGTCGCCGACCATGCACGACGAGGAGCCCTGGAAGCTCCTCCACACGGTCAAGGAGGCGGTCGGCGACCGTGCGACCGTGATGGTCGGCACGGGCAGCAACGACACGGCCAAGACGGTCGCCGCCACGCGCCGCGCCGCGGACGAGGGTGCCGACGCCGTCCTGGTCGTCACCCCCTACTACAACCGGCCGAGCCAGCGCGGCATGGCGGAGCACTTCCGCGCCGCCGCCGAGGCCACCGACCTGCCGGTGATGCTCTACGACGTGCCGGGGCGGACCGGTACGGAGCTGTGGACCTCGACCCTGGCCGACCTCGCGCAGATCGAGAACGTCATCGGCGTGAAGGACGCGGCCGGCAACGTCGCCAAGACCGCGGAGACGATCAGTGCCACCCGGGGCGCCCCCGGCGGGTTCGAGGTCTGGTGCGGGGCGGACGAACTCAACCTGCCGCTGCTCTCCGTCGGCGCGGTCGGCGTGGTCTCGGTCGCCGCCCACCTGGTCGGCCCCCAGATCGCACAGATGATCGAGCTGTTCCCGACCGACCCGTCGGCCGCCCGCGAACTGCACCTCGAGTGCATGCCCGTGCACCGGTCGATGTTCTTCGAGCCCTCGCCGGGACCGCTGAAGGGGGCGCTGTCCGCCGTCGGCCTGCCCGCCGGACCGCCCCGCCCACCCATGATCGAAGCCCTGGACGAGACCGTCGACGCGGTGCTGGAAGCCTGGCGCCGGGTCGGTGGAGAGGACCCCACGTGAGTAAACCCGTAGCCGTCACCTTCCTCGGAGGCCTCGGTGAGATCGGCCGGAACATGGCCACCATCGAGGTCGACGGGCGTATCGCCATCGTCGACGTCGGGGTGCTGTTCCCCGATGCCGAGCACCTCGGTGTGGACCTGATCCTGCCCGACTGGGGCTGGCTCAAGCGGCGGGTCGACGACATCGAGGCGGTGTTTCTGACCCACGGGCACCTCGACCACATCGGCGCCCTGCCCTACCTCCTCCGCGACCTCGCCGAGGCGTCGAAGCACGACGACTTCACGCTGCCGGTGTACGGCACGCGGCTGACGATCGCGTTCGCCGAGGCGGTCCTCGAGGAATGGCCCGACCTGCCGACGCCGCGCTTCGAGCTCGTCGAACCCGGTGACGTCCTCGAGGAGGGCAACTTCACCGCCGAGGCGGTCCAGGTCAGCCACTCGATCCCGGACGGCGTCGCCTACGCGTTCCGGACCCCGCACGGCATGATCGTGCACACCGGCGACTTCAAGCTCGACCAGACCCCGATCGACGGGCTGCCCACCGACCTCGCGCACTTCGCCCGGCTGGGTGACGAGGGCATCGACCTGCTGCTCGCGGACTCGACCGGCGCCGACGTGCCCGGCCACGTCCCCACCGAGCGCACCGTCGGCAACAACGTGCGGGAGCACGTCGCCCAGGCCGAGGGCCTGGTGGTCGTCGCCTCGTTCGCCTCCCACGTCCACCGCATCCAGCAGGTCCTCGACGCCGCCGCGTCGGTGGGCCGGCGTCCGGTGTTCGTGGGCCGCTCGATGATCCGCAACATGGGCATCGCCAAGGAGCTCGAGTACCTCGACTTCGATCCCGACACGGTGGTCGACCCCAACGACGTCGCCCGCTACGACCGCAGCGAACTGATCATCATCTCGACCGGGTCCCAGGGCGAGCCGTTCTCGGCCCTGTCGTTGATGGGCGCCGGCGACCACAAGCACCTCGAGGTGGGGGAGGGCGACCTGGTGATCCTCGCCTCGAGCCTGATCCCCGGTAACGAGCAGGCGGTGTACCGCTCGATCAACAACCTCTCCCGCCGCGGCTGCCGGGTGGTGCACAAGGGCGTGGCCCCCGTGCACGTCTCCGGGCACGCGAGCCGGGAGGAACTGATCCTGTTCCACAACATCGTGGAGCCGGAGTTCTTCATCCCGGTCCACGGTGAGCACCGTCACCTGCGGGCCCACGGCGAGATCGCCGAGCTGACCGGCGCGATCCCCGAGCACGTGCTGATCTGTGAGGACGGCGACCAGGTCCTGCTCGAGGACGGCCGGGTCACACGCGGTGAGTCCGTGCCCACCAGCCACGTCTACATCGACGGGTTGCTCGACGACGTCGGGCCGGCGCTGCTGCGCGACCGCAAGCGCATCGGCGAGGACGGCATCTGCATCGCCATCGTCACGATCGACACCCACGACGGGGAGAAGGTCGGCGACACGATCGTCACCCAGAAGGGCGTGGTCTTCCACGGCAAGGAGGAGGAGATCCTCGAGGGTGCCCGCAAGGCGGTCGACATGGAGCTCGACGGCCTCGGCCGGGTCAAGTTCGAGGACCCGCAGGTCATCCAGCGCCACGTGGTCCAGGCGCTCGGTCGCTTCTGGCGTTCCGAGACCGGACGTCGCCCGTTCATCCTCCCCGTCGTGCAGGACATGTGAGACGGCGGGAAGGTCTGCGTGGCCGGGCGGTCCCCTTCACGGGACCGCCCGGCGTGTGACGGTGCCTACTCGGTGACGGTGCCGTCCATGTCGTTGTGGAGGTAGCAGGTGTAGGGGAACTCCCCGGGCACTTCGAACGTCAGCTCCGCGGACTCGCCGGGCTCGAGGATGCCGGCGTTGATCCCGCTGCCGCTGCCGCTGTGTTTCACCTGGCCGTGGTTGGTCCATCGCACGGTCCCACCCACCGCGACGGTGCCCTGCTCGGGCCCGAACGTGGCCGGTGAGCCCGGTGTGCGCGGTCAGCGGTGCGAAAGTCGGGTCAGGCGTCGACGCGGGTCGCGAAGGCGATGGTGTTGTCCTGGTAGCTGCGCGCGTCGCGGTCGAACTCGCCCGAGCAGGTGATCAGGCGCAGCTCAGGGCCGTCGGTGCCGGAGTAGACGGCCTCGGTGGGGAACTCGTCCTTGGGATGGCTCTCGAGGTGGTCCACCTCGAAGACGACGACCTCCCCGTCCTCGCCGTGCACCTCGATCCGGTCGCCGGGCTCGAGGGCGTGCAGGCGGTGGAAGACGGCCGGACCGCTGCGGGAATCGACGTGGCCGGCGATGACCGCCGGACCGACACGGCCGGGTCGGGGACCGGGACGGAACCAGCCGGTCTGGGCGAAGTCGGACGGGACCTCCATGGTGCCGTCGTCCTGCAGCCCGAGGTCGATCACGTCGGCGTCGACACCGAGGGCCGGTATCACGATGCGCTCAGGGTCCACGCCGTTGGGGTGGTTCGACTCGTGCATCTCGTGGTGGTCGTGGTCGGAGTGGTCGTGCAGTGACGCGAGGTGGTCCGCATCCATCGAGGCGAACCGCTCCAGCGTGGCGGCGGTGGTCGCCCCGGCCGGCTGCGGCTCGTCCCCGTCCGGGCCTCCCTCGTCACGGGGTTCGGCGCTGGTGGTACCCGTCGGCACGTCGCGGCTTCCGACGTCGTCGGTGGGAGCGCCCGCGCATGCGGTCAGCAGGACGGCTGCGGCGAGGAGGGCGGTCAGTGAGCGGGACGTTGACACGGCGGCTCCGGTGGGGGGTGGCCGGTCCCGGACGCTGCTGCGTCCGGGACCGGGGTGATGGTGACGGGCCTTTCGTTCAGGCCCGGTTGACGGCCTTGCTCAGGCCTGGACACCGATGCGGCGACGGGCGCCCGCAACGCCGAGGGCGGAGAGGCCCATCAGGCCGCCGAGCAGTGCGGCGTTGGAGCCACCCGTGTCGGCGGTGCCGCCGGCGCCGGTGTCGACGCCGCCGGCTGCGGCAGCGGTGACCTGGCCACAGGCCGCGGGAACGGTGGCTTCGAACGGCAGGTCGGGGTCGAGTGAGCTCTCCTTCATGTTGCCGTCCTCGTCCTCGAGGTCGCCGATCTCACCGGAGTCGTTGAGGTCGGCGGCGTGGACGACGATGTGCAGCGAGCTCAGGTTCTCGGCGACCTCGGGCTCGAGCTCGAAGGTCCGCTCGTAGTCCAGCGTCCCGGAGGTCGGGAAGCGGTCGACGGCCAGCGCGCTGTCCGGGCTGGTGTCGCCCTCGGTGGTCAGGGAGACGGTGACGGGCCCGTAGGCCGGTACGCCCTCGACGACGCTGATGAAGCCGTCGCCGTCCTCGTCCGCCGCGTCGAAGCCGGAGTCGGCGGGGTTGAGTGGCCCGCAGATGTTGTCGCCCCCCGGCTCGCCGTGGAGGTGCATGGCGTGCGGGAAGCCGTCGAAGAAGCCCTGGCCGTCGATCTGGACGGTGGCGGTCGTGCCGTCGAGGCTGATGTTCGCCGTCCCCGAGGCGCCGGACTCGTTGGCCTGGGTGAGGTCGGCGGTGAAGGTCGTCGGGGTCTGGGCGAAGGCGCCGGTGGCAGGCAGCAACAGGGCGGCACCTGCCGCCGCGAAGACGAAGCTCTTGCGCATTTTGGGGGTCCATTCGGGTCGTGGTCGCAACCGCCAGCCGGCTGTTGCGTTGTGCGACCCCCGTTCGCCACGACACGACGGGCGGATGGCTCTGTCATCGAAGCACTAGTCAGAACGGACCGGACGAGCGTTTTCCGCTGTTCGGCTTGCGGAGAGTGCGCGGGGCACCCTGTCGTCCGCCGCGCCCGTGTCCGTGCCGCCGGCACGGCGATCGGCGTCGCGAGCACAGCGGGGCTGCGGGCGGTCACCCACCCGTGCCGGATCCGGGGCGCACGGAGGAATGCACTCGTGTAGTTCCACCGGTGGCCACGAGGCCGTACCCTTGGGGCGCTGCCCACCGGCGACGACAAGGCATGCGGCCGTGGCCTCGACGACGAAGTCCACCACGCGGCGGAGCTCCGGCTCCGGCGGTGGTGGTGCGCGCTCGGGCGGCGGCCGCGGGGGCACGACGAAGAAGCAGACCGCCGCCGGCACGCGCGGCGGCGCGAAAGGCGGCGCCGGGGCCAAGGGCGGCTCGAAGGGCCGCGGCGGAGCCAAAGGCGGAAGCGGCGGGGGTGAGCCACCGCCCGGAGCATTCGCCCGCGCTCTGACGTCGGCCAGGAGCCATCTGGCCGAACAGCGCCAGGACGTGGCCGGCATCGGGCTGATCCTGCTGGGGGTCCTCGCCGGCCTGGGCATGTACGCCTCCGCGGCCGGGCCCGTGGGCGACTTCCTCGAGGCGATCTTCCGTGGCCTGTTCGGCCTGGTCGGCTTCGCGGTGCCCGTGCTGTTCGCCTGGTTCGGCCTGTTGGTGGTCATCGACCGCCCGAGCATCGAACTCGGTCGCATCTCGGTCGGCTCCTCGCTGATCGGTGTCGGCCTGCTGGGCGGCTGGCACCTCGCGGCGGGCCTGCCGGTACCCGGCGACGGCATGCGTGAACTGTGGCCGGCCGGCGGCCTGGTCGGCTGGGCGATCGCGCGGCCCCTGCAGCTCGGCCTGTCCCCGTACGGCGCGACCGCCGTCTTCGTGGCGTTGGTCTTCCTCGGCCTGCTGATCGTGACCAAGACGCCGTTCTCCTCGATCGTGGACCGGCTGCGGCCGGGACCGAAGGAACCCGCGGAGACCGACGACGAACCCACGCAGGTCGTTCGCCGCAAGAAGAAGGACAAGGCCGACGATCGCACCCAGGAGCTGCCGCCCGAGCAGGAACCGCGCCGGCCGCCGCGCCGGGCGACCCTGGCCAAGAAGGAGTACGAACAGCCCGAACTCGAGGGTGGCGAGGGCTCGGGGACCGCGGCGGACCGTGAGGCCGGTCGCGCCCCCGACCCGCCGACGGGCCAGGCCTCCGTGCCGGCGTCTGCCGGCAAGGGCAAGGCGCAGAACGCCAACGGCAAGGCCGCCAAGGTCTCGCCGGTGACCTCGTGGGACGAGTACGAGGTCCCCTCCATGGATCTGCTGGCCCACGGGCGTTCCATGGGCAAGGAGGCACACCGCACGATCGAGGCCCAGACGGCCGCGCTGCAGGAGACCTTCGAGCAGTTCGGTATCGACGCCACCGTCGCCCGCTGGTCGCGCGGCCCGACCGTCACCCGCTTCGAGATCGAGCTCGGACCCGGCGTGCAGGTCAAGAAGGTCGCCAACATGGGTGACGACATCGCCTACGCCCTGGCCGCCCCCGACGTGCGCATCGTCGCGCCGATCCCGGGGAAGTCCGCGATCGGGGTGGAGGTCCCCAACCGCCAGCGCGACCTGATCACCCTGGGCGACATCCTGCGCACCGACGAGGCCCGCCGCGACCCGCACCCGCTCACGGTCGCCATGGGCGTCGACATCGCCGGCAACCCGGCTCTGGTGAATCTCGCGACCATGCCCCACCTGCTGGTCTCCGGCGCGACCGGCTCCGGAAAGTCGGTCACCGTCAACGGCATGATCTCCTCGATCATCATGCGGGCCCGCCCCGACCAGGTGCGGATGATCCTGATCGACCCCAAGCGGGTCGAACTCAACCACTACGAGGGTGCTCCCCACCTGCTCTCGCCGGTCGTCACCGACCCCAAGCGGGCGACCGACGCGGTGCAGTGGTGTGTGAAGGAGATGGAGCAGCGCTACGAGCTGCTCGCCCACCTCGGGTACCGCAACATCGACGGGTACAACGAGGCGGTCGACGCCGGCGAGGTCGAACCACGGCCCGGCCCCGACGGCGAGGAGATCGAGGCCCGCCGGCTGCCCTACATCCTGCTGGTGATCGACGAGCTCGCGGACCTGATGCTGGTCGCGCCGCGCGACGTCGAGGACGCGATCTGCCGGATCGCACAGATGGCCCGGGCCGTCGGCATCCACATGGTGATCGCGACCCAGCGGCCGTCGGTCGACGTGATCACCGGACTGATCAAGGCGAACATCCCCTCCCGGCTGGCCCTGGCGGTCGCCTCACAGACCGACTCGCGGACCATCCTCGACATGAACGGTGCGGAGAAGCTGGTCGGCAAGGGCGACATGCTGTTCATGCCCGCCAGCCAGGGAAAGCCCTCGCGCCTGCAGGGCTGCTGGGTCACCGAGCGCGAGATCGAGGCGGCCGTGAGCTTCTGCCGCGCCCAGCGCGAGGCCGAGTTCGTCGAGGGCGTGCTCAAGCAGGGCGATGACGCGACCCGTGCCGATTCGGCGCGCTCCGACGACGGTTCCGACGAGGCGCTGCTGCGCCGCGCCGCCGAGCAGGTCACGGTCTCGGGCCTGGGCTCCACCTCGATGCTGCAGCGCAAGCTGCGGGTGGGCTTCGCCCGGGCGGGCCGGCTCATGGACGAGCTCGAGGAGCTCGGCGTCGTCGGGCCCAACGAGGGCTCCAAGGCCCGTGAGGTGCTGTGGAGTCCCGAGGAACTCGACAACGCCATCGAACAGGGCCAGTTCTGACGACTCCAACGACGGCCGGCCCCTGAGGCGCCCGGCCGGTCGCCCCGTCCGCCCGGACGGGCGTCGTTGCCGGCGCGGCCGCCGGGGCGCGTAGGGTCGCACGCCCGTCGTCAGGACCCACGATGCAGTTGTCGCGCACCGGCGTGTGGGCGAGCCAGCTCGGGCTCGTGCCCGCCACGCAGGCGCGGGACGCTGCGGCGGCGATCGAGGCGCAGGGTTTCGGCACCCTGTGGGTCGGTGAGGCCGACGGTCGGGAGGCGCTGACCCACGCCGGACTGCTGCTGGAAGCCACCGAGCGGCTGGTGGTGGCCACCGGCATCGCCAACATCTGGGCCCGCGACGCCCAGGCGATGATCAACGCGGCCCGCACGCTCGCGGAGGCCCACGACGGGCGTTTCGTGCTGGGCATCGGGGCGTCGCACACGCCGCTGGTCGCCCGGCGGGGCCACGACTACACCAAGCCGTACTCGGCGATGGAGGAGTACGTGGAGGCCATGGGGCGGGCCAGTTACACCTCGCCCCCGCCGGCGTCGGAGCCACCGTGGATCCTGGCCGCGCTGGGACCGAAGATGCTGCGGCTGGCAGGGGAGCGTGCCGAAGGGGCACACACGTTCTTCGTGCCCGCCGAACACACGCGGTGGGCCCGGCAACTGCTCGGGGACGGCCCGGTGCTGGTTCCGGAGCAGGCGGCCGTGCTGGCGGTCGACCGCGGGGCGGCCCGTGGCCTGGCCGGCAACCACGTGGCGAAGTACCTCGACCTGCCCAACTACCGCCGCAACCTCGAGCGGCTGGGTTGGACGGCCGAGGACCTCGACGACGGCGGCAGCGATCGCCTCTTCGACGCGCTGGTGGCCTGGGGCGACGAGGACGCGATCGCGCGCCGCCTCGTCGAGCACCTCGAGGCCGGCGCCGACCAGGTGGCCCTGCACGTGCTCACCGAGTCGCCCACCCGACTGCCCCTCGCAGAACTCGAGGCGATCCGCGCGGCCCTTCCTCCCGGTTCGGGCATACTCGGCTGACGAGCCCGGCCGGGCCGGGTGGCACGGTCGGTGACGTCACCGACGCGCGGTCGCCACCGACCGCGCGACGATCTCCGCCCGCTACGGCACGCATCCCGTGCGCCGCTGACGGCTCCGTCGCGCCAGCGGCCGTGGCAACGGTCGGGCGCGGCGCCACGCAGGTGGTCCGACCACCGCACCCCGGGCGCGGCATGGCCGCGACGGGTTCGACGGCCGGCACGGCCACTAGCGCCAGCGGAACTCGCCGGTCGCCTGGGGGCGCTCACCCTTGAA
>SLRZ01000045.1 GCA_007130695.1 Nitriliruptoraceae bacterium
CCCGCCGTGATCCTGGCCTACGGCCTCTCCAGCCTCCTGATGATCCCGGGCCTGTTGAGCATGGCCGAGCTCTCCAGCGCGATGCCCCGCGCGGGTGGGCCCTACTTCTTCATCCACCGCAGCCTCGGCCCGCTCGCCGGCACGATCGGCGGCCTGGGCAACTGGCTCACCCTGGTGTTCAAGAGCGCCTTCGCACTCGTGGGGATGGGCGCCTACCTGGCCCTGTTCATCGACGTGCCGATCAAACCCGTCGCCGTGGCCCTCACCGTCGCCTTCGCCGCGCTCAACATCTTCGGCGCCAAGGAGACCGCGCGGCTGCAGGTGTGGCTGGTGGCGACCCTGCTGGCCATCATGGCCTTCTACATCGTCCAGGGTGGGTTCAGCCTGCTCGGGGCGGAGCCGCGGGCGATGGCCCTGGACAACCTCTCGCCGTTCTTCGCGACCGGCTACGGGACCCTCGCCTCCACCGTCGGGCTGGTCTTCGTCTCCTACGCCGGGCTGACCAAGGTCGCGGCCGCCGCCGAAGAGATCGAGAACCTCGACCGCAACCTCCCGCTGGGCATGATCCTCGCGCTCGCGACGGTCGGGGTGATCTACGTCGCCGGCGTCGCGATCATCGTCGCCTTCGTCGAGCCGTCCGCACTCCACGCCGACCTCACGCCGGTGGCCACCGCCGGCGAGGTCTTCCTCGACTGGTTGCCCGGCGCGAGTGGCCTGGTCCTGGTCGTCATCGCCGCGATCGCGGCCTTCGCCTCCACCGGGAACGCGGGGATCCTGACCGCCTCCCGCTACCCGCTGGCCATGGCCCGCGACCAGCTCACCTGGAGCGGCTTCGACCGTCTCGGCCGCTTCGGCACTCCCACCATCGGCATCATGGCGACCTCGGCGATGATGATCGTCGCGATCCTGTTCCTCGACGTGGAGCGGCTCGCGAGCCTCGGCAGTGCGTTCCTGCTGCTGATGTTCGCGCTGATCAACCTCGCGGTGATCATCTTCCGTGAGAGCCGCATCGAGTCCTACGTGCCCGGGTTCCGGTCCCCCTGGTACCCGTGGGTGCAGATCTTCGGACTGGTCACCACCGTCGGCCTCATCTTCGCCCTGGGGCCCTTCTACGTCGCGTTCGTGCTGGGCATCGTCGCCTTCGCCGGCATCTGGTACCGGGTCTATGTCCGGTCCCGGGCGTCACGTCGCGGCGCGGTGTACTCGCTGTTCCTCCGCCTCGGCCAGCTGCGCGACCAGGGCGTGGACCAGGAGTTGTGGGGCATCCTCCAGGAACGTGGTGCGAGCGATGCCGACTTCTTCGACGAGATCGTGGCGCGCGCGCACGTCATCGACCACCGGTCGGCGACGCTCGAACGCCTGGGCGCCGAGATCGCCAGGGCCCTCGCCGGGCGCACCGACTGCGAACGCTCCGAGATCGAGACCCGCCTGCTGGACGCCGCGCCCGACGGCGTGGTCCCCAACTCCCGGGCGGCGATCATCTTCCCGGTCGTGCTCGAGGCGATCGACCATCCCGAGGTGGCGATGGTGCGTGTGCGCGACGGCATCGCCATCGACGCGGCACGACAGTTCCCGGGGCAGGCCGAGGACGACCAGGACGCCGGAGAGACCGCGACCCGGGTCAGCGCGTTGATCTTCCTCTTCAGCCCCGCCCACGAGCCCACCCAGCACCTGCGACTGCTCGCCCAGTTGGCCGCGGTCACGGAGGAGTCGTCGTTCTCCTCGAGTTGGAGCCGTGCCGGCACGGAACAGGAGCTACTGGAGACCGTGCTGCGCGACGAACGGTTCGTCTCCGTCGAGGTCCGCGACCACGGCCCCACCGCCGGGTGGGTCGACAGGCAGCTGCGGGACCTGGCCTTTCCCGGCGACACCCTCGTGGCGCTGGTCCGTCGCAACGGGCGGTCGCTGATCCCGCACGGTGACACGACCCTGCGGCGCGGGGACCGGGTCACCGTGGTCGGCCGACCGGACGACGTCTCCCAGCTGTTCGGCGATGAAGCCCTCTGAGAAGGCCACCCGTGACGACACGCCGTGTCCGGGGATCACCAGCGGGAGCGTGACTCCTCGGCGAACCCCGCGATCCCCTCGACCGTGACCACACCGCCGCGTGGGGTCGGCACGCTCCCCGACCAGGTCCCGAACACCTGATGGACCTCGGTTCGGACGAGCAACGCGTTCGTCCGTGCGTGGCGGTCGTAGCGCGGCGTGAGCACGACGTCGAGGCGCCCGTCGGCTGATCGGACCCGCCACGGCTCGAGCGGCCGGTCCCAGTCGTAGTCCCAGCGCAGCTCCTCACCCAGCTTGTGGACGACGCCGTCGACCACGATGCCGTTCTCGGTGGCGCCGGTGCCCTGGGTCCAGCGACCGCCGAACTGCAACCCGATGACGGTGCCGTCGGTGGCCGGCCCGGCCCCGCCGCCCCAGTTCCACCGCGTGCGGTAGGGCCAGCGTCCGCGCCCGACGTCGAGGACGCCGTAGGCGGGCGAGGCACCACCGAGCTCCCACCGGTCACCGCCGACGACCAGCGACCCGGTCGCCGGCAGCGCCTGGTGCTTCGAGGTGTACTGGAACCGGCGCTCGCTCCACGGGATCACGACGTTGACCGACTCGTGCGCCGGCCGCCGTTCGACCTCGATGTCCAACCGCCCGTGTCGTCCGTCACGTTCACGCCAGCGGGCACGCAACGAGGTGGTCCCGGCCGTGGCCGCCACCTCGACCTGCAGGCCCCGACCGCGGTGCCGAAGCGGCGTGGTGCCGGGTGTCGCCGGCAGGTCCACGCCCCGGGCGAGCGGGACGACCGTCTCGCGGCCACCGCTGCGCCCGTCGCGCAGGTCCACCCACCAGACCGACACCAGACCGAGGTAGTCGATGTCGGCGAAGGTCACCGCAACGGCGACGTCGCGACCGAGCACGGCCCAGTAGTCCCACCGCTTCGTACGGCCCCAGCTTCCGGAGAGGTTGGCGTGGTGCAGCGGCCGACGAGACCACCCGGGCGCGTCCGGCGAGAGGCGCCGACCGTCGGGCGTGCAGAGGTCGACGGGAGCGGTCAACTCGCGTTCGTGGGTGGTCACGGTGCCTCCTCGGGCGGCCGTACTGCGGCCCTGACCTGCCAGGGTGCCACGGACCCGGACCGGCCCGGCGCCTCACCCCGAAAGGATGAGGCGCGCCCCCGAAGCGCTCCGTAGCGTCACCGTCGTTCGACAGGCGGCCATCGCACGATGCCACCCACCTCACGCGGCTGGGCCGCGGTGACCGGAAGCAGAGGTTACGGCCATGAGTGACAACGATCCCCGGGTGCTGAAGTATCGACGGACGATCTGGGACGTCATCCTCGGAGTGATCACGGTGATCGCCGGTGGCATCGTCCTCGGGCACGTCGCCATCGCAAGTCTCGTCTCGATCCTGTTCGTCGGCTGGATGCTGCTGGTCTCCGGGGCCACCGTCATGATCTCCGGCATCGTCGGCTGGAAGCAACCGGCCCAGCGTTGGAACCTGGCGACCGGGGCCGTCCTCGCCATCCTGGGGTTGGGCTTCGTGCGCAACCCTGGAGCCGGTCTGCTGGTGCTCACCCTGCTCGCGGGATCAATGCTCCTCGCCGCCGGCGTCATCCGGCTCGTGGCGGCCTTCCAGCCGGGATCGCCGCGGGCGGTCCTGCTGTTCAACGGCGCCGTCACCCTCGCCCTCGGATTCATGGTCATCAACCGCTGGCCAGCGTCGGCCCTGTGGCTCCTGGGGACCATCCTCGGCGTGCAGCTGATCGTGGACGGAATGACGACCGCGCTGGTCGGGCGGGTCCGCCCGACCGAGGTCGCGTCGATCGATCGGACCGATCGGCCCGCGGCCACCACCCCTGAACCACAGCCGCAACCTTGAGTCAACCGACCACGACCTGACGATCCGGAGGTAGGTCCCGCGGCCCTGCGCCGGGGTTTCAGAGCAGACCTCGACGACGACCGACCTCGACCGCCTCCCGCCGGCCCGTGACCCCCAGTTTGCGGTAGATCGCACGCAGGTGGGTCTTGACCGTGTTGACCGAGATGGATCGCGCCCGGGCGATCTCCCCCAGCGACAACAGCGAAGGCAGCTCGCGCAGCACCGCCAGCTCGGCCGGCGTCAGCCGGTTCGCCTCTTGATGCCTCTCGACCGAGGCCGGCAGGGGGACTGCCGTCAACCGCCGGACGAACGCCTCGTGATGCCCGAAGCGACCCTGGCCGGACACGAGCAGGTGCCGGATGACGTCGCTCTCCAGGAATGGACGCGAGAGCTCGAGCGGCTCGGCCCGGCTGAGCGCCTCGAGCAGGAACTCCTGCGCACGCGTGACGTGACCGCGGCGGCTCTCGATCTCTGCAGCCAGCACCCGGGCCCGCACCGCGGTGGTCTCGAGGTGGCAGGGTGCCTCGCCACGGGTGATGGCCTCGAGCTCACGGCGCGCGGCATCGGTGTTGCCGGAGTCGTGCAACAGCATCGCCCGCAGGAGCGCCGGCTCGCCGGGGTTCGGGGACCGGGAGGTGGCAGCTTCGAGAAGCTCGCGCGCCCAGGCCCGCTCGCCCAGGTCGAGGCAGATGTGCACGAGGACAGGCAGGGCGTAGGCGAGCAGCGCCGGTGACATCTGTGCGTCGGCGAGTCGGGCGAACGTCTTCCGGTACCGCTGCACCGCCTCGAACGGTGCGGCACCGTCGGCAGCCAGGACGGCCTCGAGGCTCCGTGCCGCCAGCTCGACGTCCGGTTCGTTGTCGGCGCCGAGCGAGGTGATGGCGAGCGCGATGTTGCCCTCCGCCGTCGGCGTGTCGAACCGCAGGTAGGCCGACCAGGCGACCAGGACGTAGGCGTGCGCGAGTGCGGACGACCGGGCCCAACCGCGGGGCTCCGCGAGCCCGATCGCACGCTCCGCC
>SLRZ01000159.1 GCA_007130695.1 Nitriliruptoraceae bacterium
CGTGGTCGCCGTGGTCGCCGTGGTCGTGGGCCCGGTCGAGGAGTGCACTGATCGGCCGGGAAAGTGGTGGTCCGGGCACGTCGCCGGAGCGTCCCCGGGGCAACCCGGTGTCCGTGTCGTGCAGCAGCCCGCGCGGCGTGCGCAAGGTCTCCGGGATGGCTTGACGGCGGGCCACGGCGATGATTGCGTGACGACTGCTGGTGATGCTGCGGGATGGGCGAAGGGGGCGGCCGGTTCCCGACCGGGGCGATCCGAGGGGAACCGTGTGACCTTCGCTCTTCCTGCACGCATCGCGGTGGTACGTCCCGCTCAGTAGACAACGCGGTCGGTCTCGCCGTACCAGACGACCGCGGCCCCAACGGCGGGGGACCACCAGGTCTCACGGGAGGCTCCGGCCGATCGGCCGGAGCCTCCCGGAGTGCCGTTTCGTCCGAGTTCGCGCCGATGCTTGCGCGCACCGCACGGCTCTGGTACCAAACGCGCCCCCGGGGGGCGTTTCAACGGACCCCGCGGCGCCCAGGAGCAGGCGAACGTGGTGGCAGCGCGCAAGAGCGAACCGGACGCCGAGGTCGAGGACGTCGTCGACGTCGAGGTGGGTGCCGGTGAGGGTCTCGAGACGGAGGACCTCGTCGAGCCCGACCTCGAGGAGACGTCCCTCGAGGAGGCCTTCGAAGACGAGGACCCCGACCTCGACGAGGAGGCCCTCGGCGGTGACGACACCGACGAGGACCCCACCGAACTGACGGCCACCCCCGTCGCGGACGACGAGGACGCGGGCGAGGACGCCGTCGTCCCTCCACCGGATGCGTCCTTCGACGACGAGGACGAGGACGGCATCGCCGCCGCGGTCACCGGGGAGGACGACGTCGACCAGGAGATCGAAGGGCTGCGTGACGGGGAGTTCGTGTGCCGCTCGTGCTACATGGCCAAGCGTGACACCCAGCTCGCCGACCCGGAGCGTCTCCACTGTCGCGACTGCGCCTGAACGACAGCCGCCGGTCCGCCCTCGCGCCGCTGCTCGCGGCGGTCGGCGGGCTGCTCCTGCTCGTCGCACACCCGCCGCTGGGGTGGTGGCCCACGAGCCTCGTCGCGCCCGCCGTCCTCGTGGCGGCGCTGGCCCTCGATGAGCGGGCTGCCCGAGACCAGGGTCGTCGCCGGCGCTCGGGGAGACTCGGACTGCTCTTCGGGCTCACGGCCTTCGGCCCGATGCTCACCTGGCTGATCCTGCCGGCGGGCTACGTCGGCTGGGCCCTGCTCGTGCTGACGCAGGCCGGCTGGATGGGCGTACTGGGGCTGCTGCTCGGCCGGGTGCTGGACCGCTGGTGGCTGGCGCCGGCCGCCGCGGTGGCCTGGACCGGTATCGACGCCTGGCGGGCCATCGTCCCCATGAACGGCTTCGAGTGGGGCGCGATCGCCTACGCCCACGTCGACGGCTCGTGGCTGCTGCCGATCGCCCGACTGGTCGGCGGGCGCGGCATCACCCTCATGGTCGTACTGATCTCCGTGCTGGCCTACCAGGTGGTCCACCGCACCGTTCTGGCGCTCATCGAACGGGACGAGGAGTCTTTCGAGGAGGCGCTGCGCCCCACCGGCGGTGTCGTCGGTGCGCTGGTGGGCGCGCTGCTGGTCTCGGTCATGGCGACGATCGAGCCGCCGGCGCAGACCGGGTCGATGGACGTCCTGGCGGTCCAGGGCAACGACGTGCGCCACTGGGAGGAACCCGACCCCGACCCGCCGATGCGCATCACCACCGCGATGCGCGACCTCACCCTCGAGGCGGTCGGCGACGGCCCCGACCCGGACCTGGTGGTGTGGCCTGAGTCGAGCATCGACCGTGGGATCTACACCTCGCGGGGCGAGGACCTGCGCCCGCTGGTGGACGACGCGGTCCGGGCCGTGCCGCGACTGCTCGCCGGCGCCAACATCGACGGCGAGGACCCACGGACCGAATGGTGGAACACCGCCCTGCTGTTCGAGGGGGAGATGCCCCACGAGGACCTCTACGTCAAGCACCGCCTGGTCCCGTTCGGTGAGTACATCCCGTTCCGGCCGCTGTTCGACTGGTTCCCGCCGCTGGACCAGATCCCGCGGGACGGCCAGAGCGGCCCACGGGGCCAGACGCTGCAGGTCGGCGACGTCGAGGTCGCGGTGATCATCTGCTTCGAAACGTTGTTCACCGGTGTCACCCGCGACAACATGATGGGTGGCGACGATCCCGCGCAACTGCTGGTCGTGATCACGAACAACGCGTCGTTCGGTGACAGCGCCCAACCCGCCCAGCACCTCGCCCAGACCCGCCTGCGGGCCATCGAGGCCGGCCGGTGGGCCGTGCACGGTGCGATTTCGGGCACCTCGGCGTTCGTGGACCCGCACGGTGGCAGCTACCAGGAGACCGACCTGTTCTCGCTCGACACGATCCGCCACGACCTCCCGCTCGTGGAGGGCCACACCCCGTTCCTGCGGATCGGTGACGTGGTGGGCACGGCGACCCGGGTCGCCGTCGTGCTCGCGCTGCTCCTGCTGGCGGCGGTCACCTGGCGGGCCCGTCGCGACCGCCCACGTGGAGGCGCCCAGGACACTTGAGGTAGGCTCCCGCGCTCGTGGGCGGCGACCGTTCGCCCCGGGCCCCCATCGTCCAGCGGTCTAGGATCCCACCCTTTCAAGGTGGTGACACGGGTTCGAATCCCGTTGGGGGTACGCCTCATCGACGGCCCGCCCCGGCGTGGCCGACGTCCCCGGCCGTCGCCGGAGGGCGGCGATACCCTCTGCACCGATTTCCCCCGACGACCCGCAGGAGGTCGCGTTGGCCACCAAGATCGAGGTCCAGGTCCCCGTCGAGCGCCAGAAGGCGGCGCAGGCGGCGGGCAACTTCGAGCTCGAGGACCTGCCCGGTCGTCTCTGCGAGCCCGACGCCGCCGTGCGTGTGGGCAAGGCCCCCCAGCAGGACAAGGCGCTGAAGGTGGTCCGGTCGCTGACCGGCATCACCAAGCTCCAGCCGGGCCAGGTCATCGCCAACTACGGCCGCTCGGAGTCCCGTTGGGCGACCGCGTACCAGAAGCGCCGTGCCGGCCACGCCGAGTTCCACGAGCTGCTCAGCTACGCGCGTCAGATCATCGGGATCGATGAAGAGGGCCAGATCCGCATCTGCCTCATGGGCCACGCGGGCCAGGGCCCGTGCATCCCTCTGTGGGTCACCCGCGACGAGGTCACCCTCACCGTCCAGCCCAACGACATCATCCTGCGCTTCGACGACATGACCTTCGACTGGTGAGCACCGGGTCCGAGTTCGCTCGCTGGGTCGACATCGCCCACGAGCTCGCCGACCTGGCCGACGCCCTCACCGCCCCCGCGTTCGACCGGTCGGCCTTCGAGGTCGACCGCAAGCCGGATGGCACCCAGGTCACCGAGATCGACCTCGCCGTCGAACGGCGGCTGCGGTCCGAGATCGCCCGTCGGCTGCCCGACCACGCCTTCCTGGGTGAGGAGGACGGGCTCGACGGCGACCCCGGCGCGCCCCGGTGGGTGATCGACCCGATCGACGGCACCACCAACTTCGTCCGGGGCAACCCGATCTGGGCCACCCTGATCGCCTGCCAGGTCGAGGGCGAGGAGGTCCTCGGGATCGCCAGTGCCCCCGCGCTCGGTTCGCGGTGGGACGGTGTGCGTGGGGGACCGGCGCGCCGCGACGGCCGGCAGGTGCGGGTCAGCACCATCGACCGGCTCGAGGACGCGGAGGTGTCGTTGGGGGGCCTGTCGTACTTCCACCGGCGGGGTCGCGCGGACCTGGTCACCGCGCTGACCGACCGCACCGCCCGTCAACGCGGGTACGGGGACTTCTGGCAGCACTGCCTGGTGGCGTCCGGGTCGACCGAGCTGGCGCTGGAGGCCGAGGTGAAGCTCTGGGACCTCGCCGCGGTCAAGTGCATCGTGGAGGCGGCGGGCGGCCGGTTGACGTCGCTCGACGGGGTGGCCACGGCCGACGGGGGCGACGCGCTGAGCACCAACGGGTGGTTGCACGACGCGGCCCTCGAGCTGATCCGTGAGCACCACGCTGCAGGCTGAGCCGCCGGGCGCTCCTCATACCGGGCGTCGACGCCCGCCTGGTGGCCAGCTGCTGCGCCCGCCCTGCGCGGGTCGGCCGGGGGCGGGCGTTACCCTCGCGGCCATGAAGCACGCTGACTTCCGACCGGTTCTTCGCGCTGTGGGCATGTGTCCACGAGTGGTGTCGTCGTGACGGACGGGGCCGCGGATCCCGGGGCTGCCGACGCCCAGGCCGGCGGGGGAGCCGATGCCGCACCCTCCGCCGTCGACGCCGACGGTGCCCTGCGACTGATCGACGTCGAGGCCGCCCCGCCCGGCACCTACGGAGAACTCGAGCCCGCGCATCCGCCCCTGATCGACGCCCAGGGCCGGGTCCGGCTCTCGTTCAGCCGTATCGACACGTACCAGAACTGCCCGCGCAAGTTCCGCTACGCCTACATCGACCGGCTCCCCGGTCGGCCCGGCCCGCACCTGTCGTTCGGCAGCTCCATCCACGGCGCGCTGGAGGCGTTCTACGACCGCAAGCTGCCCGAGTGCCCGAGTGAGGAGGACCTGCTCGGCTTCCTCTACGAGGCCTGGGACAGCACCGGCTTCGCCGAACTACCGCGCGAGGAGCAGCTGTCGTTCTACCGCCACGCGCAGGACGTCCTGCGCCGCTTCCATCAGCGCGCCGCCCCCCGCTACCGCCTGCCGGCCGACACGGAGGCCTGGTTCGAGCTGCCCGTCGACTTCGAGGCCACGGTGGTCGGCTCCATCGACCGGGTGGACGTCGACGAGGACGGCGGCCTGCACGTCATCGACTACAAGACCAACCGTAAGGTCAAGAACCGCGAGCGGGTCGCGAAGTCCCTGCAGCTGTCGATCTATGCGCTGGCCTGCCGGCACCTGTACGGGGCGCTGCCACGGACCGTGTCGCTGGACTTCGTGGTACCGGGCGTCGAGGTGCGTGTCGACGTCGAGGATCTCGATCTCGAGGCCGCACGCCGGGCGGTCCTCGACACGGCGGCCGCGGTCCGGGCCGAGCACTACGAGCCCACCCCGAACCCCCTGTGCGACTGGTGTGATTTCCGCGCGCTGTGCCCGGCATGGGAGTCGACCGACGGCGGCCCGGCGCTGGGGGAGGCGGTCGACGAGGCGCGGCGGCTCCGGCGCCGCCTGCACCACGAGGTGCGGGCGCTGCGGGAGCTCGAGGACGGGGTCCGCCGTCTGGCCGGCGAGCTGTCCGACGCCGAGTCCGACGGTCGTCCCGGCGCTGCGTCCGGCGCCTGACCGGGCGGAGGGACCACCGGGGCCGGTAGAGGTTAGGCTCTCCGTCCGCAACGGGACACGACGGCACAAAGGCACGGACATGGGTCAGAGCGTGACGGACTCCACCACCATCGCCGCATCCGCGGCGACGGTGTTCGAGGTCATCACCGATCTCGAGTCCTACCCGGACTGGGCCGAGGGCATGCTCGAGGTGGAGATCGTCTCCACCGACGACGACGGACTCCCGAAGCACGCGCGGTTCAGGGTCGACGCCCGCGTGGCCGAGGTGACCTACACCCTCGAGTACACCTACGACGGCTACGACATCTCCTGGACGCTCGTCGAGGGCGAGACCGTCAGCCAGCTCGACGGCTCCTACCGGCTGACCGAGAACGGTTCGGACACCGACGTGAAGTACTCACTGGAGGCCGACGTCGACATGCCGGTCCCCGGCTTCCTGAAGAAGCGTGCGACGAAGACGATCCTCGACCAGGGCCTGCGGGGACTGAAGAAGCGGGCCGAGGCCGAGGCCTAGACATGGCGCGCGACGAGGTCGAAGCCGCCTACTTCACGCTCCTGCGTGCGCGCGAGGAGCTCTCCGGGCTGCACCGGTGGTCGGAGTACCTCGGCGACGAACTCCGACGCATGCGCCGTTTCGTCAGCGAGGGCGCGGCTCTCGACGACACGGTGGACCGGCGCCTGCGTCGGGCGCTGCGGCACACCGACGGACCGTTGAAGGAGGCGCTCGACGCCAGGGCGGCGGTCATCCACGACGAGCAGGCGCGGTTGCCCGAGCGGATCGCGGCCGCGGAGCGTTTCGTCGAGGAGTGCGAGCGGGACCATGCCACGTTGCGCAACGCCCGCTGACCGATACGAGCGCGCCTACGCCATCCTGCGCAACGGCCACCGACCGCTGCGACGCCGACGGTCGTCCGCGCCATCCACCGATCGACTGCCGGCGAAGCGCTCACGGCGTCGGGTGCCCGCGCCGCCGGGCCGGACCAGACCGGAAGACCGCGACAGTGACCGCGACCGCGACCGCGACAGTGGCCGCGACCCCGACGGAGACGGCGACCCCGACCCCGACGGAGACGGCGATCCCGACCGAGACCGCGACCCCGACCGTGACCACCGTGACCACGACCCCGACCGTGACCACCGTGACCACGACCCCGACCGTGACCGCGACCGAGACGCGCCGCACACCGTTCACCAGCGGCACCGGCGATACCGACGAGAGGCGGCACCGATGTACCGAGACGACCCGCTCGATGACGAGTTCGAACTGCGTGAGATCGTCGGTGACGAGGCGGTCGACGCGCTCACCGAGGCGCCCGAGCGCACCCAGGATCCCGTGGAGGTGGCCGTCGACATCCTGCGGGTCCTACAGGGGTGGGTGGACGACGAGACGGCCGCCCGGTGGTTCCATCAGCCGCAGCGCCGGCTGGAGGGCCGGCGTCCGCTGGACGCGCTCGCCGCGGGGGCGTTCGAGGACGCCACGGAGGCCGCCAGCGCCTGGGCGGCCGCCCAGGGCTGAAGCCGTCGGGGCGAACGTGAGGTCCGCTGACCGACGGAATGCTGTCGGCCTCGGCCCCGGCCGGCGCGGGAAGAACGAAGCGCCGGTCGGGCGCCAGAGCGCGTCGGGGTGTACGGCGGCGCCGGGGAGTCGCTACGCTGGTGACTCGCGGCAGTCAGACGCGTGCACGCTGTTCTCGTCGGCTGTCGGCTTCCGCTGTCGATTCGATACCCGAGGTAGTCGCCCCATGCCCACCGGACGCGTCAAGGTGTTCCACGCCGATCGAAAGTTCGGCTTCGTTACGACCGACGAAGGCGAAGAGGTCTACGTCGCCGGTGACTCGGCGGGCGACACGACTCTGCGCTCCGGGGACGAGGTCGAGTTCGAACTGGTCGACGGAGAGCGTGGCCGACGTACCGCCACGGAGGTCTCCGTGACCAAGCCCGCCCCGGCGGACAACCCGGTCGGGCGCACCATGGCCGCGCCGCCGAGCTGGGACGAGCTCGAGGAGAAGGAACGCCAGCGCCGCATGGCGCGTCGTCGCCGCCGGTAGGTCCTGTTCGCGGATCGTCGCCCACCGGCCGGGCCTATCCTTTCGCCCCCGGTAGGGTCGAGGGCGGTGGCGAGGGAGGTCCGTGATGCCGACAGCGAACCCCACCACGCCGGTCCGTGAGCGCGACCCCGCGACGGACCAGGAGCACACCCACGAGGGCCCTTGGGACGTCCTGGTGTGGGACGACCCGGTCAACCTCATGTCGTACGTGGTCTTCGTGTTCCGCCGGGTCTTCGGCTATCCCGAACCCGTGGCCCGCAAGCTGATGCTCGAGGTCCACCGTCGGGGCAAGGCCCTGGTGGCCTCCGAGCCCCGCGAACAGGCCGAGATGTACGTCCAGCAGCTCCACGGCTACGGGCTGCAGGCGACCATGCAGCGTTCGACGTGAGCAGGACCTTCCGGCGGCACGGCGACGGCGTGCGGATGCACCTGCAGGATTTCGAGGTGGAGCTGCTCGAGACCCTCCAGGCCGCGCTGGCGTCCGCGCTCGAACGGGCAGACCCGGAAGACCCGGTCGTGCGCCGGCTGTTTCCCGCCACCGTGACCGGGGACGAGGAGGCGGACGCGGACCTACGCGGGATGATCCACGAGGACCTGCTGGGTGACCGGCTGCGCGGCCTCGAGGCGCTGCTCGACCTGCTCGAGCGTGGAACGCCCAAAGGTCGGGCGGTGCGTGTCGATCTCGAGGACGACGAGCCGATGCTGGTGCTGGGCGTGCTCAACGACCTGCGGTTGGCGATCGGCGCCCAGGTCGACATCGAGCACCTCGACCGTACGAGCATCGACCCCAAGGGGCCGGTCGCCTACCGCCTCGCGGTGATGGACCACCTCGCGTGGTTGCAGGAACAGCTGCTGCGCGTGATCGATCCCGTCTCGACGACGGTCTACGAGGAGGAGGAACCGTGAAGCTCGGTATCGGCGTCAGTGAGGACCTGCCCGTGGCGGTGCAGCAGCACCTCGCGGTCGACGTCGAGGGTGCGGGACTGACCTCGCTGTGGACCAACGAGGCCTCCGGGCGCGACGCGCTGCTGCTGTGCCAGGCCTGGGCCGCGGCCACGACCACCCTGGAGGTCGGCGTCGGGGTCGTGCCGCTGTGGACGCGGTCGGCGGCGCAGCTCGCCATGGCGTGCGCCACCCTGCAGGAGGTCTCCGGAGGCCGCTTCCTGCTCGGGCTGGGGGTCAGCCACCCGATGACGATGGGTGCCTGGCACGGCGCGGACGTGGTCAAGCCGCGCACGGCGGCCAGGGAGACCCTCGCGATCCTCGAGCAGCTCGAGCAGGGCGAGGTCTCCGACGTCGACGGTGAGGTGATCACCTCACGCAAGTTCCGCCTGGCGGTCTCCCCACGCCCGCCGGCGACCCGCCGCTACCTCGCCGCGATGGGGCCACGGATGCTGGAACTCGCCGGCACCGACGCCGACGGCACACTGCTCAACTGGTCCACGCCCGACGAGGTCGCGCGTGCGGCCGGCATCGTGCGGGACGGGGCGCGCTCCGCCGGTCGCGAGGCCCCCGAGATCGCCGCCTACGTCCGGGTGTGTGTCGGCGAGGACCGTGAGGCCGCACGGGGGGCGCTGGCACGGCAGATCGGGACCTACAGCGCCCTGCCGGCCTACGCGGCGCACTTCGAGCGGCAGGGCCTCGGGGACGCCGTCGCAAGGGTCAAGGAGGCGCACAAGAACGGCGGCGGACCCTCCGACCTCGCCGACGCGCTCGGGGAGGAGGCGATGGGTCAGCTCGGCTGGTACGGGACCCCTGACGACGACCTCTCCGGGATGCTCGAGGCGTTCGACCGCGCCGGCCTCGACCACCTCGTGGCACGTGTGGTGGTCTCGGGCGACGACGCCGTCGAGGACGTCCACCGGGTGGTGCGTGCCCTCGACCCCCACACCCGCGGCTGACCCCGGCGGGGTCAGCGCCGGCCGATCGGCAGCCGGGCCCGCAGCTCCCGGGCCTCGGGGAGGCCCAGCGGCAGCGCCGCCAGCAGGTAGGCGGCCCCCGCGGCCCCGAGCGCGATCGGCCCACCGATCCAGGCGGGCAGGTCGCTGACCAGCGGTCGGATCGCCGTGCCCACCAGGACCAACGGCACGGAGGCCAGGACGGTCTTGCCGAGCCGGCCCCCGCCGAGCCGGACCCGGCCGGCACGCGCCGCCACGGAACGCCGCAACAGCACCAGCTCGACCCAGGCCCCGATCGCGGCACCCAGCGCGAGTCCGGCGGCTCCCAGACGCAGCTGGTTCTCGGTCGCGCCCCGTTCCGCCTCGTCGGCGATGCCGATCTCTGCCCACGAGCCGGCCCACTCCAGCAGCCCCGCATCGGTGATCCGCAGTTGGTCCAGCGGCAGCATCAGCAGGACCCCGGCCACGGTGCTGACCGCGACCCGCACCGCCGCCAGGATCGCCGGGCGGCGGGCCTCGCCGGCCGCGTACAGGGCCGACTGCAGCAGCCGGGTCGCCGTGCTGGCCAGCAGCCCCAGCCCGTAGGCCCCGAGAATGACGCCCACCTGGATCGTGTCCACCCGGGTGAAGAGACCGCCTTCGTAGAGGGTGCCGACCACGAGGTCGCCGAGGAACACGAACGCGAACGCCGACGGGGTGACGAAGAACGCGACCCGGCCCAGGCCCTCCTCCAGGCGGGTGACGATCCCCGCCCGGTCCTCCTGGTCGGCCGAGGAGAGCTCGGGCAGTTCGGCCGCGGCGACGCTCATGCCGAACAGGCTCACCGGCAGCAGGTAGAGCACCTGCGCGTAGCCCAGCGCCGCGACCGCACCCGTGGCGAGCAGGGAGGCGACCACCAGGTCGAGGTAGGCCGAGATCTGCACGACCCCGCGTCCGGCGACGATCGGCACGAAGGCCCGGCGGACGGCGGCGACCCCCGGGACGGCCATGGAGACCGACAGCTTCAGCCCGGAGGACAGCCGGATGACCTTCGGGAGCTGGACCAGGAACTGCAGCAGCCCGCCGGCGAGCACACCCCAACCCATCGCGACCGCGATCGAGGCCTCCCCGAGCCCGCTGAGCCCCGCCGTGACCAGCGCGGCGATGATCGCGGCGTTCCATGCGACAGGCGCCACGTAGGAGAGGAAGAAGCTGCGGTGGGAGTTGAGGACACCGAGGCACCACGCGGACAGGACCAGGAACCCGACGCCAGGGGTGAGGATGCGCACCAGCGTGACGGTGAGCTCGAAACGCTCCGAACCCGGTGGGAACCCGGGAGCGATCACGCGTGTGAGCGGGGCGGCGAACAGCACCCCGACCAGGACGAGGATCCCCGCGAGGACCGTGAGCAGCCCGGCGATCGCGCCGGCGAGCCGCCCCGCGTCCTCGTCGCGGCCCTCGGCGAGCATCCGGCTGTGGACCGGGATGAACGACGCGGACAGGACACCCTCACCGAGGAGGTTCTGCAGCAGGTTCGGGATCCGCAGGGCGGCGCGGAAGGCCTCGGCGCCCACGTTCGCGCCGAGGAAGTAGCTGGTGAGTTTCTCCCGTGCCAGCCCCGCGAGGCGGGAGAGCAGGATGCCGCTGGCCACGAGGTTCGATTGGCGCTGCAGCGACGACGTGCCGTCGTCGTCTGGCGCGGGATCCTCGGGGGGCACGGGCTGCTCGCAGGGTCGTTGGGCACCGTCGTCGATGCGGAGGACGGTCGCGTTGCGGGCGCAGCGCCACCGTCCGGGCGGGAGCCTACGACCTCGGTTGTCTGCAGCGCCCGGTCCGGCCCCGGCTCGCCGGCCGGGCCGGGGCTCCGGCCGGCCGTGTGACGGGTGGGGTCACGTGTCGTCGTCGGCCCAGCGGTTGGGGCGGTCGCGGAGCCGGCCGACCCCGAGGTCGTCGCACAGGGCGTGCCAGGGCCCTTCGGGCACCCCGTCCCACTGCAGGTCGTCGAGGTCGTCGTCGAGCGGCACGTCGAGACGCAGTGTGGCCAAATCGCGGTAGAGCACGGCGTCCTCCCAGCGTTCCCGCAACGTCTCGGCCAGCCGGGCCGCCCCACGTACCTCGACGTCCCAGTCGGACGCGTCGGCGGGGATCTGTTCGAGTCGGCCGTAGCGGGTGAGCAGGCGGGAGGAGGTCTTGGCGCCGAAGCCCGGCAGCCCCGGGATCCCGTCGGCGGTGTCGCCCACCAGCGCGAGGTGGTCGGCGACCGACGCCGGCGGCACGCCGAGCTTCTCGGTCACGCCCGCCTCGTCGACGACCCGCCGGCGGGCACGGTCGACCTGCACGATCTGTTCGCCGCGGACCACCTGTCCGAGGTCCTTGTCGGGGGTGAGGATGCGGACCTGGTCGACCCGGTCGCAGAAGGCGACGGCCGCGGTGGCCATGGCGTCGTCGGCCTCGTACTCGTCCATCGGCCACACGGCGACACCGAGGGCCGCCGTCGCCCGCTCGACGAGGTCGAACTGCTCGAGCAGGTTCTCCTCGACGCCGGTCGAATCCTTGTAGCCCTCGAAGAGCCGGTTGCGGAAACTCTCGATGGGGTTGTCGAAGGTCACGGCGAGGTGGGTGACCGCCTCGTCGCCGTCGTCGAGCAGCGACAGCAGCGACGAGACGACCCCGACCGTCGCCTTGACGTCCCGTCCGTGGGGGTCGGAGCGACCGGGCCCGGGGGAGTGGTGGGCGCGGAAGAGCTCGTAGGTGCCGTCCACCAGGTGCAGTCGCATGCGGGTCTCCGTTCGGACCTCCTGGACGCTAGCCGCACGTCGCTGGAGCCGACGGAGCTCGCGGGAGGCGCGGTCGGTGACCCGGATGCCTTGCCCTGGTGCGGGCAGGCGGGGTGGGGACAGGCCCGGAGTGCCGTTGCGGCCGCTGCTACCGTCGCCCATCGAAGGCGACGGGTTGTGGCCGGCGGGGGTTGTAGGTGAATCTCGACCGTGGCGATCTCAGTCGCCGCCTCGCGCGGCGACGTTCGCCCACGCCCGCCCGGGAGGGCGTCGCGGCGGCGCCCCAACCCGTCTCACCGACCGCCTGGCTGTTGCCCTCGCCCCACGATGCGGACGAGGACGGTGTGGTCGGGGTCGGTGCGGACCTCTCGCCGAGCACGCTGGTGGACGCCTACCGGCGCGGCATCTTCCCGTGGCCGCATCCGGGCATCCCCCTGCCGTGGTTCTCGCCCGATCCACGGGGCGTGATCCATCTCGACTCGTTCCACTGCTCGCGCTCGCTGCGGCGCACGCTGCGCAACAGCGGGTGGGAGACCACGGTGGACACGGCGTTCGCGGCCGTGCTCGGCGGCTGCTCGGAACGTCCGTCCGACGTCGGCACGTGGATCACCTCGCCGATGGCCCGGGCCTACCAGCGGCTCCACGAGCTCGGGTGGGCCCACAGCCTCGAGGTCTGGGAGGGGCAGCGCCTCGTCGGTGGGGTCTACGGCGTGCAGTCGGGCGGGGTCTTCACCGGCGAGTCGATGTTCCACCGCGAGGCGGATGCCTCCAAGGTCGCCCTCGCGGACCTCGTCCGGCGACTGCGGGACGCGGGTGGTCGCTTGCTGGATGTGCAGTTGACGACCAGCCATCTGCGGACCCTGGGTGCCGTCGACATCCCCCGGGAGCGCTTCATCGAGATGCTCACTGCGGCGCGGGACCTCGATGTGCGGTTCTCGACGCGCCGCCTGCCGGTGCGTCGACTGGTCGACTGAGTGCGGCCAGGAGCGGCCCGTCCGTGGTGTCCCCAGCGGCGCTGACCGGCCTGCCGGTGGCGGGCGTTGCCTGCGGTGGGGCACACTGGTACACGAGGCGGCCGAGCCCGGCCCACCCTCGCAACGCATCGACGTGCGGGTAGCGCGCCGAACCGACCGGTCCCGGGTGACCACGAGTGACCCGCACCGGTGGGCGGCGAGCCCGACGGACGGCCGTGACGAACACGGACGGCCGTCACGAACCGACCGACGGCGAGCCACGCAGGGCCGTGGCGAACCGACCGACGGCGAGCCACGCAGGGCCGTGGCGAACCGACCGGCGGCGAGCCACGTGGACGACGGTGACGAACCGACCGGGACGGGCGACGACCCCGACCGGTGGGCTGCCGAACCGAACGGTCAGAGACGCCCGAGCGAGGCCGAAGGCCCGGGTGGGACCACACCGGCGACCCGTACGTACGAGACGCAGAGACCGAAGGTAGAGATCGTGAGCGAGGACATCACCCGGCGGTATCCGGACGAGGACTTCGAGATCGCCGACCTGTCATTGGCGCAGTGGGGCCGGCACGAGGTGGACATGGCCCAGAAGGAGATGCCGGGCCTGATGGCCCTGCGTGAGCGCTACGGGGACGAGCAGCCGCTGGCGGGGGCCCGCATCGCCGGGTGTCTGCACATGACGATCCAGACGGCGGTGCTGATCGAGACCCTGCAGGTGCTCGGCGCGGACGTGCGCTGGTCGTCGTGCAACATCTTCTCGACCCAGGACCATGCGGCGGCCGCGGTCGCCGAGGCCGGCACCCCGGTGTTCGCCTGGAAGGGCGAGACCGAGGAGGAGTACGTCTGGTGCATCGAGCAGACGCTGAAGTGGCCGGACGGGTCGGGCCCGACCCTGCTGCTCGACGACGGTGGTGACCTCACCGAGATCGTGCACGAACGCTTCGAGGAGTTGATCCCCGACATCCTCGGGGTCAGCGAGGAGACCACGACGGGCGTGCACGGTCTCTACAACCGGCAGCGTCAGGGCACGTTGCGGATGCCGGCCATCAACGTCAACGACGCGGTGACCAAGTCGAAGTTCGACAACCTCTACGGCTGTCGCGAGTCGCTTATCGACGGGATCAAGCGCGGCACGGACGTGATGATCGCGGGCAAGATCGCGGTCGTGGCCGGCTACGGCGAGGTCGGCAAGGGCTGCGCCCAGGCGTTGCGCAACTACGGCGCGAGCGTGTGGGTCGCCGAGATCGACCCGATCACCGCGCTGCAGGCCGCCATGGAGGGCTACCGGGTCGTCACCATCGAGGAGGCCGCGCCACTGGCGGACATCTTCGTGACCGCGACCGGGTGCCTCGACGTCATCACCGCAGAGCACTGCACACGGATGAAGGACCAGGCGATCGTGTGCAACATCGGCCACTTCGACACCGAGATCGACACGGCCGGGTTGCGCGAGTTCGAGTGGACCAACGTCAAGCCGCAGGTCGACCTGGTGCACGTCCGTGACGACGCGGCGATCATCCTGCTCTCCGAGGGCCGACTGGTGAACCTGGGCAACGCCACCGGGCACCCGTCGTTCGTGATGTCGATGTCGTTCACCAACCAGGTGCTGGCACAGATGGAACTGCTGGCCAACCACGAGTCCTACAAGCACGAGGTCTACGTGCTGCCCAAGCGCCTCGACGAGGAGGTCGCGCGGCTGCACCTGGGCAAGCTCGGTGCCAGCCTGACCGAACTCACCGAGCGGCAGGCCGACTACCTCGGTCTGCCGATCGAGGGCCCCTACAAGCCCGACACCTACCGCTACTGATCCGCGCCGTTCCGTGGGCCCGTCGGGATCGGCGGGCCCACGAACGCGTCGGTCGTCGGGCGTCGGTGGAGTCGGCCGCCGCGTTCGGGGGCTTCAGGGGAGTTCCCGGGGCCGGGCACGGTTGACGCTTCCCCTGTGCTCCGCTGTGTCCTAATGTGGCCGGTGTGACGCAAACGTGTGGCAGTGGAAGTTCGGGCTCGAGTTCGGGCCACCGCCTGCCGATACCACCGGCGGGCCCCGCGACGGTGGGGGTCTCGCGTCGCGCGAGGAGGAACAGGTGGGCATCACCCGTAGCACGACCATCGGCCTGGTTGCCGTCGCGGCGCTCGTCGCCGCGGCCCTCGGTAGCCAGATGGCCTTCGCACAGGGTGACGGAAACGGTGGGACGTCCGATGACGCCCTGCTGGAACGGCTCGACGACCTGGAAATCTCGCTGCCGGCCATCGCGCCGAGCGACGTCCAGCTCGACCCGGAGGAGACCTGGGGCACCCTCGAGGGCGACTTCGGCGGGGCGGCGGCGACCATCGACACTCTCGACGACGACCTGCGAAGCCTGTTCCGCGACTCGGACGACGCCGAGGGTGTCGTCGCCGAGGCCGTCAGCAACGTGACCAGGGGATGGCTCGACCTGGGGGAGGCCTACGACGCCCTCGCGGAGTGGGAGGCCAACGACCTCGCCTTCCCGCTCGACACCGAGGACGACGAGGGTGTGGCCACCGGCGCGGACGAGGCGCGGGGCGACGCGGAACGCGGGTTGCGGCACGTGCTCGCCGCACAGGAGCGCCACCTCGCCGGCTACGTCGCGCTCCGTGAGGAGGGCGCGGCCCCGGAGGCCGACGCCCAGGCCCGCCTCGACTCCCGGGCCGCCGAGGCCGAGGAGTTCGACGAGCAGATCCGCCCCCTGATCCACGAGCTGCTGTCGTTGAGTACCACGATGGTGCTCATGCCCGCCGAGCGCTTCGAGACCGACGCGCCCGGCGTGGAGGCGCGTGCCCGGTCGTTCACCATCACGTGCATCGACCGTGAGGCCTACATGGAGATGCAGCAGGGTGCCTCGGCGGGTGACGTGCCCTCGGCCGAGGAGATCGCCGAGGAGCTGGGCCTGACCCAGGAGCGCATCGACTGCCCCGACCTGCCCGAGGGTGCCGGTGGCGGGCCGATGGCCCCGGTGGACGGGGCAGCGGATGACGACGCCGACGAACTCGATGCCGTCGCCGACGCTGACGATGATGACGACGCTGACGAGGATGATGACGACGTCGCCGTGGGCGATGAGGACGAGGACGACGAGGACGACGAGGACGAGTGATCCCGCCTGCGCGAGGAGGACGCTCGCGCTTCCTGGTCGACGTGCCCGGTGAGTCCGCCGGGGCCACCGCGACGGCGTTGGCGCTCCGGTCAGGGTCCCTCGCGGGTCCGCCGGGGCCACCGCGACGGCGTTGGCGCTCCGGTCAGGGTCCCTCGCGGGTCCGCCGGGGCCACCGCGACGGCGTTGGCGCTCCGGTCAGCGTCCCTCAACTGACGCCGAGGGGGCAGTGCCCGCGAGGGAGTCGGGGCGGCGGCGAGCCTGCGAGCGGGAGGCGGGCCAGGCACCGTACGCTGGCCCTTCGAATCCGGCGACGGCGAGGTCCGAGTGGAGACGATCCAGAAACCGGACGAACTGCTCGCGTTGCACGACGTCACCGAGGAACTCTTCGACACCCTCGGTTCCTGGTTCGAGGTCCCGGATTCGGTCAACCTCTCGCTCGACGACATCGACGGGGCGGTCACCGAACTGGGTGACCCCGTCATGATCGCCGCCATGGCGATGCGGAAACTGCAGGCTCTGCGCCTGCTGTCCACGCCGGGGGTCCGCACGACCACCGACGTGATCGTGGCCATCGTCCAGGACCTCGAACGGGCGATGCTCTCGGCGCCCTCCATGAGGCTGCGGCGGGCGGCGGCGCGCGCCGACTGGGACGCGGCGTTGGTGGACCTGGTCGACCAGTCGGTGGGCACCGCTCCCGGCGAGACCGATGCCCAGGACGCCGAGGTCCAGCGGTTCCGCGAGTTGCACGGGCGGCTGCACGAGGCGCTGCGTGCCGTGGTCTCCGCCTCCGACGGCCAGATCCGGTACCTGGAGTAGTACCCGGTACCTGGAGCGGGTCCGGGGCCGGACAAGGGCACGCGACGGGCGCGCCCGCAGGGACCGACGGGTCGACGCCACCGGCGGGACCGCCGCCTTCCGCACCTACGGCCGTGGGGCGCCTCGGCTACCGCCCGGGCCGGCACAGGGCCGACTCGTCGGGCCTTGCGTGGAAAGCTCCCCGGGCGACGGGCCGGGTCGGCTCGGACCGGGTGGGGCCGGCTCGGGCCGGGTCGGGCC
>SLRZ01000072.1 GCA_007130695.1 Nitriliruptoraceae bacterium
CGCCCGGATCGTGGCCGACGAGGCGCTGCGCCGCGGCATCCGGGTGGAGGTCGTCGACGCCGTGGGCGGCTTCCTGAAACTCAGCCACGGCGGACGCGAGATCCACACCAGGGAGTCGCTGTCCGAGCTGACGACCGCCGTGGCGCTCAGTCGGTGCGACGACAAGCGCGTCACCCGCCGTCTGCTCGAACGCACCGGCCTGTCGGTGCCCCGTGGTGGCGTCGCCACCGGCGGACCCGAGGACCTCGAGCTGCTCGAGCGCCTCGGTGAGCTGGTGGTCAAGCCCGCACAGGGGGAGCAGGGCCGGGGTATCACCATCGGGGTGCGCACCGAGGAGGAGTTGCGCCGGGCGGTGGCCGAGGCCCGGACGTGGGGCTCGCCGGCGGTCCTGCTCGAGGAGTGCTCGCCCGGGCAGGACCTGCGCGTGCTCGTGATCGGCGGTGAGGTCGTCGCTGCGGCGGTCCGTCGGCCCGCCACCGTGGTCGGCACCGGTCACCACACCGTGCGGCAACTGATCGAGAAGACCTCGCGCCGTCGTGCCGCGGCGACCGGGGGCGAGAGCCGGGTCCCGCTGGACGCCGTGACCGAGGCCACCGTGCGCCGCGCCGGGTACGAGATGGATGACGTGCTGCCGGCCTCGGAGGAGCTCGAGGTCCGCCGCACCGCGAACCTGCACACCGGGGGGACCATCCACGACGTCACGGAGCAGCTGCATCCACGGCTGGCGAGCGCGGCGATGCGCGCCGCCGAGGTGCTCGACCTGCCGGTGGTGGGTGTCGACCTGCTGGTCGAGGCACCGGACCGGGCCGACTACGTCCTGATCGAGGCCAATGAACGCCCCGGGCTGGCCAACCACGAGCCGCAGCCGACCGCCGAGCGCTTCGTCGATCTGCTCTTCCCGGGCACCCGCGCCCTGCCGAGAGGCTGGCGGCCGGGGACCTGACAAGGACGCCGAGGTCGCCTCACGGCCGCAGCATCGCCTCGAGGATGCCGTAGGAGAGGCCGAGGGCCAGGCCGAACATGGCCAGGGCGGCGAGGCTGGCGAGCACGGTCGCGCGTCGTCGCTGGTCGGCGGGCACGAAGACGAGCTTGCCGACCGCCATGCCCGCCAGTAGGCCGCCGACGTGGCCACCCACCGAGATGCCCGGCAGGAAGAACGTGATGGCGAGGTTGAGCAGCACGAGGGTGCCGATGTCGGTCCGCCAGGGGTTGACGCCGCGGTTGCGCAGGCCGACGACAGCGGCGCCCATGAGCGCGAACACCGCCCCCGACGCCCCGATGGTCGGGATCCTCGGATCGCTGGTGATCACGCCACCGAGCACCGGGATCTCCGCCAGTGGCGTGACCGCCCACAACCAGGACAGCGCGACCACGCCGAGGCTGCCGCCCGCGAGACCGGCGGCGTAGAGGGCGCTGAACCGGGCGTGGCCGAGTGAGGGCTCGAGCATCTCGCCCAGCCGCCAGAGCAGGAAGCCGTTGAAGCCCACGTGCATCAGGTTGGCGTGAAGGAACCCACTGGTCACCAGCAGCCACCACTCGCCCATCCCGGCGACCACGGGGCGGAGCCCGAAGGTGTTGATGACGGTGCCCGGGTCGGCCTGGGTCCCGAGGTAGATGACGGCGATGATCGCGACCAGCACCTTGGTGACGGTGAAGTCCGGCATGAGCTCACCGAGGTGGCGTACCCGCTGCCCACCGGCGGCGCACTCCCGGCACTGGTAGCCGACCGGTGCCTCGATGGCGTCGTCGGCGCAGACCGGCCGCTCGCAGCGGGAACAGCGCAGCAGTGCGGGCCGGTCGGGGTGGCGGTAGCAGCCGGGCTGGTCCTGCCCGGCGCTCGACCCGGCGTCGTGCTCGCTCACGGCGTGCCTGTCGGAATTGGGGCTCTGGGAGGTTTGCGAAAGGTACCCGGGGCGCGCCGCGCGCCCGGTGGGGCGTGCCCCACACCGAGGGGGTGCGGCGGCCCTAAGCTCTTTTCGAGCAGGGAGAGGAGCCAGACGTGGAGCGACCGACGAAGCTGGGAGAGCTGCGGGCGTCGGGGGCGCCGGACCGGTCGGTGAAGGCCGAGCTGCGCGACAACCTCGTCGCGCGGCTGCGTGCCGGGGACCCACCGACCACCGGGGTGGTGGGTTACGACGACACCGTGCTGCCGGAACTGGAGCGGGCGTTGCTCGCCGGGCAGGACTTCATCCTGCTGGGCGAGCGCGGGCAGGCCAAGACGCGCCTGATTCGCGGACTGGTGGAGCTGCTCGACGAAACCGCACCGGCGGTGGAGGGTTGCGAGATCAACTGCGACCCGCGCCACCCGACCTGCGCGGCGTGCCGGCGCCGGGCGGCGGAACTCGGCGACGACCTCCCGGTGGTCTGGATCGACCGCCAGCGCAGGTTCGCGGAGAAGCTCGCCACCCCCGACATCTCGGTGGCGGACCTCATCGGTGACGTCGACCCCATCAAGGTCGCCGAGGGTCGGACACTGGGGGACGAGGAGACGATCCACTGGGGGCTGGTCCCACGCCACAACCGGGGGATCATCGGCATCAACGAGCTGCCCGACCTGCCCGAACGCATCCAGGTGGCGCTGCTGAACGTCCTCGAGGAACGGGACGTCCAGGTGCGTGGCTACGCCCTGCGGCTGCCGCTGGACGTCCTGCTCGTGGCCACGGCGAACCCCGACGACTACACCAACCGGGGTCGGATCATCTCGCCGCTCAAGGACCGGTTCGGGGCGCAGGTCCGCACGCACTATCCGGCGACGATCGAGCAGGAGATCGAGATCGTGCGCGCGGAGGCGTCGCCGCCCCCGCCGGACCTCGCGGTCCACGTCCCGACGGTCTACGACGAGGTCCTGGCGGAGCTGGTCGCCGAACTGCGGGCCAGCCCGGAGGTCAACCAGCGTTCCGGGGTTTCGGTGCGCTTCACGATCGGGGCCCACGAGACCCTGGTCGCCGGTGCCGTGCGTCGGGCCGTGCGCCGCGGGACCGAGTTGGCGGTTCCCCGCATCGTCGATCTGCACGCGGTGGTGCCCACGGCGCTGGGCCGGGTGGAGTTCGAGATGCTCGAGGAGGGCCGGGAAGCCGAGGTGGTCGACCGTGCCCTCGGGCACGCACTGCTGCGCGTGTGGCGTCGTCATCTGGCCGGCGAGGACCTCTCCGGGCTCGTCGACCGCTTCGAGCAGGAGGACATGGCGGTCGAGACCGACGAGCTGATGACGGGCTCGGAGATGCTGGGCTCGTTCGGGGGACGCATCGAGGGCCTGGCGAAATGGATGGAACGGCTCGGTGAGCAGGGCGAGGACCCCGACATCGCGGCCAGCGTCGTCGAGTTCGTATTGGAGGGCCTGCACCTGGGCAGGCGGCTGAACCGCGACGACCTCGGCGTCGGTGCGGTGCGATACGGGCGCAGTTAGGCCCGGCCCCTACGAGGAGGACGTTGGATGCGCTGGCGCTACCAGAGGTGGGACGGCCGGCAGGACCCGTTGGGGGCGCGTCCGGACGTCGCCGAACTGCTCGACCGCATCGGCGACGACCTGCTCATGGGTGCCGGGGGCAGGGGCGCCCTCGAGGATCTGCGCCGGCGCGGCATGCCGGGCGTCCGCGGTACCGAGTCGATGCGCCGCGAGCTGGCGCGCCGCCGTCGCGAACTGCAGGAGCAGATCGACGCCGACGGTCCGCTGGCGGACCTGGCGCGTGAGCTGGACGAGATCATCGGGATCGAGGCGGACGCTCTCGCGGAGCGCGACGACGAGGACGCCGTGTTCGATCAGATGCGGCTCGACGCCCTGCCGCCGGACCCGGCCGGCCGGTTCCGTGACCTGTCCAACTACGACTTCAGCTCACCCGAGGCCGAGCTGAAGTTCGCGGAGCTCGGCGACAAGCTGCGCAAGGACCTGCTCGACGCCCACCTGAAGGCGCTGACCGGTGCGCTGGAGTCGGTGACCGAGGAGGACGTCCAGCGCATCGCCGCGATGCTCGCCGACCTCAACGGCCTGTTGGAGGCGCGTGCGGCCAACGGCGGTGAGCCCCCGGCGGACGAGCCGGACCGGTTCGAGGAGTTCAAGCAGCGCCACGCCGATCTGCTGCCGGGCGACCCGGCCACGCTCGACGAGCTGCTCGCGGAGATGGCCCGGCGCGCCGCGGCCGCCGAGCAGTTCCTGCGCTCCCTCTCCCCGCAGCAGCGCGCCCAGCTGCAGGACCTGGCCAGGCAGGCGTTCGACGATCTCGACCTCGAGTTCCAGCTCTCGCAGCTCGGGGGCAACCTCGCCGCGGCCTTCCCCGACGGCCCGCCGGCCGGGTGGGGTGAAGGTGACAACGGCGATGGCGGGATGCCCGGTGACCGGCCGGAGGCCGGCGAGCCGGGCGGCCCGATCAGCCAGGTCGTCGACGCGTACGAGCGTGTGGCGGAGCTCGAGGACCTCGAACAGCAGTTGGCGGGGTCCTACGAGGGGGCCACGCTCGACGACATCGACGAGGATGCGCTGCGTCGCCACCTCGGTGAGGACGCCGTCGGTGACCTCTCCGAACTGCGCAAGATCGAACGGGAGCTGGAGCGTTCGGGGGCGATGCGGGTCCGGGGCGGCGAACTCGAGCTGACCCCGCGGGGTGCGCGCCTGCTGGGTGAACGGGCCCTGGCGAAGCTGCTGGCCCGGGTCCGACGCGAGCCCTCGACCCGGCAGGTGGGTGCGGATCCGGAGATGACGGGGCAGACGCGGCCGTGGGCCTTCGGTGACCGCGAGCCGCTGTCGGTCTCGCGCACGTTGCACGAGGCCGTCCTGCGGGAGGTCGGTGAGGGGCGCCGACCCGACGGCCGGGTGCGGCTGCAGGCCGA
>SLRZ01000012.1 GCA_007130695.1 Nitriliruptoraceae bacterium
AGGAGCTCTCCGCGGGACGCGACGCCCAGGAGACGCTGCAGCGGCTCATCGAAGCGGCCAACGAGGCCGGCGGCCCCGACAACATCACCGCGATCCTGCTGCGGGTCACCAGCGACGAACACCCTTCGCCGCCGAGTGGCGAACCGGTCGTGGTCACCACCCGCGACACCGAGAACACCGAGGACTGGGCCCGCCGACTCGGCAACTACGGATCTCTCTCCCAGCCCAGCCCGTGGGGGGCGTCGGGCGAGGACGACGAGGGCCGGGGCGGCCGCCTGGGGAAGATCGTGGCCATCGTCTTCGGTGTCCTCGTGCTGCTCGGCCTGCTGGCGGGGGGCGCCTACTACCTGCTCTCCCAGGAGTACTTCGTCGGGCTCGACGACGAGGAGGTGGTGGTGATCTACCAGGGCGTGGACGCCGAGCTCGGGCCCCTCCAGCTCGCCCGCGTCGTCGAACGCACCGAACTGACCGCCGACGACGTCCAACCCTGGTACCGCGACCGGCTGGAGGACGGGGTGCCGGCCGCGGGCCTGAACGACGCCCGGCTGCTGGTGCAGGACGCGCCGCTGCGCGCCGAGGACGAGGACGACGAGACCGACCTCGGCGGCACCGACGACGAGACGGACGACGGTTCGTGAGCCCCGGCGCCACCAGCGCGGCCACGGGTCGCGGACCGCGCGCCACCGAGGCCCGCCTGTTGGTCTTCGTGGTGCTGCTCACCGCCGGCGCTGCCGCACTGCTCGCCCTCACCGAGAGCGCCGAGCCGCCACTGGAGGCCCTGATCTACCCCGGCGCCCTGGCGATCGGGGCGGTCTTCGCCCACGCTGCGGTCCGCGCCGCGGCCCCGCACGCCGACCCGCTGCTCCTCCCCCTGGCCGTCCTGCTCAACGGCCTGGGTCTGGTGTTCGTCCGTCGCATCGACATGGTCCGCGACACCGACCTCGCCGCCGCGCAGACCGTGTGGACCCTGGTCTCGATCGCGGTGCTGTGCGGTGTGGTGCTGTTCATCCGTCGGGTGGACGTGCTGTCGAGCTACCAGTACACGTTCGGCCTGGCCACGATCGTGCTGCTGGTGCTGCCGATGGTGCCCGGACTGACCGCCGGCATCATCAACGGCGCCCGACTGTGGATCCGCGTCGCCGGCATGACCTTCCAGCCCGGCGAGTTGGCCAAGATCACGCTGGTGCTGTTCCTGGCCGGCTATCTCGAACGCAAACGGGCCCTGCTGTCGGTCGCCACCCAACGGTTCGGACCGATCCTGCTGCCCGCGGCACGGCACCTCGCCCCGCTGCTGCTGGCCACCGGGGCCGCACTGGTCGTCATGGCCGGCCTGCGTGACCTCGGTTCGGCGCTGCTGTTCTTCGGCGCGTTCATCGCCCTGCTCTACATCGCCACCGGGCGGCTGGCCTACCCGGCGATCGGCGCCCTGGCCTTCGCCGTGGGTTCGTTCGTCGTCTATCACCTGTTCGGTCACGTCCGGGTCCGCATCCGCATCTGGATCGACCCCTGGGAGCGCGTCTCCGACGAGGGCTACCAGATCGCCCAGTCCCTGTTCGCCTTCGGGACGGGCGGGCTGACGGGCACCGGGCTGGGCTTCGGCCGTCCCCAGGACATCCCCTTCTCGGAGACCGACGCGATCTTCGCCGTCGTCGGGGAGGAGCTCGGGCTGCTCGGCGCCACCGCCATGCTGCTGACCTTCGTCCTCCTCGTCGCCCGCGGGTTCAAGGTGGGGCTCACGGCCCGCGACGAGTTCGGGACCCTGCTCGCGACCGGCCTGACGATCATCGTCGGACTCCAGACCTTCGTGATCATCGGTGGGCTGACCCGTCTGGTCCCGTTGACCGGGATCACGTTGCCGTTCGTCTCCTACGGCGGCTCGTCCCTGGTGGCCAACTACGTGATCATCGCGCTGCTGCTACGGGTCAGTGACGAATCCCGGGGGTCCACCGCCGGCCGGACCGGGGCACGACGGACCCGAAAGGCGGCGGCATGAGCCAACGGATCACCCGCATCGCCGCCGGGATGCTCGTGTTGTTCGGGGCGCTGTTCATCAACCTGAACTTCATCTCCCTGGTGCAGTCGGACGACCTCGCCAACCACCCCGCCAACCGCCGCCTGATCATCCGTGAATACCAGATCGACCGCGGGCCGCTCATCGCCGGTGAGGAGGCGATCGCCACCAGCGAGGAGACCGACGGCGACCTGCGCTACCTGCGCACCTACCCCGATGGCGGCCTCTACGCCCACCTGACCGGGTACTACTCGTTCATCCTCCAGCGCTCCGCGCTCGAGGCGGCCCTCAACGAGGACCTCACCGGACGCTCCACGGAGATGCTCGCCCAGAACCTCGGCGAACTGCTCGGTGCCCGGGACCGGGCCGGCAACGCCGTCGAGCTCACGGTCGACCCCGCGGTGCAACGCGCCGCCCGCGACGCGCTCGACGGGCGCACCGGGGCGGTCGTCGCGCTCGAACCCAGCACCGGCGCGGTCCTCGCCAGCTACTCCAACCCCACCTTCGACCCCAATCCGCTGTCGAGCCACGATGCCGGTGAGATCCGCGAGGCCTGGGAGCGGCTGCAGGACGACCCGGCCCGCCCGACCCTCGACCGGGCACTGCGCGAGACCTACCCGCCGGGGTCCGCGTTCAAGCTGGTGACCGCGGCCGCCGCCCTCGAAAACGGTGTGCAGCCCGACCAGACCTTCCCCGACGAGGTCACCTTCGACGTGCCGCAGACCGCCGCGGACATCGGCAACTTCGGCGGCGGCACCTGCACCGGGGGCGGAGAGATCACCCTCGCCGACGCGATGCGGGTCTCGTGCAACACGACCTTCGCGCGCCTGGGCGTCGAGATGGGTGAGCAGGACCTGGTCGAGATGGCCGAGGCCTTCGGCTTCAACCGCCAGCCTCCCTTCGAGCTCGGGGTGGCACCCAGCGCCATCCCCGACGACATGGACGTGCCCTCCACCGCCCAGAGCGCGATCGGGCAGCGTGACGTTCGGGCCACCCCGATGCAGATGGCCCTGCTGGTCGGTGCGCTGGTCAACGAGGGCGAACTGATGCGCCCCCACGTCGTGGCCTCCGTCCGCGACCCGTCGGGACGGCAGCTGCGAGGACCCGACGTCGACACCTGGTCGGGCGGCGGTTTCGGCAGCCAGGCGGTCTCGCCACGTACCGCGAGCCAACTGCGGGCGATGATGGTCGCCGCCGTGCAGGACGGCACCGGTGGCGGCGCCGCGATCGACGGCGTCGAGGTCGGTGGAAAGACCGGCACCGCCCAGACCGGGGGCGACCCCACCGCGTGGTTCGTCGGGTTCGCGGGTGACGACGTCGCCGTGGCGGTGGTGGTCCCCGACACCGGCGCGGATGCCACCGGCGGTGGCGTGGCCGCCCCCATCGCGCGCCAGGTGCTGCAGGCGGCGGTGACCGGCTGACCACACCGCCCCACACCGCCCTTCAGGGGCCCGTAGGGCCGGATTGGTAGGCTCCGCCGGGGCAGACAGGAGGAAGCGGTGACCGAAGGGCGTGTGCTCTCCGACCGCTACGAACTGCGCTATCTGCTCGGCCGCGGCGGCATGGCGGAGGTGTGGGCCGCACACGACCGGACGCTCGGTCGGGAGGTCGCGATCAAGCTCCTGCTGGAGCGCTTCCGCGACGACGAGGGGTTCACCAGCCGCTTCCAGGACGAGGCGCGCCACGTCGCCCGGCTCAACCACCCCAACCTCGTCGCCGTCTACGACACGGGCACGGACCGCCCGGCGGAGAACGCCCCCGGGCAGCCCTACATCGTCATGGAGATCGTCGAGGGCCGGTCGCTGCAGGCCGCCATCGCCGCGGGCGGGCTCACCGAGGACCGGGCCCTGGAGGTCTGCGCCGACGTGTGCGCCGCCCTGCAGTACGCCCACGACCGCGGCCTGGTGCACCGCGACGTCAAACCGGGCAACATCCTGCTCGCCGACGACGGCACGGTGAAGGTGACCGACTTCGGCATCGCCCGGGCGATCGACAGCGACACCGTCACCCGGACCGCGGCGGTGCTCGGCACGGCCGCCTACCTCTCCCCCGAACAGGCCCAGGGCCTCGAGATCGACGCCCGCAGCGACCTGTACTCCCTCGGGGTCGTGCTCTACGAGGCACTCACCGGGCGCCAGCCCTTTCAGGGCGAGTCCGCGGTGACCGTCGCCTACCAGCACGTCCAGGAACCACCCCGCCCCCCTCGGGAATGGGACGGCGAGGTCTCCGCCGCCGCCGAGGCCGTCACCATGCGTGCCCTGGCCAAGAACCCGGCCAACCGCTACGCCTCCGCTTCGGACATGCGCGACGACCTGATGAACGCGCGGGTCGGACAGCCCGTCCTCGCGCCGGCCGTCCTCTCGGCGGAGGAGACCGCGCTGCTCGAGCCCACGGCGGCCGCCCGCCCGGTACGGACCCACGAGCAGGAGAAGGCCCGCCGTCGCGGCGTCTACGTCCTGCTGGCGGTCCTGGCGGTCCTGGCGCTGATCGCGGGCATCTGGTATCTCGCGGGCGTCCTGGCCGGTGACGAGGGGCCGCAGGTGTCGGTCCCCGATCTCGTCGGTCTCACGGTCGAGCAGGCGGAGAGCCAGCTCGAGGCCCAGGGGCTCGAGCTCGGCGAGGTCACCGAGGAGCCGTCCGCCGAGGTGGAGGAGGGCCTGGTCCTGCGGCAGCGCCCGTCCGAGGACGCGAGGGTCCCCGAAGGCTCGGAGGTCGACCTGTGGGTCTCGACCGGCGAGGAGATGACCGAGGTCCCCGACCTCGAGGGCGTCGACGAGGAGGACGCCCTGCGTGCGTTGCGGGAGGCGGGCCTGCAGGCCGGTGACCGCAGCCGGGCCCCCTCCGACGACATCGACGCCGGTTCCCTGATCTCGACCGACCCGCCCGGCGGCACCGAGGTGCCCGTCGGCAGTTCCGTGAGCTACGTCGTCAGCTCGGGCGAGCAGACCGAGGTCGTGCGCGGCGTCGTGAACTTCTCCGAGAGCGACGCGATCTCGAGGCTCGAGGACCAGGGGCTCACCGTCGAGATCCAGCGCGAGTTCAACGACGTGGTCGCCGAGGGCACCGTCATCCGACAGGACCCCTCGCCCGGCACCGAGGTCCGGCGCGGCGCGACCGTCACGATCTGGGTCAGCCGGGGCTCCGAGCCCCAACCGGAGCCCGAACCGGAGCCCGAACCGGAGCCGGAGCCCGACGAGGAGGACGAGGAAGAAGAGGAAGAGGACGAGGACGAGGAAGACAACGGCGGCCTGCTCGGCGGCGGGGACTGACCGGCGCTCAGGCCGCCGGGCCCGACTCGTCGTCCTCTGCCAACGGGTCCGGCAACAGACCCAGCCCCCGGCGCACCAGCACGACCACCGCGATCGAGCCGACGCCCAGGGCGGCCGCCGCCACCGGCCGCAGGGACGCGCCGGTCAACGGTTCCGGCGCGATCGGCCGGGTCAAGGCACCTGACTGCAGGAGCCCCCACACGAGCAGGGGCAGGCCGGCCGCGGCGTCCAGCAGCCCCGCCCCGGCCCCACCCGGATCGCGCCGACGCAGCGCCAGGGCGAGCAGCGCCGCGCCGACCCCCACCGCCGGCAGGACGACCAGGAACGGATCGCCCTCACCCCCGGGCGGTTGCCCGGTGACCTGCAGTCCCCCGGCAAGACCCGACCCGACGCCGACGACGCCGGCGAGCACCGCCACGGGGGCGCCCAGCACCCACACCGCGGCCCCCGCCAGCCCCAGGCCGAGCCCCACCAGCAGGACGGGCACCCACACCGGTGGCCCGGGATGCCACCGCAACTCGCCACGCACGTGCGTGACCTGGCCGTCCACCAGGACCGGGACCTCCCAGTCCCAGACCTCCTGGACCTCCTGCAGTGCCGGGTCGACCTTGTCGGGGATCCCCGGCGACATCCAGTGGATCCGGTGCTCGTGCCAGGCGTACTCGCCCTCGTCGGCCACCTGCTGCCAGACGGGCGAGGCCTCGGCGTCCGCCACCGGGGGAACCTCGGCGCCGTAGCGGTCCTCGTTGTACCAGTGGGTGGGCGCCCGCTGGTTGACCTCGACGGCGCCGTGGGCCAGGAACCGCAGGTAGGGCTCACCGTCGTAGCCGGCGACCTCCACCTCCGTGCCCGAGGGGACGCGCAACACCAGGAACGCGTCCCCGCCGAGCACCTCCGCCTCGATCTCCGCGGCCACACCCGCCGGGGTCTCCACGGCCGTGACCACCGAGTCGTAGTGCGTGGGGCCGGCGGGGTCGGCGGCCGCCGGCCCCGCCGCGGTCAGGAGCCAGACGGCGGTCAGGCCCACGAGGGCCGACAGACGGCGGCACGTCGGACCGACGTGCGTCATCGTGTGCCCGCTCCGTCGCCACCCGACGTCCCGGCGCCGCCCGAGGTGCCCGCCTCGCCGTCGTCCCGGCTCTTCAGCGACAGCACCACGCCGGCGACCACGAGCGTGACGACCAGGACCGCGATCAGGATCCAGCCCGGCATGCCCCCCTCGTCGTCCGCGGGCTCGAAGTCCTCCGCGTCCTCGAGCGGTTCCTCCTCCGGCTCGGTCACCTCCGCGTCGTCGTCGGTGGTCTCCTCCACGACCTCGGCGTCCTCGTCGACGCCCGTGACCCGCCCGTCGACGCCGGCGTCCTCGGGCGGGGGCGCGTCCCCGTCCGCCTCCGTCAGCACGACCCCGACCGCCGGGTCCTCGGCGGGCTCGTCCGGGGTCCCGACCCACCGGTAGGTCGTGTCATCGCACGCCTGCACCACCCGCCAGTACACCTCGTCACCGACCTCGCCGGTCAGCACGACGTCGAGGTCGAACCGGGGTGCGGGCACGTCGGTGCCCTCCTCGGCCCGGTAGACGATCACCTCGGCGTCGCCGTCGGTCTCCACCGCCAGCTCCCAGCCCTCGGTGTCGGCCGGCTCGACGTGGACCGCGGCGTCGGGAACCTCGATCGCGACCTCCCGGGTGGGGGCCTCGTCACCGTCGGCTCCGTGGTCGTGTCCTCCATCACCGTCGTGGTCGTCGACGCCGCAGCCGTGCGCGAGGTCGAGGGTGACGGTGGCCAGCGAGTCGACCGGTACCTCGTCGGGATCGAAGAACGGGTGGGCGAGAGCGGGGCTCGCCAGCAGCAGGGTGGCGGCGACGGCGCCGGCGACGCCTCGACGGAACAGACGGACGATCACGGGGTGACTCCTCGGGGTCTTCGATGGCCCGGCGCGCCGCTGCCCACCGGGTGTTGCTGACGTCGGGGTGGGTCAACTCACGGGCACGGTGACCTCGACGCGTTCCTCGTCGAACCGGCCGATGCCGACGACGGCCGTCAGCCGCCAGTCCCCGGGGAAGCTGAGTTCGGTCACGTTGGCGATCCAGTGCCCGGGACCGGCGGGGAACGGCTCGACCGGGATCGGGCCGATCTCCTCGGGCTCGTAGAACAGCTCGAGCCGCAGGTCCTCCGCCTCACCGGCGGGGCGGCCGGTCGCGTCGAGCACGTACAGGTGGATGGCGTTGGTCTCCCCCGCCCGGTTGGGGTCCACCACGACGTCGAGGTCGAGTTCGTCGGTGATCGCCACGCTGGTCTCGTACAGGCCGGTCACCCCGGCCTCCTCCGCCGCCGGGCGCTGGACGGCGAGGAAGCCCGTGAGCACCAGCACCCCGACCAGCAGCAACGCCTCGACGCGCAGGGTCGTGCCGAGCAGGCGCCACGCCGTGCGGGAACGGCGGGCCGTCACGTCGGCGGTGTCGGGGCCGGGGTCCACGTCCGTGCTGGCGCCGGCGGGCACCATCCGGGCGACGACGGCCGGCACCAGGCGGCTGCGGTTGTAGGCCGCCACGGCCACCGCCACCACCACCAGCGCGACCTTGGCGAGCAGCAGCCAGCCGTACGCCGTCGAGATGAGCGCCCCCGGGACCCGCACCAGCGCCCACGCCATGGCGGTGCCCGAGACCACCAGGGCGAGCACGGACCACAACGCCGCCGTACTGAACCGGGCGATGAGCCGTGCGGCCCCGACGGGGTCGTCGTCCACCGTCTGCGCCCGGACGGTCAGGACCAGCACGGTCAGCCCGCCGAACCACAGCGCACCGGCCGCGAGGTGGACGGCGTCGCCGGCCAGCAGCAGCCAGGCGGGCTCCATCGAACGGCTGTGACCGTCGAGCAGGTAGGAGGCGGGCGCGGCCACGGCACCGGCCACCACCGCCCACGTGGGACGCCCCCGCCGCAGCACGAGCGCGAGCAGGATCAGCGCGACCGACCGGACCAGCCAGCTCTGTCCGAAACTCGAGTTCAGGGTCTCGGTGATGAGCGCCGGGGTGAGCGCCTCGACCAGACCGGCGCCGGAGGTCGCCATGGTCTGTACCGGAAAGGACAGGATGCCGGCCACCAGCGCCAGGCCGGTCGCGGCCAACCCCACCCGCTGGGCCCGCACCCGGTCGGCGTCCCGGCGGGCGAGGCCCAGGACGAAGGCCACCGCGCCGGCGGCCAGCAGGGTGCCGACGTAGCCCACTCCGCGCAGCGCCGGCCCCACCACGCCGATGACCCCGTCGGCGCCCATCAGCTCTTCGGCGACCGTGTCGGCGACCGTCTCGCCGTCCCCGACGGTGAAGCCCAGCACGCCACCGATCGGGTGGCTGTCCGCGGAGATCACCCGGTAGACCACGAGGTAGCCGCCGTCCGGCAGATCCTCCGGCAGGTCGACGGCGATCGTGCCCTGGCCACCCGTCTCGGCCACCCCCTGGTCGACGCGCTGTGCGTCGGCGTCGTGGACGCGCAGACCGCCCTCGACGAGCTGGACCGGTTCGTTGAACTCGAGGCGCACCTGCGCCGGTGCCTCGTCGAGTTCCGCCCCTTCGGAGGGTTCGGCGTTGACGAGGACCGCGTGCGCCGTGGCTTCCCCCGCCCCCAGCGAGAGCGTCAGCGCCACGACCGCCGTGAGGAGCACGACGAGGACGCCGGGGTGGGCACGCGGCAGGGACATGTGCAGAACGTACCCTCACGCCCGGAGGGAGAGACCCCCGGTGCGCCCGCCCCGGCCGCCGGCGGGACGCCTCCGTCGTCGCCGGGAACCGGCGAGGAGGCCCGATGCAGCCGACCACCCTGCCGTTGCTCGGCGGTGACGTGCACCTGCTGGACAGCGCGACGTCGGGCCCGCCGGTCCTGCTGCTGCACGACCTCGACGGCTGTGCCGCGGGCTGGCTGGACGTCACCCCGGGGCTGGCGGTCGACCACCGGGTCCTGGCCCCGGATCTGCCGGGCTGCGGGCGTAGTCCGGTCGGGCGCCGGCGCACCTCCCTGACCGCCCACGCCGACCTCGTGGCGGAGGTGGTGCGCCGCCGCACCGACGATCCGGTCACGCTCGTCGGCAACTCCGTCGGCGCGCTCGTCGCCCTGCTGACGGCCGCGCGTCACCGCTGGGCGGTCTCCTCGCTCGTCCTGCTCGCGCCGGCGCTGCCGCGCCGCACGGCAGGGGGCTTCGACCCCGCGTTCCTCCCGCTGCTGACGGCCTCCGTCGTCCCGGGCCTGCTGCTGCTCGAACCGTGGCGGCGCAGCCTGCAGGCCCCCCGTGAACGAATCGACGCGCTGATGGCCGCCGCCTGCGCCCCCGACAGTGAACGGGCCTCGCCCGGAACCCTCGAGGCGATGCTCGAGGTCGAGGCGTCGCGGCCACGCGCCCAACGGCTGCGGGGCTGGCCCGCCGCCGCCCGCAGTCTGTTCTGGTGGCTCGCCCGGCCGGAGCGGTTCCACGGGCTCGCCGATGCGGTGGACGTGCCCGTGTGGCTGGTCGAGGGGGTGCAGGACCCGGTGCTGCCGCGTTCGACCGTCCTCGCGGCCCTCGAGCGCCACCCCGACTGGATCCACGTGCCGCTGGCCGGCGTCGGTCACGTCCCGCAACTCGAGCGGCCGGCCGCGGTCGTGGACACGGTACGCAGCGCCACGGGCGTGTGAGACCGCCTCTTCGCGCTCGGTGGTGGGGAAGGGGGGCCGGGGTGCTAGCCGCCCACGCGGTGGCGCAGTCGGGCCGCGCGGTCGTGTTCACCGATGTGCTCGAGGACCTCGGCCTCGGCGGCGAGCAGGTCGACGACGATCTCGGCGACCTCCGGGTCCTCGTCCTCCTCGTAACGGCGCACGGTGCGTTCGAGCAGATCCAGCGCCTCCCCCTGCCGGTCGAGGTCGAGCAGGAGGCGCGCCCGTTCCCCGACCGCGGCCACGACCTGGCGGCGGGCGGCGGGTTCCTCGTCGCTGCAGCGCTCGACGTCGGTCAGCACCTCGGCCGCCTGCTCGGGCCGCCCGAGCTCGATGAGCGCCGCGGCACGCAGCCGGGTCGCCATGCTCCGCTGTTCCGCCTCGAGCAGGTCGGTGGGGTCGAGCTCGCCCTGGAGGGCCTCGGCGACCGTGAGTGCCTCCGACGCCCGGCCCAGCGCAAGCATCGCGGCGGCACGGTTGACCCGGGCCCGCACGACCTGGTCGGCCGTGACGGGGTCGTCGGCGTCCCCGAGCCGCACGACGAGCCGGTCGTAGACGGCCAGCGCACGCCCGGGGTCCCCGAGGGTGTCGAGGCAGATCCCCTGGTTGAGCAGCGCCATGGCGAGCTCGTGGCGCTGGTCGGGGTCGTCGAGGTCGGTGGGTGTCGCCGCCGCCGAGGCGTAGGCCGTCGCGGCCGCCTCGAGGTCACCGAGTTCGGTGAGCAGCACGCCCTGTTCGAACCGGGCGGTGAACACCGACTCGCGGACCACCTCGTGGTCGAGGTCCGCCCCGTCCGCCTCGTGCAGCAGGCCGGCACAGGCGTCGAGTGCCTCCTGCACCCGGCCGGTCTCGTGCAGTTCGAGAATGTGGTCGGCGCGGGCACGCAGAGCCTGGGGATCGATCATGCGGGCACCCTCCTCCAGGCGTCACCCGACCCGCTCATTCGCGGGCCGGGGGCGACAGACGGTGCGGTCGTGTACCCCGCCTGCCTACCACCGCAGCAACGCGGCCACGCCATCGTGCTCGTCGAGTTGTGCCGCCACCTCCGGGTCCACCGGGGTGACCTGGGCGTCGGTGGCGACGGCACGTTCGATCATCCGCTCCACGAACAACGGCTCGCGCGTGAACTCGAGGTCGGCCTCGGCGGCGTGGCCCTCGACCCGGGGATGGATCGTCCCCTGCCCGGAGACCACCCCCTCGACCTCGAGGTCGGAGCGGTACAGCAGCCGGGAGACGCGACCCTCGTTGAGCGCCGCGCACACGTTTCGCAGGCCGACCGCGCCGGCCTGGCCGCCCAGCGCCCGGGAAACGGCGGCCTCGGTGAGTTCCCGCTCACGGTCGAGGTGGACCGAGCGCAGCAGCGGCCACATCGCCTCCGCGATCTCGTGGGGTGCGGCGTCCTCCCAGGCCTGCTCGGCGGTCAGCAGGCGGTAGCCGTCCTGCCCGAGGATGTCCCCCATCTCGTCACGCATCTTGGGGGGCGCCGAGAGCACGAGCCGGTCCCAGCCGTGTTCCTTGATGCGCTGGGTCGCCTCCTCGGCGACCTGCCGCAGGAAGCGGTGGCGATGCTCGTCGATGCGCTCCTCGAAGCGTTCCTTGTGCGAGGTGCCCTGCCCGGGATGCTGGGGTTGGGCCGGGGTGGGTCCGGACTTCTGCCGCGAGACGTCCCCGCTGACCTCGAAGGTGTAGGTCTCGAGTTCGGTCACCTCGCCGAGCGACCAGCGCAGCAGCCGCGCCCCCGACCGGGAGACCACGAGCACGCCGGCGGCGCGGCCCTCGTCGTGGGCCGCGACCAGGGGGCGCACGAACGCCCGCTCATGGTGCACCACGCGTTCCTTGAACGGAATCTGCAGGGCCACCTGCTCGAGCCGTCCGCTGTCCACTCCGACGAACAGGGCGCGGCCCCGTCCGTGGGCCTTGGGGTCGACCAGCGCGTCGATGTCCGGTCCCAGCTCGTCGAGACGGGCGGCCACGGCCTTGCCCGTCTCGCCGTCCCGGTCGGCCAGCTCGCTGCGCAGCGCCTTGAGCTGGTTGCGGATCTCTATCGGGGCCGTCGGCTGTGGATCGGCCGCCTGCGCCGGGGTGTGTCCCGCGTAGAAGGAGAGCACCCCGTGCTCGTCGGTGAAGTCGATCAGGTCACGGATGGTGGTGTCATCAAGGCTCATACCCCCGACACTAATCCCGGTTGGGGCAACCCGGCGAACTTTTCCACCGATCGTCCGTGCATGGCCCCGACGATCCCGCTCGTTCGTCGCCGGAGGGCGCTTGCGACCGCGCGACCGATGCCGGTCCGCGCACCCCACCGGAGCGGACTGACCGGTGCCGAGCGTGCGGCGGATACCGTTGCGCGCATGTTCGCACGCTCGTTCACCCTGGGACGCTTCGGCGGTATCGCCGTCCGCATCGACGCGTCGTTGCTCCTGTTCGCCCTCCTCGTCGCCTGGGTGTTCGGTGCCAACTTCCTGCGGACCCACGGGCTGGCCGTGACGGTGACGATGGCCGTCGTGGCGACCGCGCTGTTCCTGGCCTCGGTGCTGGTCCACGAACTCGCCCACGGATTCGAGGCCAGCTACCGCGGTATCGAGGTCCACGGCATCACCCTGTTCTTCTTCGGCGGCATGACCGAGATGCACACCGGCTCCCGCTCGCCGCGCGACGAGTTCGCGGTCTCGGCGGTCGGCCCGTACGCGAGCCTGGTCTGCGGCGCGTTCTTCGGCCTGCTGGCCGCCTCGGCCCCGGTGCTCGGGGGCGCACTGGCGGGACCCGTGGCCGACGTGGCCGGGCTGCTCGCGTGGCTCAACCTCTTCCTGGCGGCTTTCAACCTCGTGCCAGGGGCGCCGCTCGACGGGGGCCGGGTGCTGCGGGCCGGACTGTGGTGGCTCCTCGGGGACCGCGACCGGGCGGTGCGCATCGCCGGGCGGGCCGGGCAGGTCCTGGCGACGGTGCTCGTCCTGGCGGGCCTGTGGCTGTTGGCCGTCGGGCTCGGCCTCGTGCCCGTGGCGCACGACGGCGCCGCACCCTCGGGCTGGGCCCGCCTCGCCGAGTCGCAGGTCTTCGGGATCGTGCTGGTGCTCGTGGGCGCCTTCATCTTCCAGGCCGCCCGCACGGAACTCGCCCAGCATCTGGTGAACCGACTCCTCGACGACGGCCACGTCGCCGACGTGCTCGGGGAACCCGCCCCGGTGGTCGACGCCGACCGTTCCCTCGACCTGGTCGAGCCCGGGACCGGAGACCGGTTGCTGCCCGTGGTCCGCGGCGACCGGCTGGTCGGGCGCCTGACCGCTGCGCGCCTGCGCGACCTGCACCCCACGGACCGCGCCGCGAGGACCGGCGGGGAGCTGATGGATCCCGTCGACGGCGTGCCGGCGTGTGACGCCGCCGACCGCCTGCGGGAACTGGTCGATCACCTCCTCGGCGACGCCGAGGCCGTGCTCGTCCGTGATGCGGGCCGACCGGTGGCCCTCCTGCGGGAACGCGACGTCGCCCGTGAGCTCGAACGCCTCCGCCGGGGCGGGGCACCGCTCGCCGGGGACGCGCGGCGGACCGCCCGGGGGGCGAGCACATGAACCCCGGCCACGTCTCGACCGACCACCAGACGCCTGACGCGGAACTGCGGCGCCGGCAGCGACGTCGCACCCTGCGCGCAGGGATCTACGCCGCCTCCCTCGGTCTGCTGCTGTGGGCCGCCGCGGTCGTGCCGCTGCCCTACACGGAGTTCGTCCCGGGCACGCCGACCTCCATCCCGCCGCTGATCGAGGTGGAGGGCACGCAGACCACCCCCATCGAGGGGGACACGGCCCTGCTCACCGTCCTGTTGCAGCAGAGCACCACCCGGACCGCCCTCGGGGCCCTGCTCGACGGGGACCGTCGGCTGCGCCCGACCGCCGAGGTGGTGCCGGCCGACGTGGACCGCGACGACTTCCTCGAACAGGAGCGGCAGCGCTTCCGCCGGCAGTTCGAGGTCGCCGCGGCCGTCGGGGCCGAGGCGGCCGGGGTGGATGTCACCATCGGCACGGTGCCACTGGTCGTCGACGTGGTCGACGGCTCACCCGCGGACGGCCTGCTGCAGCCGGGCGACATCATCCGCCGCATCGAGGACGACGACATCGACGGCGCGGAGGCGCTCCAAGACCGCATCCGGGAGCAGGAGGTGGGCGACACCATCACCGTGCACCTCGAGCGCCGTGGGGAGGACACCGAGGTCGAGGTCACCCTCGCGCCGCTCGAGGCTCCCCCCGGAGCGGCCCAGGACGACGACGCCGGCGAGGAAGAACCACCGCCGGGCCTCGGGGTGCTGATCGAGACGGCGGCCGACCGCCTCGAGCTGCCGTTCGACCTGCAGCTCGCCGAGACCCGGATCGGGGGACCCTCGGCGGGCCTGATGATCGCCCTGACCGTCTTCGACCTGCTGGCCGAGGAGGACCTGGTCGCGGGCCGCGTCGTGCACGGCACCGGCTCGATCGACGCCGAAGGACGCGTCGGTCCGGTCGGCGGTGTGCCGGAGAAGATGCGGGCGGTCGAGGAGGCCGACATCGTCCTGGTGCCCGAACCTCTGCTGGAGGAGGCGCTGGCCGCCGCCCCCGATGACGCCGAGGTGGTGGGGGTCGCGACGTTCGACGACGCCCTCGACGCCCTGCGCGAGGGGGGCTGACGACCCGTCACCACGACGCGGCGTGGGCCTCGGCGGAACGTTGGGCAGCGGACCTCTAGGCGGGCGCCGGTTCCCGCAGACAACGACGCACGAAGGTGCCCAGCAGCTGCATGCCCGACGACGTCAGGATCGACTCCGGGTGGAACTGGACCCCCTCGACGTCCAGTTCGCGGTGCCGCAGGCCCATGACGAGCCCGTCCGAGGTCTCCGCGGTGACCTTCAGCAGGCTCGGCACGGACTCACGGTCCACCACCAGCGAGTGGTAGCGGGTCGCCTCGAACGGCACGGGCAGGTCGAGGAGCACCCCCTCGCCCCGGTGGTAGATCGCACTGGTCTTGCCGTGGACGAGCTGTGGGGCCCGCACGACACGGCCGCCGTAGATCTCCCCGATGCACTGGTGGCCGAGACAGACCCCCAGCAGCGGTCGCCGGCCGGCGACGGCACGGATCACGTCGTTGGACAGGCCGGCGTCCGACGGGTCCCCGGGTCCGGGCGAGATGACCACACCGTCGGGCAGGTCCGCCTCGAGGTCGGCGAGGGTGAAGGCGTCGTTGCGTACCACCTCGACATCCGCGCCGAGCTCCCCGAGCTCCTGGGCCAGGTTGTAGGTGAACGAGTCGTAGTTGTCGACGATCAACAGGCGTGGGGAGGCCCCCGCGGTCACGGTGCTCACGTCGTCCTCCCACTCAGCTGGTGTCGCAGCTCGCTGCGGTCGATCTCGCCGGCGGCGGTGGTCGGCAGCTCCGCCGCCACCTCGATGCGATCCGGGACCGCAGGCGCGTCGAGGTGTGCCCGACAGTGTGCCAGCAGCTCGTCGGCCGCGACCCGGTGCCGGCGGCGGCGGGTGACGACCGCGACCAGCGTCGGCCCGTCGAGGACGGCCACACCGGCACGGTGCACGTCAGCGTGCCGTTCGAGCACCTCCTCCACCCGTCGGGGGGAGACCAGGGTCCCGCCCCGGTGGACCAGTTCGTCCGCGCGCCCCACGTGGTGGAAGACCCCGTCGTCGGTGACGGACACGATGTCACCCGTGACGACCCACGGTCCCCGGAAGGTCGCGGCCGTCTCCTCGGGGCGTTCCCAGTAGCCCGCGGCGACCTGGGGGCCGGCCACCAGCAGCATCCCCGGGGTGCCGGCCGGCAGCTGCGTCTCGAGGTCGTCGGGGTCGACGACCACGGCGACGGTGTCGGTGACGGGCAGTCCCATGGTCTGCGCGCTGGCACGGCCGTACACCGGCTGGGCGTGGGTGAGGGGGGCCGCCTCGCGCAGCCCGTAGCCCTCCCGCACGCGGGCCCCCGAGGTGCGGATCTCGAGTTCGGCGGTCACCTCGGGATCGAGCGGCGCACCCCCGGTGACACACACCCGCAGGGAGGTCAGGTCGCGGCGGGACGAGGACTCCGAGACGAGGCGTGCCAGGCGGTCGGGCCGGGTGAACAGCAGCGTCGGCTGCTCCCGGTCGATCGCGGCCGCCAGGGTCTGGGGGTCGGGGTCGTCGAGGAGGTAGATCGTCGCCGCGGCCAACAGCCCCGTCAGCAGGCCCAGGGTCAACGCCGGCAGTTCGTGGAGCGGGTCCGCGGTCAGGAGTCGCTCCCGGCCCGCCTGCACGTCCGGCACCCACAGCCGTGCCTGGAAGGCGTTGGCCACCAGGTTCGCGTGCGTGAGCACCGTGCCCCGCGGCCGGGGGACGTCGTAGCGGTAGGACAGGACCGCCGGGTCGTCCGGCACGGGTCCGGGTGGCACGGCGCGGCGTTGCCCGAGCGCCCCCACCAGGGGCCCGAGGCGCACGAGGTGCTCGCCGGCTTCCGCGGGGCGCCGGCGGCGCAGGCGGGACGTCCCCCGTCGGGGTTCCCATTCGCGGCCGTCGACGATCACTCCCACCGGGGGGAGCAGGCCGCGCTGGCCGGCCATGGCCTCCAGGGTGTGCTCCAGACCGATCGCCGCGGCGGGGCGGGCGTCGGCGGCGACGGCGGCCAGCGGGTCGATACCGAGCTCCGGGGGCAGCGGCACCGCCACGGCACCCAGACGCCACAGGGCGAAGAGCACAACCGGTGTCGTCGCCTGGTTCGGCAGCAGCACCAGCACCCGGTCGCCCGCCTCGAGCCCGAGCTCCCCCAACACGGTGGCGACGGCGTCGACGCGGTCGCGCAGCGTCGCGTGGTCCATCGTGCTCGTCGAGGTGACCAGCGCGGTGCGGTCGCCGAAGTCACGCGCAGCGTCGTCGACGAAGCGGCCGAGGACGACCTTGGGTAGGTCGTAGGTGGGGGGGACCCCCGGCGGGTAGGCCGCCACCCACGGACGCTCGACCACCGTCGGGTCGGGGAGGGCGGGCACGGAGGGACCTCGTGGCGGGGAGGGAGGCCGCCAGTCTATCCCGCCGGGCGGTGCCGGCCGGTGCGCCACCC
>SLRZ01000161.1 GCA_007130695.1 Nitriliruptoraceae bacterium
CCCCTGGTGCTGCGCGTGAGCCCCCGTCACGGCTGCTGCGGTGGTCACGCGCTGCTGCCGGTCGCCGAGGTCGGGCCACCCGCCGACCCCGACGACTACCACCGCGTCGACGGCGGGCCGGTGACCTGCTTCATCGATCCCCGGCTGGGCACACAGCCCGACGGCTGGCGGGTGGACGTGGCCGGGTTCGGCCGTTGGCGTCGGCTCCAGCTCGAGGGTGCGACCGGTATCGATCCCACGCGCGGCGAGGAGCACGAGGATGCTTGAGCACGCCATCGTCGGCATCGACCATTCCCCGGCCACCGACCCGGTTCTCGAGGAGCTGGGCCACCTCCCGCGGCTGGGCGTGCGTCGGGTCACCCTCGTGACCGTGCTCGGGGGGCACTACCCCCAGGCGCCCGAGGTACGGCACCGCGACCACTACCACGAGCGTCTGGAGGAGATGGCGGCCCGGCTCGATGGCCTCGACGTGCGCGTCGAGATCAGAACCGGCGAGCCCTCGCGCGCGCTGCAGGAGGTCGCGGCCGAGTCGGCGGCGGACCTGCTCGTGGTCGGCAGCCACGGCCACACGCCATGGCGGGACCTGTTCCTGGGCAGCACCGTCCTCGACCTCGTGCGAACCAGCGAGGTACCGGTCCTGCTGCTGCCCCTCGGCGCCCCGGCCACCACGCGGGGCGGTGGGGTCCTGCTGGCCACGGACGGCTCCGCGCAGGCGGGTCCCGCCGAGCAGGTCGCCCTGGAACTCGGGGAGCTGATCGGCGGAATGGCGACCACCGTGGTCGCCGAACACGACGGACCGCACGTCGACGAGGCCGTGGCGCACTTCGAGCAACTGCTCGCCGAGTCGTCCCTCGAGCCGAACGTCGACCACGGCCCGTTGCCGGAGTCGGTCGGTCAGCTCGCCGAGCAACAGGCCGCCGACGTGATCGTCGTCGGGGCCCGCGGCCACAACCCGCTCGCCGGACTCCTGCTCGGCTCCACCGCCGAGCACCTCCTGCGCAGGGCGAACCGGCCGGTCCTGCTGATCCCGGCTCCCCGCTGAGTCGGTTCGCTGAGGCGCACCGACCGGGCCGTGCCGCGCCGTGTTACCGCACGGGGTCCACGCCGAGCTCCGTGAGCAGCCCTCGAACGCGCTCCCCGATGTCGTCGCGGATCGGACGGACGTCGTCGAGGGGCTTGCCGGAGGGATCCGTCAGTTCCCAGTCGAGATAGCGCTTGCCGGGGATGACGGGGCATTCGTCCCCACAACCCATCGTGACGACCACGTCGGCGGCTTCGAGGTCCTCCTGTTCCCAGGCACGTGGCGTGGCGCCGGCGAGGTCGATCCCGAGCTCCGCCATGGCCTCGGCGGCCACCGGATGGACGTCCTCGGCCGGTGTCGACCCCCCGGAGAGCACACGGACGCGGTCACCGCCCAGGTGCCGGAGCCAGCCGGCGGCCATCTGGGACCGGCCCGCGTTCTGGACGCACAGGAAGAGCACGGTGGGTGTGGCGTGGTCGTTCATGGGGCGCTCCGTTCCGGTTGTGGTGCGAGGTGTGGCGTGGGTGGGGATGACGACCTCGGGCGGCCTGGCGGGATCGGCGAGCGCCTCGGCGGAGGCGGACATGAACGCTGCGGCCAGGCCGTCCTGAGCGCTCGGGCGACCGGGCGGCGCAGTTCGTCGTCGGCGGCAGGCGTCATGCTGCGCGGGCCGCCCGAGCAAGACGGTCGATACGGGTCGACAACCGGCGGAAGACGTCCTCGAAGACGACCTCGTCCCGGCCGGCCGGGTCGGGGATGGACCAGTGCAGGAAGGCGACGTCCGGCCCGAGGTCGTCTTCGCGGGCCCGGTCGCACACCGAGACCATCAGCTCCGGGCGCAGGTCGATGTCGTCGTATGACGCAGGTCGGGCGGCGGTCAGATCCAGCCCGTGGCGACGCGCGACCTCGACCGCCCCGGGGTGGACCCGGCCGGCGGGTCGCGTCCCGGCCGACAGCGCCGGGGCCCCGGTGCGGGCCTGCCACAGGTGGGCCGCCAACTGCGAGCGTGCCGAGTTCGCGGTGCACACGAAGAGCACCCGCTCTACCGGGCGGTCCAGCGGTGGCGGCTCGCCCAGCAGCCCCAGCAGGGCGGACTCGAGGGTGACGTAGCGCCGGCGTGCGTCGCCCTGCGAGACGGAGCGGGCGATCACGCCCGCCTCCTCGAGCACCTTGAGGTGGAACGCCAGCAGGTTGGTCGTCAGGCCGCTCAATTCACCCAGTTCGCCCACCGTGCGGTCCGAGTGGTGCAGGGCATCGACGATCATGAGACGTCGTTCGTCGCCGAGAGCCCGGTACAGGGCAGCCCGGTCGGATCGTCGGACAGATATATCAGCCATAGTTGAGTCAACCATACCTGAGCGGTTGTTCGGCCGCGTGGCGTCCGTGGCGGTGCCGCAGCGCTACCGTTCGGCGTGCGCCCAGACCTCTTCTACGGGCCACAGCAGGGAGGTTTCCGATGATCCGGGCGGTCGCGCTGGACCTGATGGACACGGTGGTCCGGGATCCCTACCGGGAGGCGCTGGCCGCGGCGGTCGACGTCGACCTGAAGGAACTCTTCGCGCGCCGGGATCCGGATCTGTATCCCTCGCTCGAACGGGGGGAGATCGACGAGGCCGACTACTGGGACCATCAGCGCCGGGCCGGCATCGAGGTCCATCCGGAGCGGTTCCACGAGGTCCGACGGGCGGGCACGACGTGGCTGCCCGGCATGGGCGAACTGCTCGACGATCTCGGTGGCGTGACGCTGCGCGCCACCGCCTCGAACTATCCCGTCTGGGTCGAGACGCTGGCAGCCGAGGTCCTCGGCGACCGTTTCGACCGGGTGCTGGCGTCCTGCCACCTCGGTGCACGCAAGCCGGACGCCGCGTTCTACGAGCTCCTCCTCGCCCGCCTCGACCTCGAACCGCACCAGGTCGCCTTCGTCGACGACCGCGCCGTCAACGTCGAGGCCGCCGAGGCCGTCGGGATGCCGGCCCACCGTTTCCAGGGGGCGGCGGGCGTGCGAGAGTGGCTGCTCGGACTCGGTGTCGAGGTGGCGCCGGCGGAGTCCGGGTAGCTCACCCCTGGTCGAGCAGGTCGCGCACCGCCCGGGGCAGGCTCGCCACACGGCGCAGCATCCGGGGCTCCACCGACCGCAGTTCGCCCGTCGCCACCCACCACAGCGTGACCGCCACGTCCCAGTGGTCGGGCAGGTCCTCGGCCCAGTCCCGGGCGGCCCGTCCCTCGGCGGCGTGGCCCTCGCACCAGCCTTCCGGCCCCAACCTCCGGGCGCAGTCCCGGCAGATGCCGGCCCAGGGTCCCGGGCCGCAGGTGGGCAGCAGACGGGGGAGGTCACCGCAGCGGTCGCACGGGCCGGCATCGACCGCCTGGGGCCCCACATCGGCGGCCGTGAGCCAGGGCTCGACCTCGCGCAGCGCGGTGCGCAGCCGGGCGCGGTCCTCGGGGCTCACGCCGGACGCCGGACGGCGGTCCCGGCGACACGGTCGTGCCACCCGAGTTCGGTGGGGTGCTTGGCGATGCTGATGGCCAGCACGATGCTCACGGCGGTCGCGGTGGCCTGACCGACGAGCCCCGGAAACAGGGACGTCAGCAACCACAGATTCCGGGTGGCGCCGGGACCGAGGCCGGGTCGTCGCCCGTCGGGACCGGTGACCGTGAGGCGCAGCAGGCGCTTTCCGAGAGTGCCACCGCCGGCGTCCAGCACCGCCGAGTACACGAAGCTCATCGCGACCACGGCCACGGCGCCGGCCGTGCCCTCCTCGGGCAGGATGCCGGCGAGCACCAAGGGGACGACGACGAACAGGATCACCAGGCCGTCGACCAGTCGGGCGATCAGCCGGCTTCCGAGGTCGGCCGGGGTGCCGGGAAGGGCCGGCGGGGCCGTCGACACAGGTGGGGCTCCGGTCGGGCGGCGCCGACTCTACTGGACCCCGCGCGGGACCCGGGACGCGGGACCCGGGACGCGGGGGAGAGCCGTCCTGCGACCCTCGCCCGCGTCCCGGTCGGGACCCGTCAACCGATCTTGAGCACCCGGGTGCCGCCGCCGAACTCGTCGTGCCAGCCCTGCCGCGCCACCGTGTCGTTGTTGATGGTCACCGCGATGTAGATCGTGACGACGAAGTAGGCGAGCCCACCGAGCACCGGAATGATCCCGAGCAGCATGTAGGCGTTGCGCTTCAGTGCCTGCTCCATGGTCGGGAACTGGCCGTCGGGGCCCTGCACCTGCAGCTTCAGCAGCATCTTGCCCAGCGTCTGCCCGCGGTTGGACTCGAGGAAGGCGAAGTAGCCGATCGCGAGCCCGTACAGGACGACATTGGTCAGGATCGCGCCCGGCGAGAAGCCGAACCCGCCGAACCCACCCGCACCGCTGAACGCGAGTCCGATGGTCAGCGGGATGATCACGATGCCGATCACGATGCCGACCAGGATCCAGTCGATCAGCTTCGCGAGGAAACGGGTCATCAGGTCCGCGGGTTGGCCGACACCCCCCTGCGGCGCCGGTGACCCGGGCGGTGGACCGCCCTGCGGCTGCCCCGGCGGTGGTGGCTGCCCACCCGGAGGCGGGGGTGCGGATCCGCCGGGCCCCTGGGCCCCAGGCGGGTTGGTGTCGGCTCCATCGCTCATGATTTCCCCTTCATATCGTTTCGTCCCGCGACGCGGCCACGACGCGGAAGCCCCGGAAGGGGCACGGACCTGCGCCCCTCGTACAGCCACCGTAGAGGACATGGCCCCTCCTGGCGACGATGTTGTGGTTCCCGC
>SLRZ01000106.1 GCA_007130695.1 Nitriliruptoraceae bacterium
CGCCGCCGGCGCGGAACATCGCGGAACTGATCTCGGCGGCGATGTCGTTCTCCGTCACGCCGGCGGCGGTGGCCTCGAGCCCGGCGAGCATCCCCGCCTCGGTGGCCCGGGCGGCGCGCTGCATGATCTCGATCTCGGCGGGAGACTTGCGGATGCGACCCTGCTCCACGATCCCGAAACAGTCGACCAGTTGACCATCGGTGAAGGTGGTGTGGATCAGGTCCTGGTGGTAGGCGGGGAAGTAGTAGCTGTTCCGCTCGTAGCCCATCCGGCACGAGTCGAGACCGAACTCCCGCAGGCTCTCCACCAGCATCTGGATCGCGTCACCGGTGTCGGGGTAGGGCCGGGTCTCCTCGACCCAGGTGCGCGCATGGACATTGGACTCCTCGAGCCGGCGGGTGATCATGAACGGCTCGTCCTCGAGCGGGACCACCAGCGCCTGGAAGAACGAGTACCCCGTGGTCTGGTAGTCGGTGAGGTACATGAGGTTCTCCGGATCGGTGATGATCACCGCGTCCAGCCGGCGCTGCTGCATCCGGGTGCGCAGCTCGTTCATCCGCCGCTCGTATTCCTCGAACGGGAACGTCATGTCGTCGCGTCGCCTCATTGCGTCCTCGCATCACTGATCAGGTCGTTGCATCCGGGTCGGGTGGGTTTCTCGTCGTACCGGTCGTGTCATATGGAGTGGACGAACGCCCCGGTCACGCGGGCATCGGGCTCCCGGCGAGACGGGCGAAGACCCGCGCCACGTGCGGGATGAGCCGGTCGTTGAAGTCGTAGCGCGGGCTGTGGCAGGGCACGTCGTGACCCTGGCCGTCGTCGGCGCCGATGAGCGCGAAGGCTCCCGGGATCTCGCCGAGGTAGTAGCTGAAGTCCTCGGAGGCCATCACCGGCAGCAACGTGGCCTGGCTCTGCCACGCCGGTCCGAGCTCCTCGGCGAGGCAGGAACGTAAGCGCTCGGCCTGCGTGGGGTCGTTGATCGTCGCCCCGTAGCGGGGCTTCATCTCGACCTCGGCGGACACGCCGTAGGCGCGTGCGGTGTCCTGGGCCACCTGGGTGATCAGGTCCTCCATCGGCTTGCGCTGGCGGGAGTCGCCCAGGCGGATGCTGCCCGACAGGTGGGCCTCGTCGGGGATGACCGTCTCGACGCTCGGGGCCTCGAACGAGGTCACGCTCACCACGGCCGCGTGCTGGGCGGCCATGCGCCGACTGACGATCTGCTGGAGCGCCAGCGTGATCCCCGACGCGGCCAGGACCGGATCCCGACAGGCCTCGGGCTGGCTCGCATGTCCCCCGCGACCGGAGATACGGATGTAGAAGGTGCCGTTGGCGGCCATCACCGGGCCGTCCGGGCAGATCGCCCGACCGAAGGGGATCGCCGGCCAGTTGTGCCAGCCGAAGATCACGTCCACGCCCTCGAGCGCACCGTCCTCGATCATCGCCTTCGCCCCGTGTCCGCCCTCCTCTGCGGGCTGGAAGATCAGTGTGACCGGGCCCGGCAGGTCCTCCTCCACGCTCTTGAGCCACCAGGCGGCCGCGAACAGTGCCGCGGTGTGCCCGTCGTGGCCGCACGCGTGCATGTACCCGTCGTGATCGGAGGACCAGGGGGCCTCGGTGGCCTCCTGGATCGGCATCGCGTCGATGTCGGCACGCAGCGCCACGTGGCGACCACGGGCCCGCGGCGCGAGCGTGGCCACCGTGCCGGTACCGGCGCAGGGGCGCCAGTCGATGCCGGCCTTGCTCAGCTCCTCACGGACCGTGCGGGCGGTCTCGTGCTCGTTCCAGGCGAGCTCGGGGCGGCGGTGCAGTTCGCGGCGCAGGCTGACCGCTCCGTCGACCATCTGCTGCCATCTGCCGGTCATCCGGATCCTTGTTCAAACGACGCTCTGGTGGGGCGCGGCCCGTGGGATGCAACTCCCACCGCAACGCTCCGCTTCGTCGGTGCGCACCGACGGTGCCAACGTAGTCGTCGGGGCGGCACGGCGACGTGGACCCGCGGGGGCCGGGCGTCGGTGGCCTGAGGCGACCCCGACGTCGTCGGCCCGTAACACGACGGATGCACCGTGGTGACCCGCCCGGCCCATCCTGCCCGCCATGACCCCACTCCCATCCGGCCCGACCGCGCCCTCCCCGACCTGCCGAGCCTCGACGAGCTCGCGGTACGGCGCGCACCCACGACGCAGGTGCGCACGCTCGTCGACGAGTTCCTCGCCGAGCAGGCCGGCACGACCGCCGTGGACCGCTTCTCACGCGCGCACGACGAGGCCGCGGCCTGCGGCGTCCCGGGGCAGGCCCGCTACTACCGCGACCTCATGCCCGCGACCCCGCCCGGGCCGGGCCAGCAGTACGCCTTCGAGGTCGACCTCGACGCCTGCTCCGGCTGCAAGGCCTGCATCGTCGCCTGCGGCAACCTCAACGGCCTGCCCGAGGCCGTCTCCTTCCGGGACACGGGCACCCTGGTCGGCACCGGTCCCGGCACCCTCGGGGACGGGGCCGAGCTCCCGGTCCTGCGTGAGGTGACCTCGGCCTGCCACCACTGTGTGGAACCCGGCTGCCTGCAGGGCTGCCCCTCCGAGGCCTACGAGAAGGACCCCGTCACCGGGGTCGTGCACCACCTCGACGACCAGTGCATCGGCTGCCAGTACTGCACGCTCATGTGCCCCTACGAGGTACCGAAGTACGACGCCGACCGCGGGATCGTCCGCAAGTGCGACCTCTGCCAGGACCGGCTCGCCGACGGCGAGGCACCGGCGTGCGTGCAGGCGTGTCCGACGGAGGCGATCTCCGTGCGGGTGGTCGACGTCGAGGAGGCGGTCGCGGCGGCGGGCGCGCCCTGGGGCTTCCCGGCCCCCGACCCGGCGATCACGGTGCCCACGACCCGCTACCGCGGCGGCGAGGACCTCTCGGGCACGCGGGCGGCGGACGCCGAGGCCCTCTCCCCCGCCCACGCCCACCCACCGTTGACGCTGATGCTGGTGCTCACCCAGCTGTCGGTGGGCACCCTGCTCGCGCTGCTCGTCGCCGCGGCCGTGCCCGCTGCCGGCCTCACCGCCCTCGCCGCCGCGCCGGTGGCGGCGACGGCGCTGGGTACCGCGGTGCTCGCGCTGGCCGCCAGCGTGCTCCACCTCGGCCGTCCCCTGCAGGCCTGGCGTGCGGTGCTCGGGCTGCGCCATTCCTGGCTGAGCCGGGAGATCGTGGCCTTCGGCGTGTTCGCACCCGCGGCCGCGGCGTACGCGGGCGCGCTCGCCGGCATGCCGGTCCTCGACGACCACGCCGGCTGGCTCGGCCCGCTGGCGGTGGCCTCGGGACTCGTCGGGGTCTTCACCTCCGTGATGGTCTACGCCGCCACGCGACGGGCGTGGTGGTCGCTGCCCCGGGTGGCCGCCCGGTTCGGGTTGACGACCCTGTTGTGCGGTTCGGCGACGTTCCTCGCCGTCCTCGCCGCCACCGCGGCCCACGCCGGGATCGAGGCGCCGGCCACGGTCGGCGGCTTCGCCCTGATCTCCAGCGTCCTCGCGCTGGCCGGGCTCACCGCCGAGGTGGGCCTGCTGCGCCACCGCACCGGGCCGATCGACGACCCGCTGGCACGCACCGCACGCCTGCTGACCCGCCGGTTGCGGGGCCTGGTGGTCGCACGGCTCGGGCTGCTGTTCCTCGGTGCGGTGGCCCTGCCGTGGTTGGCGGTGCTCATGCTCACCGCCGGCACCACCTCGGCCACCGCCGCCGCCACCTGCGCCGTCGCCGGGATGGTCGCGGTGGTCGCCGCGGAACTGATCGAACGCTGGCGGTTCTTCACCGCCGTCGCCCCCACCCGCATGCCCGGGCGGCTGCCGTGAGCGCCCGCGACCGTGCCCGTGCCCTGCTGCGGCGCCATGACGGCCCGCTGACCCGCGAGCTGGTGCGCGCCCCGGGCGGGCACGGCCTGGGACAGCTGCCCGCCGACCGGGTCCCCGACCGGGTGGTGCGCAGCGTCTGCGGGTTCTGCTCGACGGGCTGCTCCCTGGACGTGCACCTCAAGGACGGGCGGGCGGTGGGCCTGACTCCCACCACCGACTACCCCGTCAACCTCGGCATGGCGTGCCCCAAGGGCTGGGAGGCGCTCGCCCCGCTCGCCGCCGACGACCGGGCCACGACGCCGCTCGTGCGCGACCGGCGGGGGCGGATGGCCGCAACCGACTGGCCCGACGCGACGGCCTGTTTCGTGGCCGGGGTGCGTGGGGTCCAACAGCGCCACGGGCCCGACTCGGTCGCGTTCCTGTCGACCGGGCAGATCCCCACCGAGGAGATGGCGCTGCTGGGGGCGGTGGCGAAGTTCGGGCTCGGCATGGTCCACGGGGACGGCAACACCCGCCAGTGCATGGCCACCGCGGTGAGCGCGTACAAGGAGTCGTTCGGTTCCGACGCACCGCCCTACACCTATGCGGACTTCGAGGCCTCCGACGTGGTGGTCCTGGTCGGCTCCAACCTCGCGGTCGCGCACCCGATCATGTGGGAACGCCTCTCGCGCAACCCGAACGACCCGGAGCTGATCGTCGTGGACCCGCGACGCACGGAGACCGCGGCCGCGGCCACACAGCACCTCGCCGTCCGCCCGAAGGGAGACCTCGAACTGCTCTACGGGCTCGGCCACCTGCTGATCGCCCGGGACGCGGTCGACCACGAGTTCGTCGCGGCCCATACCTCCGGCTTCGAGGCCTACGCCGAACACGTCGCCGCCTACACCCCCGGGCGCGTGGCCGAGGCCACCGGCCTCGACATCGAGGAACTGCACCGCTGCGCCGACGCGATCGCCCGCGGCCGGGCCGTGTCGCTGTGGTGGACGATGGGTGTCAACCAGTCACACCAGGGCACCCGGACCGCCCAGGCGATCATCGACCTCGCACTGCTGACCGGCAACATCGGACGGCCGGGCACGGGAGCCAACTCGATCACCGGGCAGTGCAACGCGATGGGCTCGCGGCTGTTCTCCAACACCACCGGTCTGCTCGGCGGTCGCGACTTCACCGACCCCGACCACCGGGCCGAGGTGGCCGACATCCTCGACCTCGACGTCGCCACGGTGCCCGACCGGCCGAGCCTCGCCTACGACCAGATCATCGAGGGCATCGCCGACGGCCGGATCCGCGGGCTGTGGGTCATCGCCACCAACACGGCCCACTCCTGGATCGGGCAGGCGGACGTCCACGAGCTGCTCGACCGCCTCGACCTCCTGGTCGTGCAGGACCTGTACACCACGACCGAGACGGCCCGACGTGCCGACATCATCCTGCCGGCAGCCGGTTGGGGGGAGAAGGAGGGCACGTTCATCAACTCCGAACGCCGCATCTCGCGCATCCGGAAGGTCGCCCAGGCCCCCGGCCAGGCGCTGGCGGACTTCCACATCTTCCGGCTCATCGCCGAGGCCGCGGGCTGTGGTGGGACCTTCCGTTCGTGGGACTCACCCGAGGCGGTCTTCGATCTGCTGCGCGAACTCTCCCGCGGCCGACCCTTCGATTTCTCGGGCATCTCCGGGTACGAGGAACTCGACCGCGCCGGCGGCATCCAATGGCCGCAGCCGGTCGCGGGGGCGGAGGTGGACACCGAACGCCGGCTGTTCGCCGACGGGGTCTTCCACCACCCCGACGGGCGTGCCCGTTTCGTCATCGCCGACAGCCGACCCGCCGCGGAGACCCTCAGCGCCCGGCGGCCGCTGGTCCTGCTGACCGGCCGCGGGTCCTCCAGCGAATGGCACACCGGCACGCGGACCGGCAAGTCGGCCGCGCTTCGCCGCCTGGTCCCCAGCGACCCCTACGTGGAGATCGCCCCGGGTGACGCCGCGGAGCGCGGGATCCGACCCCACGACTGGGTCGAGGTCACCTCCGCCCGCGGGGCGATGCGGGCGCGGGCCTTCGTGACACCCACCGTCGGGACCGGTCGGGTGTTCGTCTCGATGCACCATGCCACGACCAACCGGCTGACGATGCCGAGCTTCGATCCCCAGTCACGCCAGCCCGCCTACAAGCACGCGGCGGTGGACGTCCGGCGGCTGGGGAACGCTGCCGGTTGAGCCGGGTCGTGACACCGGTCGTCGCGCGGCGTGGTTGGCGACTCACCCCGGCCGTGCGTCCGAGCCCTCCAGGCGGTAGCCGACACCGCGGACCGTGTGGATCACGATGCCACGTCCCTCGAGTTTGCGCCGCAGCCGGGCCACGTGGTGCTTGACCGCGCTGGCGTCCGAGGGCGCCTCGTGCCCCCACGCCTCGGCGAGGAGACGTTCGGGGGAACAGACCACGCCGGGGCGTCGGGCCAGTGCCGCCAGGACGGCCAGGCCCCGCTCGCCGAGCTCCACGTCGTCACCCTCCGGGGTCCGCACCGCATGGGTGCCCGGCAACAGCTGCAGGCGCGGCGGGATGCACGGCAGCTGCTCCCGCCGCAGGGCCCACGCCTCGAGCGAACGCAGCAGTTCACCCGTCCGGGGCCTGGAGGGGGTCAACCAGACCGGCAGCCCCTCGTCCTCGAGTGCGGACGCCGTGACCGGACCGATCACGGCGGTGGCCACACGGGTCCGGAGCGCCGAGAGCATCTCGTCGGTGCGCCCGGGTCGGTGCGTCCGGGCGAGGTGGAGAAGGTTGCGGGCCGCCCCTGGCGAGGTCAGGGTCACCACGTCGAGCCGGAGGTCGGCGATCGCGTCGACCAGTTCCAGCGCCGGCCCGACGTCTTCGGGTAGCGAGTGCCGGTAGGTCATGACCGAGACCACGTCGGCTCCCGCCTCGGCGACGGGCGCGAAGACCGTGGGGACCCCGCCCCCGTGGAGCTGCAGCGCCACGACCTCGTCGGGCAGCACCCGTCGCGCCAGCCACCCGGCCACGTCGGCGTCGGTCTGCGCCTGCGAGGACCACACCGGGCTCACCTCCAGCGCCTGGAGCCCGCCGATCGCCTTCGGTCCCCGCGCCACGCACCGGGCCTCACCGGCGGACCGGAGCAACCCGTCGAGTTGTCCGTGCTCGCGGGCGGCCTCGGCCCACAGGCGCACCCCGACGCCCGTGGAGGCCACGATCCAGTCGGGCCCGGCGTCGAGGACCGCCGCGGTGTCGGCCGCGATCTCGGCCGCCGGCACCGGCTCGTCGCCGCCGAGCGTGGAGCCGTGCAGGACGTGCCCACCCCGCCGCTCGAGCGCCGCCACGAGTTCCCGTCCCTTGCGCTGGGACGTGACACCGATGCGCAGTCCGTGCAGCGACAGGATCGCTCCGTTCCGTGAGGGCGGTGTGCCGCCGGCCCGGGCGGCCGGCTCGTGACCGCGAGCCTCGCCGGGGGGCGTCGCCGGGTCGTCACGCGCACGTTTCCTCCCGGTGAACGATCCGTCGCGACCTGGCCGACCGGACCGCTCACCACACCGACGCGGAACGAAACGGGGCGGCGGCGCCGAGGGGTCGTGGGCGACCGGTGCGTCACCCGCCCGCAACACGGACCGCACGGGGCGAAAACCCCGGCGGGCCATCGTCACCCCTGCCATCGACCCCCGCCCCCGTCCCGCGAGGCCTCCCATGTCCACCCCCCACGACCACCAGGCCACCCCGGCAGGAGGTCGCACCGCACGCTCCCACGTCACCGACCTCCTCAGCTTCACCGGCCGGCACCGCGTGCTGCACCTGACCTGGTTCGCGTTCTTCATGAGCTTCGTGGTCTGGTTCGCCTTCGCCCCGATCGCGGGCATGGTGGGCGCCGAACTCGGGTTGAGCGGCGACCAACTCACCGTGCTCGCCCTGTGCAACGTCGCGCTGACCGTGCCGGCGCGGCTGCTGGTCGGGATGGCGCTGGACCGCTGGGGACCGCGACGGGTCTACGCGACGATCCTGCTCTACGCGTCCGTTCCCACGGTGCTGACCGCACTGGCCACGACGTTCGAGTTGCTCGTGGTGGCCAGGCTGGCGGCCAGCATCGTCGGTGCCGGGTTCGTCGTTGGCATCCGGATGGTCTCCGAGTGGTTCCCCCCACGCGAGGTCGGCATCGCCGAGGGCGTCTACGGCGGCTGGGGCAACTTCGGTTCGGCGGCCGCGGCGCTGACGGTGCCCACCCTGGCAGGGTTCGCCGGCGGGTGGCGGGGCGCCCTCGTCGCGGTCGGCGCGGTCGCGGCCGCCTACGGCCTGTTCTACCTGCGCAACGTCGCCGACACCCCGGAGGGCCGCACCTACGCCCGGCCCAAGCGGCAGGGTGCCCTGGAGGTCACCAGCCGCGGGGCCGTCATCGGGCTGATCGCGCTCAACGCCCCACTGGTCGGGATCCTGATGCTGCTGGCCTGGCGCCTGCAGCTGATCGGCTTCCTGACGCCGACCACGATGTGGACGGTCATCGCGGTCCTCGGCGTGCTGCTGGTCATCCAGTCGCTCACCATCTTCCGCGTCAACCGTCCCGCATGGCAGAACCGCTACCCCGCCCACGACCGCTATCCGTTGCGCTCGGTCGCCGTGCTGTGCTTCGCCTACGCGGTGACCTTCGGCGCGGAACTCGCGGTCGTGTCGATGCTTCCCGCGTTCTTCGCCGAGACCTTCGGGCTCTCCCCCGTCATCGCCGGCGCCAGCGCCGCTGCGTTCGCGTTCATGAACCTGGTCGCACGCCCCACCGGTGGCCTGCTCTCGGACCTGTTGGGCAGCCGCCGGCGCACGCTGATCGCGCTGCTGTGGGTCCTGTCCGCCGGCTTCGCGCTGCTGGCCGCCGTCAACGAGTCGTGGCCGCTGTTCGCCGCGATCCTGGCGACCATGGCGTGCTCGTTCTTCGTGCAGGCGGGCGAGGGCGCGACCTACGCCATCGTGCCCCTGGTCAAGCGTCGTGTCTCCGGGCAGATCTCGGGGATGGTCGGCGCCTACGGCAACGTCGGGTCCCTGCTCTTCCTCACCCTGCTGCTGGTGACCGGCCCGACGGTCTTCTTCCTCACCATCGGCGCCTCGGCCCTGCTCGCGGCCGTCGCCGGGCGCTGGCTGGTCGAGCCCGAGGGGGCGTTCGACGAGGCGCCGGAGGCGGACGGACCGGCCGACGTCGACACGCCGGTCGCCGCGCACCACGAGCCCGTCCCGGTCGGGGTTCCCGCGACACCTCGGCGTCGCGAGGACCGTTCACCGCTGCTCGGGCCGGCCCCCCGCAACGACGGGGAGCACGGCGACGTGGATGCCCCCTGAGAGGAACCGCACCCGCCTGCCGCAGCGTCCGCGTGTGCATTTGGCCAAACACGTGTACGCTGTCGGCACGCACACCGATCCGGGGTGTCTCGTTCCTCAGTCTTGGAGCTACCCGGTCCTCGTGCGCCAACATATAGGGAAACAACATGCCAGACGGCACCGTCAAGTGGTTCAACGCCGACAAGGGTTTCGGGTTCATTCAGCCCGACACCGGTGGCGAGGACCTGTTCGTCCACTTCTCCGCGATCCAGTCCGAGGGCTTCAAGACCCTCGATGAGGGTCAGAAGGTCAGCTTCGAGGTGACCCAGGGCCAGAAGGGCCCGCAGGCCAGCGAGGTTCGCCCGCTGTAGACCTTCGTGGTCACACCGGCCGCAGCTGATCCCTCTTACGTGGATCCGTGAAGGTCGAGATGAAGCCCCGCTCCGGCGGGGCTTCATGCATGGTCGGGCGCGCCGGGCACGGGGGCGGCCGAGGGATCCGGCAGCAGGCGACCGCCGACCCACATCAGCACGGCGGCGACCGCCAGGGCGGCCCCCACCATGGTCCAGCCGGCGGTGTAGCCCGCGCCTCCGGCCACCAGCCCGAAGACGCTGGGCCCGATCGCCCCGCCGCCCCGGATCCCGACCTGGGAGATCCCGGTCGCCAGGCCGGGAGTGTGGGGAAACGCCCGCACGATGGTCAGCACGAGCAGCCCGTTCCAACCCCAGCCGGCGCCGACCATCAACATGGCGGCGAGCGCGAGGACGACCAGGCCCCCCTCCGTGGCCAGCCCCGCGGCCCCCAGGCTCCCGACGGCCAGCAGCGTCACGATCGCGGGGATGCTGCTGGTACCGAGCGTGTCGGCGCGCCAGCCGCTCAGGACCCGCATCGTCACGCCGGCGAGGCTGGCGAGCGCCAGGATCCAGCCGGCGGTCGACTCGGTAGAGCCGCTGGCCACGAGGTAGGGCACCAGGAACGCCGTGGCCGCCGAGATCGCCCCGACACCGACCCCGCCGGCGACCGCCAGCACGAGCAGCGGCAGCCCCACGCCGCCGCCGTCCGCACTCGCGTCGCCGAGCCGGGCCTTCGGACGCCGGCCGTCCGGTAGGTGACGCCGCAGCGGCAGGAACCCCAGACCCACGACCGCGGGGAGCACGAACGCCCAGCGCCACCCGAAGGTGACCGCGAGCAACGGCACCGACACGCCGGCCAGGAGGGTGGCGGCGGGGACCGAGGCCTGCTTGAGCCCCAGCGCGAGGCCGTGCCGCGACAGGCGCACCCCACGCACGATCGCGTGGTTGGTGGCCGGCTGGATGACGGCACTGCCGACCCCGGCGACACCGAGCAGCAGGACGATGTGGATCCAACTGTGGGCCAGCAGCGCGATCGCGAGCACCGCGGCGACACTGCAGGCGGCGCCGAGCGTCAACGTTCGCCGGGCGCCGATCCGGTCGGACAGGCCGCCGCCGAGCCACGACACGAGCGCCGACACCGCGAAGTAGACCGACACGGCGAGGCCGAGCCGCTCCTCGGTGAGCCCCACCTCGTCACGCATGAGGGGCGAGACCGCGCTCACGATCCAGACGGCGAGCGAGCCCAGCAGCGCCGCGATGGCGGCCCCGAGCACGGTCGAACGACCGACGGTCACTGATGCTCCTCGCAGATCGAGGGACGGGCCCGGGGGGGTGCGGCGAGGGTGGCGTAGGTCCGCCCGTCGGCGCCGGGTCCGGGCACGCCCTGACGAACGGGGCAGGCACCCGAGGCTAGCGAGCGGGCGCCGGGCACCCGGCCCCGGCACACCGGACGTCCACCACCATATTGACGGCAGGCGGGGCGCACAGCAGGCTCCCCGGCGCCGCACGGAGAACCCGCCCGGCTCCACGACGACACCCGACGAGGAGGCCGCCATGGCCGGACCCGGTGCCGCGCCGGAAGGCGACGGGGACGAGGGCGGCGTCGAGGTCGATGCGCTCACCGCGCTCGGTACGGCGCTGAGCCGCCCGGACGGGCGCATCGCCACCCTGGCCGACGCCGCCGGGGGCGCCCCCCTGCTCGTGGTGGTCGTCGAGTACCGCTGTTCGGTGTCCAGCGCCGCACTCCAGACACTTCGCACGACCGGGGCCCGCCTCGCCGTCGTCTCGCAGGGCCGGCCGGAGGCCGCGCGGGCCCTCGTGGAGCGCACCGGTGTCGACGAGCGCGACGTCCTCGTCGAACCCCACCCGCATCCCGTCTCGGATGCGCTGGCCGCCGCGGCGGTTCCCACGTTCGTCCTGGTCGAGGGGCTCGAGCTCGTGGCGTGGCAGGACGGGTGGGACCCGGCGTTGCTCCGGACCCTGGTCCGCCGCGCCGGGGGGGACCTCGGCCGGAGCGGCGACCTGCCACCCGCGGCCGACCCGACCGCGTCACGGCTCGAACTGGACGAGCAGGAACGGCTGGCGCTCGAGGCCGAGGACGCGCTGCTGCCCGGCGCGACGGGCCGTTAGTCTCGCTCTTGCCCACCACGCACCGTTGGACCGTGAGGAGGCCCGATGGAGTCGCCCTCGTTGGAGGTCATCGCCGACTGGATCGCGGCCTCGAGACAGGTCGTGGCCCTCACCGGAGCGGGAGTCTCCACCGCCTCGGGGATCCCGGACTTCCGCGGGCCCCAGGGCCTGTGGACCAGGGATCCCCAGGCCGAGCGCCTGGCCAACATCGACGTCTACGTGTCGGACCCACAGGCCCGCCGGACCGCGTGGCAGCGCCGTCTGGAGGCCACCGAACGGACGCCGGCACCGAACCCGGCCCACGAGGCCATCGCGGAGCTCGAGCACCTCGGCCACCTCCAACGGCTGGTCACCCAGAACGTCGACGGCCTCCACCAGGAGGCCGGCAACGACCCCGGCCGCATCGTCGAGATCCACGGGACCGTGCGCGAGGCCACCTGCCTGGACTGTGCCTGGCGTGGCCCCATGCAGCCGGTACTCGAACGGGTCCGGGCCGGTGAGGCCGACCCGGACTGCGACGAGTGCGGGGGCATGCTCAAGAGCGCCACGATCTCCTTCGGGCAGGCGCTGGACCCCGCGGAGCTCCAACGGGCGCACGACGCGACCATCGAGGCCGAGCTCTTCCTCGCGGTCGGCAGCTCCCTGGTCGTCCACCCGATCGCGATGCTGCCCCAGGTCGCACTCGACGCGGGTGCACGGCTGGTGGTGTGCAACGGCGAGCCGACGGGCTACGACGAGCGGGCCCACGCGGTCCTCCACGGGGACGTCAGCGAACTGCTACCCGAACTCCTCGCCCACGTCCGGAGCCGACGCTGAGCGCCCGAAGAGAGAGGCGGGCGGACGACCACGGGCACCGTCGGGACCCTGACCCGTTCAGCGACGGTCCCGGTGGAGCACCGAACCCGGGCGACCCCCGCTCCGAGGGGCCACGCCCCCCGGCCACGTGGCGCGACGTCGCCTGGGCCGTACTCGCGGGGGTGGCGGTCGTCGTCACCGTGGTCCAACTGGGGCGGCTCGTCTACGTCGCCGCCACGGATCCGGACGTGGTGCTGTCGACCGGGATGCTGGTACTGGCGTTCGTGGTCACGGTGGTCTGGCTCATGACCGTGTTCTGGGTCTCGGTCGGTTCCTGGCGCCGCAGCGTGTGGGGTTGCCCGTTCGACCACCTCGAGACGTCGCCGCAGGCGCGGCGGTGCCCCCGGCACCACCTGCTCGAGGACCACGGCGACGGCTCGGGCGGCCCACCGCACGGGCCACGGTGACGGTCCCGGTCCCCGCCGGCCGGTTGCCGCACGGGCACGCGACCGCTACCGTTCACCACCGGTCCTCGAGGGGACCGTCTGTCCTGCTGCGCCGGCTCACCTGCCCGCATGCTGCATGTCGAGCGCCTGAGCGCGCGGAACCCGTTCGACCACCTGCCGAGGCCGCGCACGGCCCGCGAAGAGACGAGACCTCCGATGGCCAACATCAAGTCACAGATCAAGCGCAACCGCCAGAATGAGGCCCGCTACGAGCGCAACCGTGTCGTGCGGACCCGTCTGAAGACCTACACCAAGCGCTTCCGCACCCATGCCGAGGCTGGCGACAAGGACGCGGCCGCAGAGGCCTACCGCGTCGCCGCCCGGGAACTGGACAAGGCCGCCACCAAGGGCGTCATCCACCCCAACAAGGCGGCCAACAACAAGTCGCGCATGTCCAAGCGGCTGCAGGCGCTGTAGGCACCAGGAGTCTCCGCGTCGAGGGCGCCCCGCGGGGCGCCCTCGACGCGTCCGGGAACGACACCGCCCCGGGCCGCACCCCCTCCCCTAGGCTCGAAACCCACCCACGAACCGGGAGGAGAAAAGGTGTCCGAGCAGGCAGTCGCCGTGGACGGTCCAGTGTCGCCGGACGAACACGCCGCACACACCGCGGTCGTCGACGCGGTCGCCGCCGACACCGAGGACCGCACGACGCTTCGGCAGCAGCTCGCACACGCCGCACTGCGCCGGGTCACCGGGCAGCAGCTGCGACGGTTGGACGCGGACAGCGTGGCCGGGCACCTCAACGAACTGTTCGACCTCGTCGACCGTCGGTCGGGGCACACGATCGTGCGTGCCCGTGACGCCGAGCACGGCTTCGACGGGCGCCAACCGGGCACCGTGATCCAGATCGCCTCGGAGGACCGGCCGTTCCTGCTGTCCACGCTCGTGGAGGAGCTCGCCCGGCACGATCTCAAGGTGGTCTACGACCTGCACCCCATCGTCGGTGTGAAGCGTGACGCTGACGGGAAACTGGCGGCCCTGGTACCGGCCCGTACCGCCGAGGACCGCGAGTCGCTCCTCCACCTCGAACTGGATCGCGACCTCGGGGACGACGAGCGCGACGAGGTGGTGGCGCGCCTGCACGAACTCGTCGACGACGTCATGGCCGTCACCGGGGACCACGCGGCGATGCTCGACCGGCTCGCCGAGCTCGCCGGGGAGCTCCGCGACGGTGGACCCTCCGCCTCCGGATCCGAGGATTCCGAGCAGGACCCTGAAGCCGATCCCCGCGAGGTGGCCGACCTGATCGACTGGCTGCTGGACGACGATCTCGTCCTGCTCGGGCTGCGCGAGTACGAGGTCGCCACCATCGGGGGTGTCCACAGCATGCGGGCCATCCAGGGTCGTGGGCTCGGGTTGCTGAAGGACGATTCGTCGTCGGGCTTCTCCGAGCCGGTGGCCCTCGAGCAGCTGCCGTCCGAGGTGCGGGCACGCCTCGATTCCGACCGGCGGATCACGGTGACACGGACCCGCCGCGCAGCGACCGTGCAGCGACAGGTACCGATGGAGGACCTGCGGTTCTACCGGCGCGACGATTCGGGCGAGGTCCACACCATCGTGCGACTGCTCGGGTTGTTCACCCGCAAGGGACTGGCCTCTCCGTCGGCCTCCACACCGGTACTGCGATCCAAGCTCCATCACATCCTCGAGCGCGAGGACGTGGTCCCCGGTTCCCACGACGAGATCACGCTCATCTCCCTCTTCGAGGCGCTCCCGAAGGACGAGCTGTTCCGCTCACCGACCGAGGAGCTGCACCGCACCCTCGTGGGGCTCCTGCACGCGGAGGAGCACCGTGAGCCGCGGACCCTGGTGCGCCTCGACCACGAACTCGGGGCGGTGACCGTGCTGGTCACCACGCCGCGGGACACCTGGTCACCGCACCTGCGCGAGCAGCTCGAAGCGCTGCTCGAGGAGCGCTACGACGCGCACCGCGTCGACGTCGACGTCGCGCTCGGCGACCGCCACGCCGCGGTCGGCCGGTTCCTGCTCCACGTCTCCGACGACATCCCGGTCGTCACCATCAGGGAGCTGCAGGCCGACGTTCGGCGACTCGCCCGTCCCTGGGCCGATGCGATGCAGTCGTTGCTCGTGGAGCAGTTCGGCCAGGCCGAGGGTGACCGGCTGTCACGCACCTTCGCGAGCCGCCTGCCCGAGACGTTCCGCCAGATGGTCACGCCGGACGCGGCGATCGAGGACGTGCTCCTGCTGGACGCCCACCGCCGGGGTAGCCGCGAGCTGCTCGTCGGCGTCCGTCCCTCCGGGGACGGCGAGCTGGCCCGCCTGAAGGCGGCCAAACGCGGGGCCGCGCTGGTGCTGTCGTCGTTCCTGCCGATCCTCGAATCGCTTGGGCTCGAGGTGGTCGAGGAGGTGCCCTACCGCCTGGCCGGCAACGAGACGACCCTGCACGACTTCGGGGTGCGCCTGCCCGACGTCGACCTCGACGACGAACAACTGTCCGAGCTCCTGGCGGACACGGTCCACGCCGCCTGGGACGGACATCTCACCGTCGACTCCCTCAACCGGCTGGTCCTGTCGGCCGGCCTGCCCTGGCCCGACGTCAATCTGCTTCGCGCCTACCGGCGCTACCGCCGCCAGGTCGGCACGGCCCACACCCCGGAGTACGTCAACGACGTCCTGGTCGCCGAGCACGAGGCGACCAGTGCACTGGTCGCCCACTTCCACGCCCGTTTCGACCCCGACTTCGACGGCGACCGTGACTCGTGCCACCAGGCCGTCGTCGAGGCCTGCGACCGCATCCAGCGCCTCGATCACGACCGCATCGTGCGGGGCCTGCTGCGCCTGGTCGACGCCACCCTGCGGACCAACGCCTACCGGGACGATGCCGTGGCCGACGGCACCGGGGTGCCCTACCTCTCCCTGAAACTCGATCCGGCGCTGGTCCCGGACATGCCCGCACCCCTGCCCCACCGCGAGATCTTCGTCTTCTCCCCCGAGGTCGAGGGGGTGCATCTGCGTGCCGGCAAGGTCGCCCGGGGCGGGCTGCGGTGGTCGGACCGTCGCGACGACGTGCGCACCGAGGTCCTCGACCTGGTCAAGGCCCAGATCCGCAAGAACGCGCTGATCGTGCCGACCGGGGCGAAGGGCGGGTTCGTACTCAAGCGCGAACCCGCGGACCCCGACGAGATGAAGGGCGCGGTCGAGGGGGCCTACACCACGTTCGTCCGCGGCCTGCTCGACGTCACCGACAACCTCGCCGACGACGAGCTCGTCCCCCCCGCCGACGTGGTCCGCCACGACGGCGACGACCCCTACCTGGTCGTGGCCGCGGACCGTGGCACCGCGACCTTCTCCGACACCGCCAACTCGCTCGCCACCCGCTACGGCTTCTGGCTCGACGACGCCTTCGCCTCCGGCGGGTCCAACGGCTACGACCACAAGAAGCTCGGGGTCACGGCCAAGGGCACCTGGGTCGCGGTGACGCGCCACTTCCGTGAACTCGACATGGACGTCCAGGTCGACCCGGTCACGATCGCCGGTGTCGGCGACATGTCTGGTGACGTCTTCGGAAACGGTCTGCTGCTGTCCCGCAGCGTGCGGCTGGTCGCCGCCTTCGACCACCGGCACGTCTTCCTGGATCCCGACCCCGACCCGGAGACGTCGTTCGAGGAGCGACAACGGCTGTTCGACCTGGCGGGCTCGACCTGGCAGGACTACGACACCGACCTCATCAGCGAGGGCGGCGGGGTCTTCGCCCGCAACGTCAAGTCGATCACGCTCACGAAACAGATCCGGGAGCTGCTGCGGCTCGAGGGCGAGGAGCTGCCGCCCCACGAGCTGCTCCAGGCGATCCTCACCGCACCCGTCGACCTGCTGTTCGCCGGCGGCATCGGCACCTACATCAAGGCCTCCTCCGAGCGCCACGAGGAGGTCGGCGACCGGGCCAACGACGAGATCCGTGTCGACGCCGAGCAGCTGCGTGCCCGAATGGTCGCCGAGGGCGCGAACCTGTTCATCACCCAACGCGCCCGGATCCAGTACGCACGCCGTGGTGGCCGGGTCGACCAGGACGCCGTGCACAACGCCGCGGGCGTGGCGACCTCCGACCGCGAGGTCAACATCAAGATCCTGCTCAACCTCGCCGCCGAGGCCGGGCGGATCGACGCCGAACAGCGGGCCGGACTGCTCCAGGAGGTCGCCGGCGACGTCGTGTCCGAGGTCATGGGCGACGTCGACTCCCAGACGGCCGCGATCTCCCGCGAACTCGTGCACAGCCCCGAGGCCATGGGTGCCTACCAGGTCCTCCTCGAGCGTCTCGACGAGCAGGAGGAGTTCAGCCGCGCGGTCGAGATCCTGCCCGACGAGGAGACGTTCGCCGAGCGTGTGGAGGCGGAGGCGGGACTGACCCGACCGGAGCTGGCGACGTTGCTGGCCTGGGCCAAGCGCGAGATCAAGGAGGACCTGCTCGCCTCCGAGGTGCCCGACCGACCGGTGCTCGCCCACAACCTGCCGGCGTACTTCCCGCCGCTGCTCATCGAACGCTTCGGTGATCTGCTCGACCGCCACCCGCTGCGACGGGAACTGGTCGCGACCGTGGTGACCAACGAGATGGTCGACCGGATGGGGGTGAGCTTCGCCTCGACGCTCGCCGACGAGCGTGGCATCGCCCTCTCCCGGGTGGTGCTCGCCTGGGAGGTCGCCCGCCAGGTCACCGACGCCGACCACTACCAGGCGATGCTGGACGATCTCGAGTCCGAGCACGATCCGCAGCGGCTGATCGAGTTGCACGACCAGCTGCGGTGGCTGCTCTCCCGCGTGACCGGGACGCTGCTGGCCGACCCGGGGCTCGACGACCCCGAAGCGCTGCTCGCCCGGGACCGACCGGTGGCGCAGGCACTGACCTCGTCACTGCTGGAGACCGGCAGCGACAACCACCGTCGGGCACGGGTCGCGCACGCGCGCTGGCTGGTGGACGACCTCGTCCCACAGGAGCTGGCGCGGCTGCTGGCGTCCGTGCGCGACCTGGTGATCGTGCCCGACGTGGCGGTGGTGACCGAGTCGCTGCCGGACCGCAGCCATGTCGAGGTCGCCGACGCGTTCCTCCGCCTCGGTGAGGCTCTGGGCATCGACGAACTCGAGCGCACCGTGGAGCGCTTCGACGCCCCGACCGGCTGGGCCCGTCGCCAGCGTCGGGGGTTGGAGACCGACCTGCGCCGCCTGCGTCGTGACGCCACGGGCGCCGCGCTGCGCCTGTTCCCCGAACTCCCGGAGACGGAGGCGGTGACGGCGTTCCTGCGGCGCCAGCAGTCCCTCGTCGCCCGTGCCCGCACGATGGTGGAGGAGGCGGGCCAGCAGGAGGGGCCCGACCTCGACGCGCTGGCCGTTGCGGCCCGGGCGATCTCCGAGGTCACCCGGACGTGACTCCGGTCGTCGCTCAGACGCCGGCGTCCCGGCCGTAGTCGAAGCCGCCGAGGGGATCGTCACGGCCCGGGAGCATGCGGATCTGGGGGACGAGTTCCTCGGCGAACTGTTCGTGCAGCGCGTGGATGGCACGCAACGGCTCGTCGGACTCGTCGATGCGTAGGTCCCACAGCGGATAGAGCTCCTGCTCCACCACGGTCACGGTCGCCGATCGGTGCCCCTTGCGGTCGCCGCCTTCGTCCTCGCCGGCGTCGAGCGCCGCGAGCAGCCGCTCGACCAGGGGTCGCGCCGGCTCTGCGAGAAACGCCTCGACGGCGGCGTCGAGCACCTCGGGGCCGGCGAGTCGGTTGCCCTGGCACGCCCAGCCCTGACCGGTGCGGTGGCCCTTGTAGTCCTCCGGCAGTGGCCCGGTGTAGGCGGCGGCTCCACCCCGGGCGTCGACCATCCCGAGCTGGCGACCCTCCCGTCCGGGATCGGCGGCGATCAGTTCCTCGACCGCCTCCTCGGCCGCGGCGCCCTGTTCGAGGCGCACCAGTCCGTCGAGCGCCAGATAAGGGTTCACCATCGCCTGGGTTGCGGCCGCGCCAACCTGCGCGCGGGCATGGGCGACCAGCTTGCCGATACCCAGCATCGCGGTCATCGCACCCACGCCGAGCTGCCCGGTCCGGGGACAGCGCGCGACGAGCGAGAACGTCACGGCGGACCTCCCTGTCGACTTCGGGGTCGGGGTCGGGTGCGCTGGGTGTCGCCGGCCAGGCTGGCGTCAGGCCGGCCCGGGCGCAACGGCATCGGACGGCTGCGCCGCTTCGGCCCGGTCCTCGGGCTCCTCCTCGGCGCGTCCCGAGAGCTGGTCCATCACGCGCGCGAAGATCGCCGCCGCCGGCACGGCCAGGAACGCCCCGAGGATGCCCATCAGCACGGTCCCCGCCGTGATCGAGATCAGCACGACCAGCGGGTGCAGCGCGATCGCCTGGCCGAGGATGTAGGGCTCCAGGACGTTGCTCTCGAGCTGTTGGACCGCCAGCACCACGCCCAGGACGATCAACCCCACCACCAGGCCCTGGTCCGCGAGTGCAACCAGGACCGCCAGTGCGCCCGTCGCCACGGCACCCACGATCGGGAAGAGCCCACCGAAGAAGACCAGCACGGCCAGCGGCACCGCCAGGGGGATGTCCAGGACCAGCAGGGCGATCCCGATCGCGACCGCATCGACGAACGCCACCAGCAGTTGGCCCCGGAAGTAGGAACCCAACGTGTCCCAGGCCTGCTGCGCCGCCTGTCGGACCGTGTCCTGCAGGTGTCCCGGCGTCGAGCGGATGACCCCCTCGGACAACCGACGACCGTCCTTGAGGTAGAAGAACAGGATCACGAAGAGCAACAGCAGCCCGGCGACCGTCTCGAAGGCCACCACGGCGGCCGCGAGTGCCTGGCCGGCCAGATCACCGGCCTCCCCGAGCTGCTCCTGGGCCATGTCCAGCACATCGTCGACGCCCTCGGCCTGGAAGCCCAGGACCCCGTCCTGGAGCAACCCCTGCAAGTCGCCCAGGCCCTCAGCCGCCGAATCGGTCAGTTCGGGCAGCTCGGCGGCGACGAGCGGGACCATCGCGGCCACGATGCCGACGATCACCAGGATGCCGGCCACGATCGTCGCCGCGGCGGCGAGCGCGCCCGGCCAGCCCCGTTCCTTCAACCAGTTCGCCACCGGTGCCAGCAGCGTGGCGGGGAACAGTGCCAGCACCAGGGGGATCACGACGAGCGGGACCAGCGAGAGCAGGTAGCCGAGCAGGGCGACGGAGACCGCGACGCCCAGCAGCGCCCAGCCGCTGCGGCCGGCCCGCCACAGCCGTGCCTGGGTGCGGCTGACGGGGACCGTCGCGGCCGGTGACGTCCCCGCGGTGGTGGAGGACGTTGTGGCCGGTGAACCCGGGTCAGCCGGTTCGCGCTCCCCCGTTGTCGGGTCGGGGTGCTGCTGGTCGGACACGGTGGCTCCTGGACGAGGGGGCGGTGCGCCGGCGGGCGGGTCGGTCCTGATGCCGTCGCGGGCGACCGTACGGGCCTGCGCGCGGCAGGCCCCGGACGAACGGGAGGTCACGGGCAGCGCCGCGGGATCAGGCACGCACTCACTCGAGGCGACACCGCCCCGCGAGCCGCCCGCCCAGGCAGCCGGTGGGCTCAGCGGCTCGCCAGCGGGTTGAACGGTGCGCCGACCTCGCGTGGCGTGGCGATCTCGAGGACCGCGAGTTCGAGGACGACGTGGTCCGGGAGCTCGCTGCCCTTGAGGTCGACGTCCAACTGCGCCAGCCGGTCGTGACACCAGGCCAGCTCCCCCGGGCCGAACCCCGCGGCCAGTGCCTTCAACCGTCGGTGCTGGCCCGGCGACACACCAGCCTCCTTCGGTGCCGCCCCGGCGCGGACCCGCAGCAGCTGACGGAAGCGGTAGGAGAGAGCGCCAAGGATGGCCAGGGGCGCCTCTCCGCCTTCCAGCGCACCGCGCACGGCGATCAGCGCCTCGACCGGGTCGCGTTCCCCGACGGCGTCGGCGATCGCGAAACCGGACTGGCGTCCGTGCCCCTCCACGACCGCCTCGACCTGCTCCGCGGTGATGGACTCGCCTTCGCCGACCGAGGCGCACACCTGGGAGACCTTGGAGGCGATCACGCCAGGGTCCGCGCCCGCGTGGGCCCGGATCGCCGCGATGGCCGAAGCGTCCGCGCGATGACCGGCGCGACGGAACTCCTCCCCCACGAGGCGCTCCCACCCGCGTTCGTCCCAGTCGGGCGGGGTCTTGACGTCGACTCGTTCGCCGTGCTCCTTGGCGAGCTTGCCGATCTTCTGGACCTTGCCGACACCCCGCGCGACCAGGACCAGCACGGCCTCGTCGGAGGGCTGTTCGAGATAGCCCTCCAGCTGGGCCTTCAGGTCACCCGTCGCACCCTCGACCCCACGCAGGACCAGGCACAGCCGGCCCCCGAACAGCGAGGCCGTCCGCAGCTCGGGCAGTTGCTCCGTCTCGCTGACGTCGTGGACCTCGACCTCGAGCTCGGGATCCTCGCCCCGAAGGCGCTCGAGCAGGTGCTCCACCTCGCGGCGCAGCAGCAGGTCGTCGTCACCGACGAGGAGGTGGACGGGAGTCATGGGCGCGAGACTACCGGTGCGCCCCCGGGCCCGGTCAGAGCTGCTCGCTGAGCGATGCGGCGAGGGTCGCGCCGAGCTCCCAGGCGGCGTCGAGGTCGGACTGCGCCGGCGTGCCGGTGACCTCGAGGATCTCGGCGGCGCGTTTCCACTCCAGGCCGGTCACCGCGGTCTCGATCGACTTCACCGCGCCGGTGGTGTCGTCGTTGCCGTGGACGTAGGCACCGTAGGGGCGCCGCCGGGTCTCCTCGAGGCAGGGGTAGTAGATGCGGTCGAAGAAGTGCTTGAGCGCCCCTGACATGTAGCCGAGGTTGGCCGGTGTCCCGAGCAGGTAGCCGTCCGCCTCCAGCACGTCGACCTCGGGGCAGGTCAGCGCCGCACGGACCTCCACCTCGACGTCCTCGATCGCGTCGGTGCGGGCGCCGTCGACGGCGGCCTCCAGCAGTGACTGCAGGGAGGGCGAGGGCGTGTGGTGGACGATCAGCAGCGTCGGCATGGCCACAGGATGGTCCCTGTCGTCGCGCCGGGCAATCTCGGGCGACCGACCGATCGTCGACGGGGCCCGTAGCGACCGCCACGCCCGCGAGCGGGGGCGGCACCTCGACACGGGTCGTGCCGTGGAGATCGGTGCGCACGATCTCGACGTCGAGGGCCTCGAGGAGGTCGAGCACCTCAGGGGTGGGGTGACCGTGACGGTTGTCCTCTCCGACCCCGATCAGGCCGACCTGCGCACCGACCGCCCGCAGGAACTCCTCCTCGCTCGTGGCAGCCCCGTGGTGAGGGACGGTGAACGCCTCGGCACGCAGCAGGTCGGGGTGCTCGAGCAGATCCCGTTGCGCCGCGTGCTCCGCGTCACCGGTCAGCAGCACCCGGCGATCTCCCCAGTGCACCCGAACCACGATCGAGCTGTCGTTCAGTTCGCTTCCGCTGAAGCGGTACGGACGCCCGGGCGGGGGTCCGAGCACCTCGACCACCAGGTCCCCGACGGTGGCCCGCTGCCCCGCGGACGGTGCGGCCACCGGGACCCTGTCCTCGTCGGCCTGCTGCAACAGGTCGTCGACCGCCGCCAGTTCGTTCGGCATCGGCCGGTACCAGACGGCCCCGACCGTGACGGTTCGCAGCACGTCGGCCATACCGCCGACGTGGTCGAGGTGGGGGTGGGTGACGATCGCGACGTCGATCCGGGGCCGTCCGCGGCCGCGCAGCCACCGGGCCGCCGTGCTGTCCTCGCCGGCGTCCACCAGGAGCCGCGCGCCCGGCGACTCCACCAGGAAGGCGTCCCCCTGGCCGACGTCGATGGCCGTCACGGCCAGGGTCTGCACCGGCAGGGGGCCGACGACCACGGGCACCCCGGCCGCCACCACCCCGGACAACGCCAGGCCGAGCCCGACCCGCGACGACCGCGACCCGGGGCGTGTGCACAGCCACGCCGCCGTGGCGGCGAGGGCCAGCACCGCAGCGGGCCGCGTGGCGTCGACCACACCGCCCGCATCGGCGAGCCGATCCGCGACCAGAAGGACCACACGCGCGGGCACCCCCGCAGCCAGGTAGACCACCGAGGCGGCATCGACACTGACCGTCGACACCGCTGCGCCGAGGAACCCGAGGGCCGCCGCGAGCGCGCCGAACGGCACGGCGAGCAGGTTGGCGGGGACCGAGGCGAGGCGCACCTCCTCGAACGTCACCAGGAGCAACGGCACCACCGTGATCTGCGCACCGATCGTGACCGCCAGCAGGTCGGCGACACGCCGTGGCAGACGACGGACCCGTTCGAGTCGTTCCCGCACGCGGGGCGCGACCACCAGTACCCCCGCGGTGGCGGTGGCCGACAGCAGCAGGCCGAGCGACCCCGCCAGCATCGGGTCGATCAGGACCAGCACGAGGACGGCACCGGCCAGCGCGTGGCGGGCATCCCTCGGCACCCCACGGGCGAAGGCCAGCAGGACGACCCCGGCCATGGTCGAGGCTCGCAGCACACTCGGCTCGAACCGGGTCAGGTAGGCGAAGCCCAGGATGGTGACGCCCACGGTCCATCGGCGGCCGCGTGCGCCGACCCGAACCAGTCCGCACAGTCCGAGCACGCCGGCGACGAGGATGGCGACGTGGGTGCCGGAGACGGCGGTCAGGTGGGTCAGACTGGTCGCCTGCATGGCCCGTTCGTCCTCGTCGGGCAGATGCCGGGTGTCGCCGGTCACCAGCCCCACCAGCAGCCCACCAACCGCCGGCGGGTTGTGGGCCGTCGCCGCGCGGCGGATCCGTGCCCGGACGTGTTCGCTGGAGGTCGCGGCCCACCCGGGTGCACCCACCGGTTCGATCGTGACGGGGTCGAGCAGCACCCGGGCGTGCCGTCCGGCGAGCCAGCGGCCGTAGCCGCCCTCCGGCAGCGGACGGGCAGTGGCCTCGAGCTGCCACCGTTGGCCCAGTCCCGGCGGTTCGTGGTCCTCATCCAGTACGAGGGCGGCCCGCTCCCGGGTCGCCACACCGTCGACCGCACCGACCCGGAGGTCGACGTGCCATCCCCGGGCGACGTCCCGGGGTTCCTGGGCCACCGTCGCCGACAGGGTGGCCGCACCGCCCTGGCCGGCCAGGTCCGGCAACAGGCCCGCGCCGAGGGTGTCCACCCGCAGCCCGGCCACCCCGGCCATGACGACCAGGACGGCGACGGTCGCCCCGGCGCCCCGGCAGGCTGCGCTTGTCGATCCAGACTCGCGTCCCGCCGTGGCCAGGGCGAGCGCGAGGCAGCAGCCGGCGAGTGCCGCACCGCCGAACACCCCGGTCGGCGCACCGAGGTGGCCGAGCCACTCCCCCGCCGCGGCACCGACCACGGCGGCACCCGCCCACAGCGGCAACGGACCGAGCACCGCCCCCGTCGGCGCCGCCGGGTCCTCTTCCGGCCCCTGGTCCCGCTCCGGGACCGGGCCGCCCGGTTCGCGCAGCCTCACGAGACCGTGACATCCTCGGCGAGCCGTTGGAAGGTGGCCTCACCGATGCCCGACACGCCCCGGAGGTCGCCGGGCTCGGCGAAGGGGCCGTTCGTCTCGCGGTACTCGATGATCGCCTCCGCGCGGGCCGGCCCGATCCCCGGCAGGGTCTCGAGGGTCGCGGCGTCGGCGCGGTTGAGGTCCACCAAACCCTCGGCGTCGACGCCGGCCGTCCCGTCGTCACCGGCCGGGGGCGGGGCGACGTCCTCTCCCTCCACGGGGACGTGGATCTGCTCGCCGTCGGCGAGCGGACGGGCGAGGTTGAGCCGGTGGGTCTCGGCCTCCGCGGTCGCCTCGCCCGCGGCGGCGATCGCGTCGGCGACCCGGGCGCCCGCCGCGACGGTGATGACGCCGGGGGACGCCACGGCACCGGTGACGTGAACGGTCATCTCCGAAGGCGCGTCCTCCGGGTCGCTGCCTGCGGGACCATCGACGACCCCACCCGTGGGGCCCCGGTCCGCGGCGTGACCGTCGGAGCCCACCCGACCCGCGTGGGTGTGCTCCTCCCCGGGCGACGCCGGCTGCAGCCCCCCGACGACCCCCGACGACGCGGGTGCACCGGGCGCCGCAGCCAGGGCCGACCACCACAGGGCCCCGGTGGCGACGACCGCGCCGAGGAGCAGAACGGCGAGACCGGTCAGCTCCGCCCGGGTGGCGTCGAGCCACGAGAGCAGGCGCTCGAGCCGGCCGTGTTCCTCACCCACGATGTCCATGACCGGCAGGTTGCCCGACCGGAGACCGCCGGCGGCTGCGGGCCGCACGTCCGCTGTGGAGAAGCAGTCTCCCGACGGAACCCGCCGGGTGCGGCACCTGCGCGGCGTGCCCGTACCGCCGGAGCCCCGGGTTTCAGTCCGCGTCGGCCGGTACCGCGGCCACGCTCACGGCCCCGGGACCGACGTGGGTCCCGACGACGGGCCCGATCATCGTCTCCAGCCGCCCGGCGATCTCGACGCGCTCCCCGAGGCGTTCCCACAGCTCGGCGGCGCGTTCCTCGGCGATCGCGTGGGCCACCACCACGTCGACGGGGCCCCCCTGCGCGGTCTCGGCGACCAGGTCGGCGACACGGTCGAGCGCACGACTCCACGTCCGGGTCCGTTCCTTGACCTCCACGCGACCGTCCACGAGGTGCAGCAGCGGCTTGACCCGCAGCATGTTGCCGACCATCGCCTGGGTCCCGCTCAGCCGACCACCGCGACGCAGGTAGTCGAGGGTGTCGACCACCAGCAGGCTGGTCACCTGCCCGGCGATCCGCTCGGCGGCGCGCACGACCGCCGCCACGTCCCCGCCCTCGTCGGCCGCCCGCTGTGCGGCCATGGCGGCCAGCCCGAGCGGCGCACCCACGAGCCGGGTGTCGAGGACCTCGACGTCCAGCTCGGCCCGCTGTGCACGGTCACGCGCCAGGGACACGGTGCCGGACAGGGCCGCGGAGACGTGCAGCGACACCGCCGTGGGGTGCCCGTCGTCGACGCAGTCGGCGTAGGCCTCCTCGAACCAGGCCGGCGTGGGCTGGGAGGTGGTGGGCAGCTGCTGGCTCTGCACCAGACGCTCGTAGAAGCGCGGCGGGTCGATGCTCACGCCGGAGATGAAGGTCTCGGTGCCGAACGTGACCGACAGCGGCACCACGCGGATGCCCAGCTCCTCCGCGAGGTCGCGGGGCAGATCCGCCGTGGAATCCGTCACCACGGCGACCGAACCCATCGCGTCTCCCTCGTCGTTGCCTCGAGGGGCAGCCTACTGGCCGTCCCGCGGGACCAGCCGAGGCCCTCACTCGGACCCGGCCCCGGTCGACCGACCGGCGCCGGCGGTCCCCTGCCAGGTCACACTGCACGCGACCTTCGGCCGCGACGAGCAGGAACACCGGTGCGTGTGGTGATCGTGGGTGCGACCGGCAACATCGGCACGAGCCTGGTCGAGGCCCTCGGCCACGACCGCGAGGTCACCTCGATCCTCGCGTTGTCGCGTCGCCGGCCCTCGTGGCGTCCCGCCAAGACCACCTGGGCCACCGTCGACATCACCCACGGCGACCTCGTCCACCAGTTCCGGGGGGCCGACGCGGTCGTCCACCTCGCCTGGATCTTCCAGCCCACCCACGACCCGGTCCGGACCTGGCGGACCAACGTGTTGGGCAGTCTGCGGGTCTTCGAGGCGGTCGCGGAGGCCGGGGTACCCGCGCTCGTGCACGCCTCCTCGGTGGGCGCCTACGCGCCCGGCCCCCAGCGCGGCTTCGTCGACGAGACCTGGCCGACCCATGCACTGCCCACGGCTGCCTACGGGCGGGAGAAGTCCTACCTGGAACGGGCCCTGGACACCTTCGAGCTCGAGCACCCGCGGGTGCGGGTCGTCCGGTTGCGGCCCGGGTTCATCTTCAAGCACTCCGCGGCGCCCGAACAGCGGCGGCTCTTCGCGGGGCCGCTGATCCCGGGGTTCCTGGTCCGCCCCTCACTGGTGCCGGTCGTGCCCGACCTCCCGGGTCTCCGGTTCCAGGCGCTGCACAGCTTCGATGCCGCCGAGGCCTTCCGCCGTGCCGTGGTCGGCGAGGTCCGGGGTGCGTTCAACGTCGCGGCCGAGCCGGTGCTGGATGCCCGCACACTCGCCGATCTGCTGGGTGCACGCGTGGTGCGTGTCCCCCGCGGGCTGGTGCGTTCACTGGTCGCGACCGCCTGGCACCTGCACGCCGTTCCCGCCAGCCCGACCCTGCTCGACCTCGCCCTGAGCCTGCCGGCGATGGACGTCACCCGGGCCCGCACCGAACTCGGCTGGCAACCCACGATGTCCTCCCTGGACGCCGTCACCGCATTCCTCCAGGGGCTGCGCGCGACGACCGGCGGCCCGACCCCGCCGCTTCGTGCCGACGCCGGCGGGCCACTGCGCTGGCGCGAGGTGGCCACCGGGGTCGGGCAGCGCGACCGGCTCGATCCCCGCTGAGGGGCGATCGGACCAGAGACTCCCGCGCAAGGGTCACCCGGACAGGCGCGCCAGGACCACGGCACACCAGACGGCCATGGCCACACTCACCCAGGTCATCTGGTCGTTGACCAGCCCGGTGTGGGCCCGCCGCAACCCGCGCAACGGTGCGGTCGCCAGGCGCCGCTCGCGACGCCACCACCGTGCGACGGCGAGGCCCAGCACCAGCCCCGCGGCCGTGATACCGAGTCCCTCGAGCACGGCGTCCACCTTGAACGGCTCGAGCTCCGCAGCCTCGGGGGCCGGCGCCGCGGGTGCGCCGAGGACGGCGGCCTCGTAGCCGGCCGGCTGCAGGAAGCTCGCCCCCGCCTGGCCCGCCCCCGGCAGGAGCCCCGGGAGCAGGGCCACACCGAGCCCGGCGAGCAGCAGGCCCGCAGGCACCGCCACCAGGGTCCGCGGCGTCGTGGACAGGCGGCGGTCGGGCTGGTGTTCCAGGACCCGCCCGAGGTCGTCGTCGGGGACCGGCCGACCACGGACGAGGTGGGCGACGAAGCGCGCCAGCGCGGCCGCCGTCAGGGCCGCGGCGAGGTACATCACCCAGGACAGGGCCGACAGCCCTGCCGCCTCCAGCGCCTCGGAGATCCCGGTCTTGCCGACGAACAGCCCCGACGGGGGCACACCGGCGAGCAGCGGTGCCCCGACGGCCAGGAGCACCGTCGCCACCACCACCTCACGCCCGCGGCCGACGAGTCCGCCCAGATGCAGCGTCCCCAGCCGGTGCAGCACCACGCCGGCCGTGAGGAACAGGGCAACCTTCACCAGGCCGTGGCCCGCGACGTACAACCCCGCTGCGGCCACCCCCTTGGGGTCGAGGGTCGCCAGCCCGAGGCCGGCGATGCCGAGGTGGGCCACGCTGGAGAACGCGAGCAGCCGCCGCAGGTGGTCCTGCAACAGGCTGAGCACGCCCGCGACCAGCGCGGTGAGCACCGACACCACCAGCAGTGCCACCCGTACGGTCTCCTGCACCTCTGGCAGCTCGGCGAGGACCAGGACCGCGACACGCCCGATCCCGAACAGCCCGAGCGGCAGCATCAGGGCGCCGAACAGCCCGGCGTGGGGCGACCAGTTCACGGTGTCGAGGTCGACGTGTGCGAAGTGGAACGGCACCAGGCCCGACTTGACCGCGAGACCGCCGACCGCCAGCACGACCGCGACCGCGAGGGCCGGCCCGGTCTCGACCTCCGCGAGCCGCTGGCCCGCCTGCACGAGGTTCGGGGTGCCGGCCAACCGGTACAGCAGTCCGGCCCCCATGAGGAAGAGCACCGCACCGGTGGTGCTGACCACGGCGATGTTGATCGTGGCGGGCAGCGCGGCCGGCTCCTCCACTTTCCCGGCCGTGATGGCGTACACGGTCACCCCGAACAGTTCGAGGAAGACGAACATGCTCAGCAGGTCGCCCGCGAGCACGAACCCGCCGGCGGCACCGAGCAGCAGCAGGGTCAGCACGAGCGTGGCCGGCCGACGCTCCGGGCTCACCGCCAGATAGGCCAGCGCGGCGGACACCAGCAGCGCGGACAGGGCGACGAAGCCCACCGCCATCCCGTCCGCGACCAGGGGAATGCCGATGGCCAGACCGTCACGTGGTTCCCACCCACCGATCACGTGTACGGCGGGTGACTCGAGCACGTCAGGCAGCAACCGAATCGCGATTCCCGCGACCGCGAGCGAGGTCCCCACGCCGATGACGTCCCCGGCGGTCCGGGTGGCGACGCCGGGCAGGCGGACCACGGCTGCGGCCAACAGGGGCAGCACGACGAGCAGCGCGGGCGCGATGGCGGGGTCAACCACGGAGCACACGGAGTTCGTCGGGGTCGACCGTGCCGAAGCGTCGACGGATGCGGACGGTGAGCGCCAGCATGAGGGCGGTGACCGCGGCACCCACCACGACATCGGTGACCGTCAGCGCCTGCACGACCGGGTCGGCGAGCTCGCGTCCCGCCACCTCCTCGTCCACGGTCGGGGCGGTGACCCCGGGGTGGTGACCGATGCCGAGCAGCAGCATCCACGCACCCGAGTGCAGCACGGCCACGCTCAGGACCAGGTGGACGAGGTCGTGGGTGGTGACGGTCCCGTAGAGCCCGGCGAGCAGCAGCCACACCGCGACGATGAGGGGCAGGAGCTCGACGAAGCCGGTCATGCCGAGCCCTCCCGCTCGAAGGGCTCCTCCTGGACCTCGGTCAGGATGACCCCCAACGCCGCCCGGGCCTCCAGCGCGACCAGGATGCCCAGCACACCGACCGTGCCGGCGGACAGCAGCTGCCCGGGGGTGCCGAGGGGCAGCACGTTCTCCAGCAGCGCCCCGCCGACGAACAGCGCCACCAGGCCCACCAGGGCGTAGCCGCCGGCGCCGACGGCCTCCTCGACCTCGAGGAGCGTGTCGGGTGCCAGACGCTGCTGTGAGCGGTAGTGGCCCCCGAGGAAGATCATCGCCAGCGCGGCCAGCGCCAGCGCACCTCCCTGCAGCCCACCGCCGGGCACGAGGTGGCCCCGCAACGTCACGATCGCGGCCAGGCCCGCGAGCGCGGGCACGAGCGCGAAGGACAGCGTGCGCACGGCATCGCTGGTCTCCGGGATCCGGCGGTCGCTCGCTCCCCGCCGGGCATCGACCTCGCCGTCGTCGTCGTCCTCCCCGGGCAGGCCCCGCAGGGTGAGCTGCAGGCCCGCCGCGGCGGCGAACAACGCGAGCGCCTCCCCCAGGGTGTCCAGGGAACGCAGATCGAACAGCACGCCGGCGACGGCGTTGAGCGCCCGACGCTCCACGGCCAGCTCCGTCAGCGCCCGGGCGTAGGGACCCTCGGCGCTGCTGCCGGCGGGCAGGTCGGCGATGCCCACCACCAGTCCGGCGCCGAGGACCAGCCCGGCGGTCAGGAACAGCCCCAGCCGTGCGCTCACCGACTCCTCCCCCGCAGCTCGGCCAGCACGGTCACGATCAGCAGCGGCATGATCAGTCCGCTGACCACCAGCTGTGCAAGGGCCGCGTCCGGGGCCTCGAGGAGCAGGAAGGCCAGCGCGAGCACCAGGCCGAACAGGCCGAAGACCAGCAGCTGGTGCACGGTGTCGCGGGCGAGCACCACCAGGGTGCCCGCCACCCCGACGAGGAGGACCACGACCGCCTGCGCGAGGACCATCATCGTTCGACGATCTGTTCGTCGTGGCCGCGGAGCCGTTCGAGGTCACCCCGGATGACGCCCGCGCGGCCGGTGGCGTGGGCCGTGACCGCCGTCCCGACCTGCAGGACGAGCACGACCAGAACGGCACGGGCCGCGGTCGCCCCACCCTCGGAGAGAGCGACGGCGACGGCCATGGCCGCGCCGCCGAGCACCGAGGCCGGTCCCACGTAGTGCAGCCGGTCGAAGGCGTCGCGGGCGCTGAGCACGCCCACGGTGGAGACCGCGGCGGCAGCCACCGTCACCCCCAGCAGGATCGCGACCAGGAGGCTCACAGCCACCGCTCCAGGAACCGCGCGTAGGCGAGTCCTGACGCCAGGCCGAGGACCGCGAGCACCAGGGCGATGTCCATCAGGATCCCGCGACCGGTGGCGACCGCCAGCGCGACGGTGGTCAGGACGGCCAGCACGTTGGCCAGCTGCAGTCCGACGGCACGGTCCAGGGCGTCACCCCGGGCGACCGTGAGGAAGGACGACGCCAACAGCACCAGCAGTACCACGACCGCGACGGACCACGGCATCAACGACCCGCCAGGGCCGGGTCGACGGGCTCATCACCGTCATCAACCAACTCGTGCACCAGGACGTGGTCACGGGCCCGGTCGAACCCCACGACGTAGGTGTTGGGCTGCAGACTCGTACCGACCGTGGCCACCGTGCGGCGTCCGAGGTCGGCGCCGGTGTCGGTCCCGACCTCGAACGGCACCCGGCGGAGCCGCCCTGCGGGGGCCCGGCCCACCGGACGGACCAGCAACGCCCGGGTCAGGGTCCAGCAGTCACGCAGGGCTCCGACGTACAGCCGTCCCGACGTTCGCAGATACCCGGTGAGGGCCAGAGGGCGGTGGCCGACCTCGACGCGCAGCACCACGCCGATCCCGCCGGCCACGAGCCCCACCAGCAGGGCCGCCACGACCTCCTGGACATGCCAGCTGCCGGCCAGCAGCAGCCACAGTCCGGCCACCACCAGCACGTCGGCCGCGGCCCGTGGCCTCGTCGCCGCACGGAGCCAGCCACGCCACGGCATGGCCGGGCGCTCGGCCCCCTGCTCGGACACGTTGGACCTCCTCGGCGTCCCTGCCGACCGTCTGCGGCAGGGTCGGGCACGGGGACGGTCCACGGGGGCCTTCGTGCGGCCACCCGACCGCTGTCCGCCGCTATCCGGCGCCTTCCTCGTCGGATGATGGGGGCGAGGTCCCGCCGGGGGCCCGCAGGAGCACGGGGATGCCCGCCAACGTCGGCAGCCAGCTCTCCAGCACGCGGTAGGTCAGCACGACCGTGGTGGCCTCCGGCAGCGTGACCCCCAGGGCGGTGAAGGCGGCGACCATGCCCCCTTCGACGAAGCCGACCCCACCGGGCGTGAGCGGCACGGCCGCGCCGAGCTGTGAGATACCGAAGCCCACCAGCAGCACCGTCAGGCGCGGCTCGTGTCCGAAGGCGACGAAGACCAGTGCGAGCGAGCCGATGTCGGCCGCCCATTTCAACGTCGAGAAGGCCACCACCGGTCCGAGCTGGCGCGCGCTGACCTCCTGACCGGTCACGGTGTGCCACGAGCGGCGCCACCCCTCCGTCCGCCGGGCGAGGCGGTGGTGCAGCCGGCCGATCGCGCCGATGACCCGGTCGCCGAGTGCCGGCGAACGCAACCCGAGCACGATCACGGTCATGACCACCAGCAGTGCCACCAGCAACGCCAGGCCGACGAACAGCCACTGCTCGGGAAGCTCGCCGGTGACCACCGCCCCCGCCAGCCCCACCACGCCCAGGCTGGCGATGGTGGTGAGGCTGATGGGACCGGTCAACGTCGTGCTGGCGGCCGCGGCCGGGCCGGGCACCCCGTGCCCCGTCAGCCGTTCGACCACCACGGCGGCCCCGACGGCCCCGCCGCCGGGCACGGTGTGGCTGACCGTGAACGCACTCATGGAGACGTGCAGCGCCTGGGGGTAGCGCAGCCACTCACCGACGGCGGCCACGCTGGCCCGGTGGACCAGCGGCCACGTGGCGGTCACCACCACCTGCAACAGCAGCGCACCGAAGAGGGGCCACAGCGCGGCCCGGTCGAGCGCGGTCAGCGCGTCCCGGAAGCCCGCGGCCGCGATCCCGCCCCCGTACAACCCCAGCACCAGCGCCAGCACCAGAACCCAGGTGAAGCGACCGCCGGGCAGACGGGAGCGATCGGACGGCCCGCCGCCGGGGGTCGCCTGCCCGCGATCGGCGTCGCCCATCAGGCTCGTCCCGCACCCGCCGCGGCGGCGTCCATCAGGCGGTCCCGAGGTGGTCGAGGACGAGGCGCGCGACGACGTCGGGCGCCTCGAGGTGGAGGAAGTGGCCGACGTCGCCGAGGACCTCCACGCGCGAGGCGGGGTTCGGGAGCAGTCGTGCCGCCTCCGCCGCGAACCCGGCGCCGATACACCCGTCCTGGAGGCCGTGGAGCACCAGGTGCGGCTGCGGCGGCGGCAGGACCGGCCGTCGCGCCCCACCCGTCACCGCGGCGGCGGCGTACCCGCGGTAGTACGACAGGGCGGCCCGCATGACCCCCGGATCCGCCAGGGTGGCCTTCAGCCGCCGCAGGTCTTCGGGGTCGGGCTCGTGACCCGGCGACCAGTCCCGCCAGAGGGTTTCGATCAGTGCGAGGTCGTCGCGGAGGAAGGCCCGTTCGGCACCCGGTAGCTGGGCGAGGGCCATGTACCAGGAGCGCCAGGCCTGGGCCGCGTCGGGCAGGTGGTGTCGGAAGACCAGCTCGGGCGGCACCGCCATCGTGACCACCCGCCCCCACCGACCCGGGGCCGCCCGGGCCGCGCGCGCGGCGAAGACCGCGCCCCAGTCGTGCCCGACCAGCACCGCCCGCCCGTCGCCACCCAGCGCCCGGTGCAGCGCGTTGACGTCGGCGGTGAGGGTCGCCGGCGACGTCGCCCGGTCGGGCGGGACCTCGGTGGGGGCGTAGCCACGCAGCCAGGGCGCGACCGCGTGGTAGCCCGCTCCGGCCAACTCGGGGAGCAGGTGCCGCCACGTCGGCGCGTGGTCGGGGAAGCCGTGCAGGCACAGCGCCAGCGGCCCGTCCTCGGGCCCCTGTTCCAGGTACGCGAACCGCAGTCCGTTCGCCGTGATGTGGCGTGCCCCCACCGTGCGACCCTTCCGGTCTCGGTCCGGGCGGACGTTACCCGGACCCGGGGTCGCCGCGGCGGGTCCTCAAGAGTGCACGACGAAGTTGACGAGCTTGTCCGGCACGAGCACGACCTTGACGACGTCGGCGCCCTCGAGGTGGGTGGCCACGTTCTCGTCGGCACGGGCCGCCTGCTCGACGGTGTCGTCGTCCGCCCCGGTCGGCACGCTCACCCGGCCGCGGACCTTTCCGTTGACCTGCACGACGAGGTCCACCTCCTCGGTGACCAGCAGCGAGGCGTCCGCGGTGGGCCACGGCTGTTCGTGCACCGAGGTCCGGTGGCCGAGCCGCGCGAACAGTTCCTCGGTGATGAACGGCGCGATCGGTGCGAGCAGGGTCAACAGCGTCTCGAGCGCCTCCCGGGAGGTGGGCCCGTGGTCCCCGTCGCGCGTGGCATCGAGGATCGCGTTGGTCAGCGTCATCAGCTTCGCGATGGCCGTGTTGTACTTCCTGGCCTCGTAGTCGTCACTCGCGCCGAGCACGGCGCGGGCGGTCTCGCGGCGTAGTTCGTCGGCGTTGGGCTCCGTCCCGGCACCGTCCCCGTCCCGATCCCCGGCGATCTGCTCCAGCGTCAGACGCCAGATGCGTGACAGCCACTTGTGCATCCCGGTCGGCGAGACGTCCGCCCAGTCGATGTCGTCCTCGGGTGCGGAGGCGAACAGCATGGTGCCGCGCAGGGTGTCGGCGCCGAACTGCTCGTAGATCTCGCCCGGCACGACGAGGTTGCCCTTGGACTTCGACATGGACGCACCGTCCATGATGACCTGCCCCTGGTTGAGCAGCGCCTGGAACGGCTCGTCGGCGGCGACGTGCCCACGGTCGCGCATGGCCTTGACCACGAAGCGGGCGTAGAGGAGGTGCAGCACCGCGTGTTCGACGCCACCGGTGTACTGGTCGACGGGCAGCCAGGCGCCGGCCGCGTCGGCCGGCCATGCCTGCTGGTCGCTCGTGGCTGACAGGAAACGCAGGAAGTACCAGGACGAGTCGACGAACGTGTCCATCGTGTCGACGTCGCGGGTGGCGTCCTCGGACCCGCACTGCGGGCAGACGACGTCGGTGGCGAAGGTCGGGTGGCTGGCCAGTGGTGAGCCCTGCACCTGGAAGTCGAGGTCCTCGGGTAGCCGGACCGGCAACTGTTCGACGGGCACGCCGACCTCGCCGCACCCGGAGCAGTGGATGATCGGGATCGGCGCACCCCAGGAGCGCTGGCGGGAGATCAGCCAGTCACGCAGCCGCAGATTGACGGTCTCGGTGGCCAGCCCCTTCGCCTCGAGGTCGGCGGTGATCGCGACCTTGGTCTCCCGCCAGTCCCGGCCGTCGTAGGGCGGGGAGTTCACGGTGAGGCCGTCACCGGCGTAGGCCTCGGTCATCGTCGCACCGTCGAGGGTCTCGCCCTCCCCGGGCTGGACCACCACCCGGATGGGCAGGTCGTGCTCCCGGGCGAAGTCGAAGTCGCGCTGGTCGTGGGCCGGCACGGCCATGATGGCGCCGGTGCCGTACTCCATCAGCACGTAGTCGGCCGCGAAGGCGGGCATCGACTCCCCGGTGACCGGGTTGACCATGTCGAAGTTCAGCCGGTACCCGCGCTTGTCCCGGCTCGATTCCCCGCCGCCCATGCGCTCGAGCTCGGACTTGCGGCCGACCTCCTCGAGGTAGGTCTGGAAGGCGGCGTCGTCGGCCATCCGTTCGAGGACCAACGGGTGCTCCGGGGCGAACACGAAGTAGGTCGCCCCGTACAGGGTGTCCGGTCGGGTGGTGTAGACCACGACCTCGGTGCCGTCGTCGGCGGTGGTGAAGGTCACCTCGGCGCCCTCGGAGCGGCCGATCCAGGCACGTTGGGCGTTCTTGACCCGGTCGGGCCAGTCGATGTCGTCGAGGCCCTCGAGCAGTTCATCCGCGTAGTCGGTGATCTTGAAGAACCACTGGGTGCGTGGTTCGCGGGTGACCGTGGTCGAGCAGCGCTCACAGGCACCGTCGACCACCTGTTCGTTGGCCAGCACGGTCTGGCAGCCGGGACACCAGTTGACGGCCGCCTTCTTGCGGTAGGCCAGGCCGGCCTCGAGCAGCTCGAGGAACAGCCACTGGGTCCAGCCGTAGTACTCGGGGTCGCAGGTGTGCAGGACGGTGTCCCAGTCGAACGAGTAGCCCAGCCGCTGGATGGTGGAGCGCTGCTCGGCGATGTTGTCGTAGGTCCACTTCGCGGGGTCCGCCCCCCGGTTGCGCGCTGCGTTCTCGGCCGGCAGGCCGAAGGCGTCCCAGCCGATGGGGTTGAGCACCGTGTGGCCGGTCATGCGCTTGTGGCGCACCAGCGCGTCGTGGATCGTGAAGATCTCGGCGTGGCCCATGTGCAGGTCGCCCGAGGGGTACGGGAACATCGTCAACGCGTAGTAGCGGTCGGTCTCGGTGGCCGCGACCTGCGGGTCCCCCAGCGAATAGGTGCGCTGCTCGTGCCACCGTCGGGCGATCGGCGGCTCGATCGTCAGCGGGTCGTAGCGCTCCGCCTCGGCTTCCTGGCGCGGCTCGGACATGGAGGACCTCGTGGTCATGGACGGGGTGGCGCCGGAGGGTAGCGGCGGGGGCCACACCACCCGGCTCGTCGGGTCGCCAGACGGGGCGGTGGGGGCCGCCGCCAGGTTCGCCACGACCGCGCCCACGGGGTACGCTCCGCGACCGCGCCCCCCGGGGTCGCGACACATCTGGGCCTGTAGCGCAGTCCGGCAGCGCACCTCCATGGCATGGAGGGGGTCGAGGGTTCAAATCCCTCCAGGTCCACCAGAACGGCATCTGCTCGGGTCCCGGCGCACAGCGTCGGGGCCCGATCTGCGTGGCGACAGCGACGGACGCGGACCACGGGCATCACCGGACCAGCGATCCGCGGGCCGCCCGGTGGCCTCAACGCGCTAGGTGCCGATCACCCTGCCGGGGACCGACGCGGCCCCCGTGGCCCGACGGCCCATGGTGGTGCGCAGGTCGGTGCCGAGGTGACCGACCTCGTTCCACCGGTCGAGCAGGACGCGCCCGTCACCGACGGCCACCAGTTCGGTCACCGCGGTGTTGTCCACCCCGGCCAGCGACGGGGGCGTGAGGCCGACGACGCGATGGGTGCCGTGCCAGATCGGCCCCCCGTGGGTGACCGCCAGCGTGGTCTCCCCCTCCGACGTGGCGCTGAGCAACCTCCGCAGCGTCTCCTCGACGCGGTCGCCGAAGCCCTCCCGGGTCTCGCCACCCACGTCGGGCAGGACGTCGTCGCCGTCGGCGAAGCGACGCCAGCGCTCGGGTTCGGTGTCGGCGATCTCCGAGCGCAACCGACCCTCCCAGTCGCCGTACGAGCGCTCCCGCAGGGACGCATCGACCTCGGGGTCCCGGCCGAGTTCGTCGATCAGCGGCGCGATCGTCTCCCGGCAGCGCTGCAGGTCGGAGACCACGAGCCGGGCGTGCGGGTGGGCCGTGGCGAGAGCCGCGCACACGGCACGCGCCTGGTCGTGGCCGACGTCGGACAGTCCGGCGCACGCCTGGCCCTGGATGCGTGCCTCGGAGTTCCATACGGACTCGCCGTGGCGGACCAGGACGAGCCGTTTCACGCCTCCTCCACCGAGGCGCTGCTGTCGGACGGAGCCGTGCGCTGCCCGGTGACCACGTCGATGCGGGGCACGTCGGCCCACAGCCGCTCGAGCGAGTAGAAGTCACGTTGCTCGGTGGAGAACAGGTGACACACCACGTCCCCGAAGTCCAGCAGCAGCCAGCCCGAGTCGGGCCGGCCTTCGCGGCGCTGCGGGCGACGGCCGTGTTGCTCGCGTGCCCGCTCCTCGATCGCCTCGGCCACGGCCTTCAACTGCCGGTCGCTGTTCGCGGTGGCCAGCAGGAACAGGTCGACCACGGCGAGGATGTCGGCCACCTCGAGGATCAGCAGGTCGCCGGCCTTGCGGTCGTCGGCGGCGTCGGCCACGTCGACCGCGAGGGCGATGGCGTCGGGTTCAGCGGGCACGAAAGTCCTTGTGGGGCCTCGACAGGCGTCGCCTACAGGGAACCACAGCGCGCGTCAGGGTGCTTCATCGTCGGCTCCATCGTCTTCGTCGTCCTGCTCGTCTTCATCGTCTTCATCGTCCTGCTCGACCTCGCGACCGGGCGCCTGGGAGGGGACCTCCCCGCCGTGGACCGACAACAAGTCCGCCCCCACGATGATGGTCACGTCCACGACCGACTGCGGCATGCCCGAGCGCTCGATCTCGCCGACACCGAGCCGTTCCCGGATGTCGCGGGCGACCTCGAGCTGTTCGGGTGCGTCGTCGTAGATCACGATGCGGGTCGTGGTGTGGTCGAAATCGGAGGCGTTGCCCGTGAGCAGCACCCGGTAGCCGCCGGGCTGGAGCAGCTCCGCGACCACCTGTCCGACGCCGGGGGTCCCCACGCCGTTGAGGATCTGCAGCGAGCGGCCGGCACCGGTCTGCTCGGTCGGCCTCGCGGCCGCCAACCGGTCGTCGACGAGCTGCCGGAGACGCTCAGCGTCGACCCGGTAGGCGTCCGTGCGGTCCGAGCCCAGCGGTGACACCGGCAACGTGAGCATCACCAGGCGGTCGTCGCGGCTGGCCTCGGCCAGGCCCGAGAACAGCCCGCGGACGTGGTCGGGGTCGTCGGTCTCCAGCATCGGGGCCCCGTCGGCGAACACCGCGTCGAGCCGGGAGGCGTCCTCTGCCAGAGACGCGAACAGTCCGCGCAGCACACGCTGCAGGCGCGGCAGCACGTCGAGCTCCGTCTCACCGTCCCCGCGGAACATCAGGTACTCGGCCAGGCGTGGACCGTCGAGACGCTGCGGGCCCGCCTCGAAACGCAGCTGGCCGCCACCGTTGTCCGGGTCACTGGTCAGCGTGGAGGGAACATCGACCTCGAATCCCCCGACCCGGTCGAGCAGGACGGCCCAGTCCTCCTCGGGCATGCCGAGCACCTCGTCGATCCGGATGCCGAGCAGGTTCTCCAGCGTCACCCCGACCAGGGCCGAGTCGCCGAAGGCGAAGGCCTCCCCGACCCCGAAGGAGCCGTGCCCGGGCACGTCGGCGACCGTGGAGGGAGGAACGAACAGCACCGTGCCATCCCCTGTCTCGCGATCGTGGGCGAGCACGGCGATGTGCCGGGTCGGGGGCTCGGAGCCGTCCTGTGCGTGGGTGACGATCGCCAGCGTCGGTTGGACCTCCCCGGTCAGCTCCTCCGCATCCGACCCGGACGGTGGCACGACCAGCTCGCGGGCACGCTCGGCGAGCCCGGAGGCACCCAGCACGAGGCCGGCGGCGAGCAGGCTCAGCACCACCACCAGCAGGGCGGTGCGACCCAGCGTGCGGCGCCGTCGTCGACGACGGACCTCCGAGCGCCGGTACCGGGCGGGCCCGGCCGGGGGCCCTGTCTCGTCCGGGACGGCCCCTCCCCGGGCGGCGCGACGACGCCCGGAGCGACGCTGCTCGGAGCGTCGCGCACGGGGCGCCCCACCGCCGGCCCCCGGGTCCCCGGCGGCCGGCGCGTCGTGCCGGGGTCCAGCCTCGTCTTCGTCCACGTGCGGCACGGTAGCGCCGTGCCGTGGCGGACCGGCTCAGCGCACCCCGTAGCACCCGAGTTCGCGGACGAGACCGTCCACGGCCGGTGGGACCTGGAAGCGGGTGGCCGCACCCTCGCGGTAGCGCCGTCGCAGGTCCGTCGAGGAGACCGCCAGCGCCGGAACCATCAGGTGCTCGAGTTCCCGGATGCGCGCCGGGGCGTCGTCGTGCTCGTGGCCGGGCCGGGTGAGGACGACGAAACGGGCCAACTCCAGGACGTCGCCGCCCCGTTCCCAGTCGGGGATCGAGCGCGCCGCGTCCTGTCCGACGAGGAAGTACCACTCGACGTCGGGTTCCTCGACCCGGAGCTCCTCCAGCGTCTCGGCCGTGTAGGTCGGCCCGCCCCGACGAATCTCACGGTCGTCGACGGCCAGCCCCGGATGATCATCGACGGCCGCACGGACCAGTGCGACCCGGTCCTCGGCCGTGGACACCGTGGACTTCATCCACGGGTCGCCGGCGACCAGCAGGCGCACCTCGTCGAGGTCCAGTTCCACGCGCGCACATTCGGCGGCCACGAGATGGCCGACGTGGGGCGGATCGAAGGTGCCGCCCAGGAGCCCGACACGACGCATGGCGGGAGACTACTCGTCGCCCGGAGGACGGTCCCCGGGTGCGTCGGCGCCGGCCGCAGTAGGGTGCGCCCGACCGTCGAAATCGGCGGTGCGAGAAGAACGCGGACGAGCGGGAGCGCCATGGCCGACTACACCCGGATCCTCCTCGACGAGAGCGAGATCCCGACCCACTGGTACAACGTCGTCGCCGACCTGCCCGAGCCGCCCCCGCCGCCGCTGCACCCGGGCACGCACGACCCGATCGGGCCGGAGGACTTGAGCGCGCTGTTCCCGATGGCGCTGATCGAGCAGGAGGTCTCGGCCGAGCGTTACATCGAGATCCCCGACGAGGTCCGCGACGTCTACGCCCTGTGGCGGCCCTCGCCGCTGTACCGCGCCAAGCGGCTCGAGCGGCTCCTCGATACCCCGGCCCGCATCTACTACAAGTACGAGGGGGTCTCGCCGGCCGGCAGCCACAAGCCCAACACCGCCGTGCCGCAGGCCTTCTACAACGCCGCCGCCGGGATCAAGCGGCTGACCACGGAGACGGGTGCGGGGCAGTGGGGCTCGGCCCTGGCCTTCGCCACCGCACAGTTCGACCTGCAGTGCGAGGTGTGGCAGGTGGCCGCCTCGTTCCAGCAGAAGCCCTACCGCGGATCGATGATGCGATTGTGGGGCGCCGTGCTGCACTCCTCGCCCAGCGACCTCACCGACGCCGGCCGTGCCATCCTCGCCGCGGACCCGGACTCCCCCGGCAGCCTCGGTATCGCGATCTCCGAGGCGGTCGAGATCGCGGCGAACTCACCGGACGCGAACTACGCGCTGGGCAGCGTGCTCAACCACGTGCTGCTGCACCAGACGGTGATCGGCGAGGAGGCTCTCACGCAGATGGCCAAGGCCGGGGACACACCCGACCTGATCGTCGGCTGCACCGGGGGCGGCTCGAACTTCGCGGGCCTGACCTTCCCGTTCCTGCGCGAGAAGATGGCGGGACGGATGGATCCCCACATCCTCGCGGTCGAGCCGGCGGCGTGCCCGTCCTTCACCAAGGGCGAGTACCGCTACGACTACGGCGACGTCGCCGGGATGACCCCCCTGGTCAAGATGCACACGCTGGGCCACGACTTCGTGCCGGACCCGATCCACGCCGGTGGGCTGCGCTACCACGGCATGTCGCCGCTGCTGAGCCACATGTACGAGCTCGGCCTGTTCGAGGCCGAGGCACTGCCGCAGTCCGCCTGCTTCGACGCGGCGGTGCGCTTCGCTCGCACGGAGGGGATCGTCCCCGCGCCGGAGCCGACGCACGCCCTGGCGGCGGCGATCCGGGAGGCGGAGGCCTGCCGCGAGACCGGCGAGGAGAAGGTGATCCTCACGGCGCTGTGCGGCCACGGACACCTCGACATGGCGGCCTACGACGCCTGGTTCTCCGGGGAGCTGGTGGACCACGACTACCCGGAGGAGAAGGTGCGCGAGGCCATGGCCCGCGTGCCCCACATCGACGAGGGCTGACGGCCCGTCACGACGGAACGGACTGCACGACGATGAAGCTCGCGATCCTGTCCCGGGCACCGAACAGCTACAGCACGATGCGGCTGAGGGCCGCGGCGGAACAACGGGGCCACGAGGTCAAGGTGCTCAACACCCTGCGCTTCGCGATCGACCTCGCCGGTGACGAACCCGACCTGCAGTACCGGGGTAAGACGCTGTCGCACTACGACGCGGTGCTGCCACGCATCGGTGCCTCCATCACGTTCTTCGGGATGGCCGTGGTGCGCCAGTTCGAGCAGATGTACGTCTACACCCCGGTGACGGCGGCGGGCATCGCCAACTCGCGGGACAAGCTGCGCTCGATCCAGATCCTGTCGCGTCACGACGTCGGGATCCCCGCGACCACCTTCGTCCGGGACCGCAAGGACGTCCTCGCGGCGATCGAGCGGGTCGGCGGCGCCCCGGTGGTGATCAAGCTGCTCGAGGGCACCCAGGGCATCGGGGTGATCCTCGCACCGGACAAGAAGGTCGCGGAGGCGGTCATCGAGACCCTGCAGAGCACCCGGCAGAACGTGCTCATCCAGCGCTTCGTCGCCGAGAGCAAGGGCCGCGACATCCGCGCCCTGGTGGTCGGTGACCGGGTGGTGGCGGCGATGCGCCGCAGCGCCGTCGGTGACGAGTTCCGCTCCAACGTCCACCGCGGTGGCACGACCGAGGTCGTCGAGCTCGACGAGGAGTACCAGCGCGTGGCGGTCCAGTCGGCCCAGATCATGGGCCTGCGGGTGGCCGGCGTCGACATGCTCGAGGGCAAGGACGGCCCCCAGGTCATGGAGGTCAACTCCTCCCCCGGCCTGCAGGGGATCGAGACCGCCACGGACCTCGACATCGCCGGGGCGATCATCGATTTCATGGCCAACCAGGTCGCCTTCCCGGAGCTCGACGTCCGCCAGCGCCTGTCGGTCTCCAGCAGCTACGGCGTCGCGGAACTGCACGTGCGCGAGGGTGCCGACATGATCGGCAAGACGATCGCGGAGTCGGGACTGCGTGAGCGCGACATCCAGGTGCTCACCCTCACGCGGGGCGCGAAGGTGATCCCCAACCCGCGCAGTGACCGTGAACTCGAGGCCGAGGACCGTATGACCTGCTTCGGCCGGCTCGAGGAGATGCGCGACCTCATTCCGGCGCGTCGGCGCCGCAGGGCCCGTCCGAAGCTCGAGCCGCTACCGCCCACGCCCGACGCCGACCACGACGAGGGCGACAACACGCCGGCCTGACCCGAAGGTGCGGGCACCGCGGGGCGGTCACCGCTGTCGGCGGGCGGTTTCTCCGACCCAACTGCGGGTGGGTCGCGCGGCGGAACGGTCGGGGACGGCCCGTCGTTGTCCCTCCACGGCCCGGCGGGCCCCACGTCGTGCGGTCGCGTTCCGCTGGGCGGCGGCGCGTTGGCGCTCCGCCTGGCTGGCGCTGCCGCCTCGAGCGCCGCCACCCTCGTCCTGCCCGGAGCCGGTGTTGATCTCACCGAACGTGAACCCGTCCACCGAGGAGAGTCGCCCACGCCAGAGTCCGCCCGGGGTGGGCAGCGGGCCCTGCGGGGTGATCGTACGTGCATCACGCAGATGGACGAACGCCGTCATCGGGGGGTTCCCCTCCTCGACGCTCGTGTCCTCGGCATACGTGGAGCGGTACTCGTCGGCGACGCGCTCCATGCTCGACGCCATCGCGTCAGTGAGATCCGAGGGGCCCTCCGTGCGGGCACGGATGTCCTGTGCGGACTCCGACCAGAACGTCGCACCGCTGATGAGCTTGCCCGTGATCACCTGCCCGTTGACGTGCAGCGTGACGTTCATCTCGAGGTCGCTCGTGTTGGCGACGTGAACGATCAGTTCGAAGACGTTGTCGGGGGCGGTGTCGGACGTGACTCCCAACGCTTCCGGCGTCAGGTCTGCTGGCATCGGTTCCTCCGAGCCTCGTGTGCCATCACCCACCGTAGGGAGCGGCCGAGAACCCGAAAGTGTCCGCACGGTCATAGGGAGTGACTAGCCAACACGGCCTAGCCGGACGCCGCGTCTTTCACTCCAGGACGCAGGAGAGCCACCACGAAGTCCGCGTCGGCGTGGTGGGCGTGCAGGCTCCACGTCGACAGCAGCAGATCGGGAACGAGGCCGGCGGCCTCAGCGTCGTGCAGGAAGTCGTCGAGCGCGTAGCC
>SLRZ01000058.1 GCA_007130695.1 Nitriliruptoraceae bacterium
AAGCAGACGCCCGAGGAGCAGGAGCTGCAGCGCCAGCCGCGGCGCCGCGACATCCCGATCGAGGAGCAGATCCAGGTCTCCCGGGTCGAGGTGCTCTCGGGAATCACCGTCGGTGAACTCGCCGACAAGCTCGGCGTCAACGGTGCCGCGCTGGTCAAGAAGCTCTTCGAGATGGGCGAGATGGCGACCGTCCAGCAGTCGCTGGCCGACGACACCGTGGAGATCATCTGCGCCGACCTCGGCGTGGAGGCCTACTTCATGTCCGAGGAGGAGCTCGAGTTCGGTATCGAGTCCCCCGAGGACCCCGACAAGCTCGAGCCCCGGCCGCCGGTCATCACCGTCATGGGCCACGTCGACCACGGCAAGACCCTGCTGCTCGACGCGATCCGCAACACCGACGTCGTCAGCGGCGAGGCGGGCGGCATCACCCAGCACATCGGTGCGTACCAGATCCGCAAGAACGAGCGGCTGATCACGTTCATCGACACCCCGGGTCACGAGGCCTTCACGGCGATGCGTGCCCGTGGTGCCCAGGTCACCGACGTGGCGATCCTGGTGGTCGCCGCCAACGACGGGGTCATGCCCCAGACCCAGGAGGCCATCGCCCACGCGAAGGCCGCCGAGGTCCCGATCGTCGTCGCGATCAACAAGATGGACGTCGAGGGTGCCGACCCCGGTCGGGTCAAGGGACAGCTCACCGAGTACGACCTCGTCGCCGAGGACTTCGGTGGTGACGTGTCGATGGTCGAGGTGTCGGCCATGACGGGCGATGGGCTCGACGACCTGCTCGAGATCCTCCTGCTGCAGGCGGACCTGCTCGAGCTGGCCGCCAACCCCGACAAGCACGCCCGTGGCCGCGTGATCGAGGCGCACCTCGACAAGGGCCGCGGCCCGGTGGCCACGGTGCTGGTCCAGAACGGGACGCTGGCGAAGGGCGACATCCTGGTCGCCGGCACCGCCGACGGACGCATCCGTGCGATGTTCGACGACAAGGGCAACCAGGTCGACGAGGCGCCTCCCGCGTTCCCCGTGCAGATCATCGGGCTCAACGACGTGCCCGAGGCCGGCGACGAGTTCCGGGTCGTGACCGCGGAGCGTTTCGCCCGCGACGTCGCGGAACGGCGTTCCGCACGCGAGCGGCGCAAGGAGCTCGCCGACCGTCGTCCCTCGACGCTGGAGGAGCTCACCTCCGCGGTGCAGGCCGGAGAGAAGGCCAGCCTCAACGTCATCATCAAGGCGGACGTCTCCGGTTCGGCCGAGGCCCTCGAGGACGCGCTGCTCAAGCTCGAACTCGACGAGGTGCAGGTCCGGGTCGTGCAGAAGGGGGTCGGCGCGGTCACCGAGAACGACGTCAACCTGGCGGCGACCTCGGATGCGATCATCGTGGCGTTCAACGTCCGGCCGGGCGCGAAGGCCCGCGAGCAGATCGCCGGGCTCGGTGTCGACCTGCGTACCTACCGGATCATCTACGAGGCCATCGAGGACATCGAGCGGGCCGTCAAGGGCATGCTCGCCCCGGAGTTCCGCGAGCAGGTCATCGGCGAGGCCGAGGTCCGCGAGATCTTCAAGGTCCCGCGCGCCGGGTTCGTGTTCGGGTGCATGGTCACCAGTGGCATCGTGCGCCGCGAGGCGGGCGTACGGGTCATCCGCGAGGGTGTCGTCGTCGCCGAGGACACCATGTCGTCGCTGCGTCGCTTCAAGGACGACGTCAAGGAGGTCCGTGAGGGCTTCGAGTGCGGCATCGGCCTGAACAAGTTCCAGGACGTCAAGGAAGGCGACGTCCTCGAGGCCTACGAGACCGTGGAGGTGGAGCGGGTCTAGCCCAGGACACCCGAAAGGCGTCCACACCGTGAGCCGCGATTCGGGCACCGTCCACTTCGGGATCGTGCGGGTCGACCTGCACATCCCGGGGTCGGACGGGCTCAAGGCCAAACGCGCCGTGCTGCAGCGGGCCCGTGCCGCACTGCGCGACGAACTGGGATGCTCGGTCACCGAGATCGGCTTTCAGGACACCTGGCAGCGTTCGGCCCTCGGACTGGCGGTCGCGGCCTCCACCCACACCGGTGTGGAGCGGGTCCTCGACCGTGTGGTCGGTGTCCTGGAGCGTGACCCCCGTCTGGTGGTGCTGGGCACCGCCGAGGACGTCGATTCCATGGACGCTGACGGACCCGACACGCTCCCGCCCCGCTAGGCGGCACACCCCAGGAGGTCCCAAGTGGCCCGCAAGCGCAACCCCCGCACGGACCGCGTGGTCCACCAGGCGCTCGCCGAACTCATGGAGACCGAGATCGCCGATCCGCGACTGAGCCTGGTGACCATCACCGAGGTGCAGGTCACTCCCGACCACGAGCACGCCACGGTGTGGTACTCGATGCTCGATCCCGACATCGTCAGCCGGGACCCGCGCCGGACCGGCGGCGACCGGTTGCCGGAGCCGCACGAGGTCGAGGAGGGGCTCACGGCCGCCACGCCGGCGCTGCGGACCCTGCTGGGCCAGCGGGCCAGGCTGCGCAACGTCCCTGAACTGCGCTTCCAGCCCGACCCCGTGGTGGAGCAGGCCAACCGTGTCGAGGAGTTGCTGCGCGGCCTGGACAACACGCGTTACGACACGCCGCGGTCGGACCCCGACGAGGGGAGCGGCGCGTGACCGGTTGGCGCTCGGACCTCGACCCCGGCGCCCTCGAGGAGGCCGTCACCCGGCTGCGCGAGGCCGCACACGCCGGCGAGACGGTGGTGCTCGCCTGTCACGTGAGCCCCGACGGTGACGCGCTGGGGGCCATGCTGGCCCTGCACCTGGCGCTGGTGGAACTCGGGGCCGTGTCGATCCCCACCTGGGGCGAGGAACCGCTGCGCGTGCCAGCCCCCTACGCCGACCTGCCCGGCGTCGACGACGTCGTGGCGACGGCCGACCTGCCGCAGGGCTTCGACCTGCTGGTCACCCTGGACGCGGCGAGCGAGGGGCGGCTGGGGACCGTCGCCCCCCTGCTCGCGGGCGGGGTGCCGACCATCGTGGTCGACCACCACCCGACCAACACCGGATTCGGTGACGTGCGCCTGGTCGCGCCCTCGGCGGCGGCCACGGTGACCGTCGTCGAGGAACTGGTGCGCAGGATGGGTGTCCACGTCGGACGCGAGATCGCCACCTGCCTCTACGTCGGCCTGGTCACCGACACCGGACGCTTCTCCCACGCGAACACCGACCGGGCGGCGATGGAACTCGGTGGCCGCCTCATGGAGGCCGGCGCTCCCCACGAGGAGCTCGGCCGGCGGTTGTTCGAGACCCGCTCCCTCGGCGAGCTGCAGGTCCTCGGGCTGGCACTGTCCCGGGTCGAACTGGTCGGTGACGTCGCGCTCGCCCACACCTACGTCGACGCCGACGAGCTCGCGGAGCACGGTGTGGGCGAGGACCAGCTCGAGGGTCTCGTGGACCTGGTCCGGGGTGTGGACGTGGCCGAGGTCGCGATGGTCGTCAAGGAGGCCTGGGACGGTTGGCGGGTCTCGATGCGCTCCAAGGGACGGGTCGACGTCGGCGCGATCGCGGAGTCGCTGGGTGGGGGCGGCCACGCGCAGGCCGCCGGCTTCACCGCCGCCCAGGGTCCGCCGGGCGTCGTCGATGACGTGCTGGCCTGTCTGCGCGGGGGAGGCTGACATGGGACGCCGTCGCCGCGGGCCGAGCTGGGACGGCGTGCTGGTGGTCGACAAGCCCCACGGGCCGACCTCGCACGACGTGGTCCAGTCCGTGCGTCGTGCGGCGGGCCAGTCCCGGGTCGGCCACACCGGCACCCTCGACCCCGGCGCCACCGGTGTCCTCGTGCTGTGCCTGGGCCGGGCGGCGAAGCTCGTGCAGTACCTCCAGGCGGGCACGAAGACCTATGCCGCCCGGATGGTCCTCGGCGTGGAGACCGACAGCCAGGACGCCCAGGGCGAGGTCGTGGCCGAGCGGGACGCGTCGGGCGTGGATGAACACCGCCTGTGCGAGGTCCTGACCGCGCTCCAGGGCGAGATCGAACAGCTCCCGCCCATGGTGTCGGCGGTCCGTGTCGACGGTCGCCGGCTGCACGAGGCCGCCCGCGCCGGCGAGGAGGTCGAGCGCGAGACCCGGCGGGTGGTGGTCCACGACCTGGTGCTCGAGGACTTCGTCCCGGGCGAGCGGGCCGAGGCCTCGTTCCTGGTCACCTGCTCGGCGGGCACGTATGTGCGCACCCTCGCCCACGACGCCGGTCGTGCCCTGGGCGTGGGTGGCAGCCTGCTCTCCCTGCGGCGGGTCGCCAACGGCCCGTTCACGGAGACCGAGGCGCACGACCTCGACGCGATCGCCGACGCGGGCGAACGCGGCGAGCTGCAGACACTGACGTTGTCGCCGATCGAGGCCGTCCGGCGGGCACTGCCGGTGGAGGTGGTGGAGGACCCCGACCTCGCCCGACGGCTCGCCCAGGGCGGGGGCCTGCCGGCCCGGGGTCGACCCGGCAACTTCGCGGTCGTCCACGAGGGGCTGCTGCTCGGCATCTACCGTGACGCCGGGGACCGGGCACGCCCCGACCTCGTGTGGACGCGCCCCGAGGAGTTGGCGGCGGTCGAGGGCGGTCAGGTGCCGCCGGCGCAGGAGGAAGCACGATCGGCGAGGACGAGAGGGCAGGGTTCGTGAGCGAGTCGACCCTGCACGAGGCGCTGCGGTTGGAGGACGTCGTCCCCGGCCCCTCGGTGGTCACGATCGGCGCCTTCGACGGCGTCCACCGGGGGCACCAGACGCTGCTGCGGCGTGCGGTCGACGCGGCCTGGAGACGAGAGGTCCGTAGTGCCGCGGTGACGTTCGATCCCCATCCCGCCGCGGTGGTGCGTCCGGGCACGGAACCTCCCCCGCTGCAGACCCTCGAGGACCGGGTCGCGTCGCTGTACGAGGCCGGGGTGGATCTGGTGCTGGTCCTGGAGTTCACCCCCGAGATCGCCGCGCTCGAACCGGAGGTCTTCCTGGAGCGGGTGCTGGTCGAGCGGCTGCAGGCGGTCAAGGTCGTGGTGGGCTCGAACTTCCGCTTCGGTCACAAGGCCGCGGGGGACGTGATGACCCTGGCCGAGGGCGGCGACGTCCATGGCTACGAGACCGAGGCGGTGACCCTGCTGGAGTTGCGGGGTGAGCCCATCTCGTCGACCTCGATCCGTCAGCGGCTGGCGGCCGGCGACGTGGACTGGTCGTCGCGGGCACTCGGTCGGCCGCACCGCGTCGTGGGGGAGGTGGTCGCGGGCGACGGCCGCGGCCGCACGATCGGCGTGCCCACGGCCAACGTCGAACCGGCCGAGGGGCTCGTGGTGCCAGCCAACGGGGTCTACGCCGGCCACGCCCACCTGGGGGAGCGGTCCTGGCCGTGCGTGACCAACGTGGGCACGCGCCCGACCTTCGACGGCACCTCGGTCACCGTCGAGGCCCACCTGCTCGACGCGGAGGTCGACCTGTACGGGCAGCGGCTGGCGGTGGACTTCGCGTACCGGTTGCGGGGGGAGCGGAAGTTCGCCGGCCCCGACGAACTGGTCGCCCAGATCCGGCGTGACCTCGACGAGGCCCGGCAGCGTCTGGACGTGCAGGGCCCGTGACCGTCCGCCGCTGGCTGCGAAATCCGACGTTCCACCCGGTATGTTGCCGCGCGTCGATGTCGTCCGTCCGGGCCGGGTGTCCGGTCCGGACGGGATCGCCACGACCACAGCAGGGGCGCCCGGCCATGCGGGTCGCGGGCCGGTGGCCCACACCGGTCCGGGTCCATTCCACGTGGCGGGTCCGTTCGCGCCGGCCACGGCCTGTTTGAGCCCCACAGAACGTGACAGGCATTCCCGGTGGCATGCGCCTCGGGCCCGGAGAGGGGAGCACCACATGCTCGAGCGTCCGCTGCGCATCGCGCTGCTGTCGTATCGCGGCAAGCCGCACTGCGGCGGCCAGGGCGTCTACGTCCGCAATCTCAGCCGAGAACTCGTCGCGCTGGGCCACGACGTCGAGGTCATCGGGGGTCCTCCATACCCCGACCTCGACCCGGGGGTGAAGCTCACCCGCCTCGAGAGCCTCGACCTCTACAACGCGGTCAACCCCTTCCGCATCCCGCGGCCCTCGGAGTTCCGCGACGCGATCGACGTGCTCGAGTACGCGGGGATGTGCACGGCGGCGTTCCCCGAGCCGCTGACCTTCAGCCTGCGCGCCCGCCGTCACCTGGCACAGCGCCTGGAGGACTTCGACGTCGTGCACGACAACCAGTGCCTGGGCTGGGGGCTGACCGGTATCCAGCGTCTGGGCCTGCCCGTACTGGCGACCGTCCACCACCCGATCACCGTGGACCGGCAGGCGGCACTCGACGCCGCACGCACGCCCTGGCAGAAGCTCTCCCTGCGCCGCTGGTACGGCTTCACCCGGATGCAGGCCCGCGTGGCCCGGCGCCTGCCGCGCCTGCTGACGGTCTCCGAGCAGTCGGCCAAGGACATCGTCGAGGCCTTCGGGGTCGAGCGCGACCGGATGGAGGTCGTGCACAACGGCGTCGACGAGCGCTGCTTCAAGCCGCGCGAGGACGTCGCCCGGGTCCCGGGTCGGATCGTGACCACCGCCAGCTCCGACGCGCCGCTCAAGGGCCTGGTCCCGCTGCTCGAGGCCGTGGCCGCCGTCCGTCAACGCCGTGACGCCCACCTCGTCATCGTGGGCCACCGCAACGAGGGCGGCACCGCCGACCTGGCCATGCAGCGCCTGGGGCTGGCCGACGACGCCGTGCGGTTCGTCTCCGACCTCACCGACGACGAGCTCGCGGAGCTGCTCGCCTCGGCCGAGGTCGCCGTGGTCCCCTCGCTGTACGAGGGCTTCTCCCTGCCGGCGATCGAGGCGATGGCCTGCGGCACGCCGCTGGTGGCCACCACCGGGGGCGCCCTGCCCGAGGTGGCGGGCCGCGACGGGGAGACCGCGCTGCTGGTCGCTCCCGGCGAGCCGGGACCGCTGAGCGAGGCGATCACCCGGCTGCTGGGCGACGCCAACCTCCGCGACCGCATCGGTGAGGCCGGACGCCGCCGGGTGCTCGAGCGCTTCACCTGGCGCGTCGCGGCACGCCGGACCCTCGAGGAGTACGCGGCCCTGGCGGACGTCGAGCCCGTACGCACCATCCGAACCGCAGCCTGAGGACACGCCCGTGCTGACCTTCGACACCGACCGGCTCGACCTTCGTCCCGGCATGCGTGCCCTCGACGTCGGTTGCGGCCAGGGACGCCACACCGGCCACCTGCTGGCGCTGGGCCTCGACGTCGTGGCGCTCGACCACGATGAGGAGGTCCTCGAGACCACCCGGGCGCACGTGGCCGAGACCGAGGAGATGTTCGGCGAGGCCGGTTCCGCCGTCGTCATGCGCGGCAACGCCTACGCCCTGCCGTTCGACGACGCGACCTTCGACCTCGTGATCGCCTCGGAGGTGCTCGAGCATCTGCACGACGACGAGACCGCGATGCGTGAACTGCTGCGGGTCGTCAAGCCCGGGGGCACGGTCGTGGTCAGCGTCCCCCGCTTCGGTCCGGAGCTGGTGTGCTGGGCGCTGTCGAAGGAGTACCACGAGGTCTCCGGCGGCCACATCCGCATCTACCGTCGCTCGCAGTTGCGTGAGCGGCTGACGCGGGCGGGGGGGCAGGTCCTCGACTCCCACCACAACCACGGCCTGCACTCGCCCTACTGGTGGCTCAAGTGCGCCGTGGGCGTCAACAAGGACGACGCGCTGCTTCCGCGGCTGTACCACAAGCTGCTCGTGTGGGACCTGATGCAGCAGCCGCTGGTGACCCGGCTGGCCGAGAACGCGCTCACGCCGTTCATCGGCAAGAGCGTCGTGCTCTACCTGCGACGGGCCTCGGACGACACGGCGCCGTCGAGCCCGGAGGTCGGCGTTGCGGGCTGACCTCACGGAGCTGCTCCACCCCGCCGCGGTCGCGCAGACGGCGGCCAGCATCGCTGCGGCCCAGCGACCCGACGGGGCCATCCCCTGGGAGCCCGGCCGCCACGTGGACCCCTGGGACCACGTGGAGTGCGCGATGGCGCTCGACGTCGCGGGGCAGCACGAGCAGGCGCGGGCGGCCTACGAGTGGCTGGCGCGGATCCAGCGGCCGGACGGCTCCTTCGCGGCGCGCTACGAACGCGGTCGGGCCGTCGAGCACCACGCCGAGAGCAACTTCACCGCCTACGTGGCGGTGGGTCTGCGCCACCACGTGCTGACCACGCAGGACGACGGGGCCCGGGAGCGGCTCTGGCCCGTCGTGCGCCGCGCGATCGAGTTCGTCCTGGATCTGCAGGACCCGGGCGGCCAGGTCTGGTGGGCCCGCGGCACGGACGGTGACCCCGACCGGCTGGCGCTGATCACCGGCGGCTCCAGCGTGCACCACAGCCTGCGCAACGCCGCCCGGCTCGCCGACGAACTCGGGGACGCGCAGCCGGAGTGGGAGCTGGCGGCCGACCGGCTCGCCCACGCCCTGGTCGCACACCCCGACCGCTTCGCCGACCGCGGGCGCTGGTCGATGGACTGGTACTACCCGGTGCTCGGCGGCGTACTCACGGGCGCTGCGGCCCGGGCGCGCCTGGACGCCGACTGGGACCGCTTCGTGGTCCCGGGTCTCGGCATCCGGTGTGTCGCCGACCGACCGTGGGTCACCGGCGCGGAGACCTGCGAGCTGGCGCTGGCGCTGGCCGCGATCGGCGAGGAGGACCGCGCCGCAGAGCAGGTCGCCGCCATGCAGCACCTGCGCCACGACGACGGCAGCTACTGGACCGGCTACGTGTGGCCCGACCGGACCCGGTGGCCGGTGGAGCGCAGCACCTGGACCGGGGCCGCGGTGCTGCTGGCCGCCGACGCGATCGCCGGCGGCCCGACGCGGGAGGCCTTCCGGGCCGGCGCGGCCGCGGCCGGGCACGAGGAGTGCTGTGAGCTGACCGCCGAGGACGTGCAGGCGGTCCCGCTCGCGGACGACGTCAGCACGGCCTGACGCCGCGGTCCCGCCCGCCCTCCGACGGGCTGTGACGTGCGGCGTGCACGGCTGAAGTGCTGGCGTCGCAGCGGTGCGGGGTGTGACGTGGGGGGTGCAGTGCTGATCGGCTGGCGTCGCAGCGGTGCGGGGTGTGACGTGGGGCGTTCAACGCCGAACGGCTGGCGTCGCACGTCGGAGGTGCGGCCCGAGGTCAGCCACCCGTTCCAGCACCCGCAGTGACCGCGTCGCCGACCGTTCGACGAACCGCCCGGAGTCCAACGCCTCGCGGAAGATGAGGTAGGGCGGCCGGCCGCCCTCGGCCGGGTCCTCGAAGACGTCGTGGATCACCAGCAGGCCGCCGGGGGCCACGTGGGGGGACCAGCCGTCGAGATCCGCGCGCGCGGCCGGTTCGGAGTGGCCACCGTCGATGAACACCATGCCGACCTGACCGCCCCACACGCCGGCGGCGGTCGCAGAGGGAGCGACGACCGCGACCACGTGGTCCTCGAGGCCTGCACGGGCGATGGTCCGGCGGAAGGCGGGCAGGGTGTCCACCCGCCCCGTCTCCGGATCGGTGAGTTCGGGGTCGTGGAAGCCCTCGCCGGGCTGGTGCTCCTCCGAGCCCCGGTGGTGGTCGACGGTCACCACCACGGTGCCGTGCTGTCGTGCGGCCTCCGCCAGCAGCAGCGTGGAACGCCCGCAGTAGGTGCCGACCTCCAGCAGCGGGCCGACGCGCGCACCCGCGAGCGCCGCCCGGTACAGGCCCAGGGCCTCGTCCTCGGGCAGGAAACCGGTGGTGGCGAGCATCGCCTCCCACACCGCCGTCGGCGGGGTGTCACCCTCGGTGGTGGTGGACTGGCTCATGGTGTCTCCTGACCCGGTGCCGGCGGCGGGGGGATGCTACTCGCGTCCCGGACGCCCTCCGCGCCCCGACCACCACACCGCGAGGCTTGCTGATACGCCCCCGATGGGCCATACTCGTTCGTGTCGGCCCTCCCTGGGCCGCATGTCACCGTGCCCGTTCGGGCGTCGGGGTCGCGGACGAAGCGTGTGGACCCTCGTGAGTCCACGCCGACCGACCCCCGAGTTCGCCACCATGAAGGTGGCGATCAGCCCGGCGGTGCAGGGCATGAGTTCACGAACGAAAGTCACCACATTGGCTGCAGCTCTTCCGCAGAGCAAGCAGGAGATCGTCGAGAAGTTCGCCCAGCACGAGGGCGACACCGGCTCCCCCGAGGTCCAGGTCGCGCTCATCACGGCGCGGGTCACACATCTGACCGAACACCTCAAGGACCACAAGCAGGACCACCACTCACGTCGTGGTCTGCTGATGCTGGTGGGCCAGCGCCGACGGCTCCTGAACTACCTGAAGAAGAAGGACATCGACCGCTACCGCGCGCTGATCTCCGAGTTGGGGCTGCGCCGCTAGCGAGGCGCTGGGCCCGGCCCTCGGGAGTTCCCGGGGGCCGACCGGCGACACACCCCGCGCGGTGTGCCACGTCGAACGACGTGGGGCAGCGCGCGGGGAGCCGACCGCCACCGGGCGGTCAGCGAAGAGCACACGGGAGAGCGACCCGGCGGGCACGAAGGTCGGTCGTCAGTGGAGACCACTCGAACACGAGTCGAGCGATCCCCACTGATGCACCGGCACCGTCCGCCGGGCCCCTCCCGGGCCCGGAACGCAACAGGCGCCCCGGGCACGACGAACAAGAGGAGGCCCACGTGGGCAAGCTCGGTATCCACGAGCACGCCGTCGAGATCGACGGCAAGACGATCACCTTCGAAACGGGCGGAGTCGCGGCACAGGCCGGCGGCGCCGTCATCACCCAGGTCGGCGACACCACCGTCCTGACCACCACCACCTCGTCCGGCTCCCCCAAGGAGTTCCTGGGCTTCTTCCCGCTGACCATCGAGGTCGAGGAGCGGATGTACGCCGCGGGGCGTATCCCCGGCTCCTTCTTCAAGCGGGAGGGCCGCCCGTCAGAGAACGCGATCCTGACCTGTCGCCTGACCGACCGGCCGCTGCGCCCGACCTTCGCCGAGGGCCTGCGCAACGAGGTCCAGGTCGTCAACACCATCCTGCAGACCGTCCAGCACGACCCCTACGACGTCGTCGCGATGAACGGCTCGTCGCTGGCCACGATGCTCTCGGGCGTGCCGTTCGACGGCCCCGTCGCCGCGCTGCGCTACGCGATGCTGCGTGACGGCTCCTGGGTCGCCTTCCCGAGCTTCGAGGAGCTCGAGGAGGAGGCCGTCTTCAACATGATCGTGGCCGGCCGCGTCGAGGACGACGGCGAGGTCGCGATCCTGATGATCGAGGCCGAGGCCACCCCGGACGCCTGGGTGAAGATCGACATGGGCGCGCCCGCCCCGACCGAGGAGGTCGTCGGGCAGGCCATCGAGGACGTCAAGCCGCTCATCAAGCAGCTGTGCGACGCCCAGCAGGCCTTCTTCGACCAGGTCGGCGGTGCGCGTGAGGTCGGCGAGTTCCCCCGCTTCCTCGACTACCGCGACGACGTCTTCGCCATCGCCGACGCCTTCGCGACCGCGCGGGTCGAGGAGGTCTACCGCCAAGCCGACGTCGGCAAGGGTGACAAGGACGCACAGCTCGCGGTCATCCGCGACGAGATGGTCGAGCACGTCGTGGCCAACGGCCCCGACGACCTCGACGACGAGGAGCGCGTCAAGCAGTCGCGCAACGCCTTCCGCTCGATCGAGAAGAAGGCCGTGCGCAAGCTCATCGTCAACGAGGGCATCCGGGTCGACGGTCGCGGTGCGACCGACATCCGCGAGCTCTCCTCCGATGTGCAGATCCTGCCCCGTACCCACGGCTCGGCGCTGTTCCAGCGCGGCGAGACCCAGGTGCTCTCCGTCCTGGCACTCGGCACCCCCCGGGAGGCCCAGCGGATCGACACCCTCGATCCGATCGACGAGAAGCGCTACATGCACCACTACAACTTCCCGCCCTACTCGACCGGCGAGACCGGCCGGGTGGGCTCGCCCAAGCGGCGTGAGATCGGCCACGGGATGCTCGCCGAGCGGGCGATCGTGCCGGTGCTGCCGAGCGAGGACGAGTGGCCCTACACCGTCCGCGTGGTCTCGGACATCCTCAGCTCCAACGGTTCGACCTCGATGGGGTCGGTCTGCGGCTCCACCCTGGCGCTGATGGACGGCGGTGTGCCGATCCACGCGCCCGTGGCCGGCATCGCGATGGGCCTGGTCTACGAGGACGGCAAGTACACGACCCTGACCGACATCCAGGGCGTCGAGGACTTCTTCGGCGACATGGACTTCAAGGTCGCCGGTCCGGAGAACTTCATCACCGCACTGCAGCTCGACACCAAGCTCTCGGGCCTGCCGTCCGACGTGCTGCGTGACGCGCTGCTGCAGGCCAAGGACGCGCGCCTGGAGATCTTGCGCGTCATGGCCGGCGCGATCGCCGAGCCGCGCGACGAGGTCGCCCCGACCGCCCCGCGCGTCGAGGTCGTCCACATCCCGCAGGACAAGATCGGCGACATCATCGGTCCCCGCGGCAAGATCATCAAGGAGATCACCGAGGAGACCGGCGCCCAGATCGACGTCGAGGAAGAGGCCGGTCGCGGTGTCGTTCGGATCTACGCCGACACCAAGGAGATCGGGCAGGCCGCGCTGGACAAGGTCAACGCGATCGCCAACCCGACGCTGCCGGAGGCCGGCGAGCGCTACCACGCCACGGTCGTCAAGACCGTCGACTTCGGTGCGTTCGTCAGCCTCACCCCGGGCATCGACGGGCTGCTGCACATCTCCGAGATGTCGAAGATGGCGGGCAAGCGGCTCAACCACGGCGAGGAGGCGGCCGAGGTCGGCCAGCAGATCCTCGTCGAGATCAAGGAGGTTCTCGACGGCGGGCGCAAGTTCAAGCTGGCCTTCGTCGGCGACGAGCCCGCGGCGAAGGACGAGGCTCCGGCCGAAGCCCCCGCACCGGTGGAGGACGCGCCCCGCGGCGGGTCCGACCGTGACGACAAGCCGCGCGAGCGCGGCGGTCGCAGCCGTGGTGGGCGCGAGCGCGCCCGTCGTGACGACGGCGGCGACAAGTCCGACAGCGGCGAGAAGGCCGACGGCGGTGGCGAGAAGGCGGACGCCGGCGACACCTCCGACCGCGGTGGTCGCGAGCGTGACCGCGGCGGCCGCGACGGTGGTGGCGAGCGGACCCGTACGCGCACCCGGAGCCGCTCGCGCGAGCGCGACTGAGGTCGCGCCGTAGCATCCCGGACGGCGGCCCGCGTGGCCGCCGTCCGGCGTCAACGGGCCGACGTGCCCGCCACAACGCCCCCGGACTCCAGGAGTGCGCGTGAGCCACGAATCGACCACGATGCCCAGCGGCGTCCGTGTCGTGACCGAGACCATGTCGGACGTGCGTTCGGTCGCGCTCGGGATGTGGCTCGCCGTGGGGTCGCGCGACGAGGTCGGCGACCAGGTCGGGTGCTCGCACTTCCTCGAACACCTGCTGTTCAAGGGCACGTCGCGCCGCGACGCCCGCACCATCGCGGAGGAACTCGACGCCGTCGGTGGGGAGATGAACGCGTTCACCTCCAAGGAGATGACCTGCTTCCACGCCCGGGTGCTGGACCGCGACCTCCCGCTGGCCTTCGACGTACTCGCCGACATGGTCGTCGACGCCCGCAACACCGAGCCGGACGTCGAGGCCGAACGTGAGGTCGTGCTCTCCGAGCTCGACATCCACCACGACACCCCCGACGATCTGGTGCACACCGACTTCACCGAGTCCGTCCTCGGGTCCCACCCGCTGGCCGTGGAGACCCTGGGCAGCATCGAGGGCATCCGGGCCATGCGGCGCGACACCATCCACGACTACTACCTCGAGCGCTACCGCCCCGAGGAGCTGGTGGTGGCCGCGGCCGGCAACGTCACCCACGACGAGGTCGTGCGGCTGGCCGACACCCTGCTGGGCGACCTCGGCCGGCCGGGCAGCGGGCGACCGGCACGCCGCCGGCCGGAGCGCTTCGGGGAGCGTGACGTACGCGTGCGCCACCGGCCGACGGAACAGGCCCACGTGGTCCTGGGCGTACCCGGGCTCGACCACCAGGACGAGGACCGCTGGGCCCTGCGGGTCCTGATGACGTTGCTGGGCGGCTCCATGAGCTCCCGGCTCTTCCAGGAGATCCGGGAACTGCGGGGCCTGGCCTACACCACCTACGGCTACGCCGCCTCGTGGACCGACGGCGGGCTGGTCGGTGCCTACGCGGGCACGACCCCCGGGAAGCTCGACGAGGTCCTGGGGCTGTTGCGCGGAGAACTGGACCGCGTCGCCGACGATGTCAGCGCGGCCGAGGTCGAGCGCGCCAAGGGCGCGATGACCGGCGGGACCGTGCTGGGCCTGGAGGACACCGGTTCGCGGATGGCCCGGCTGGGCCAGCAGGTGGTCACCGACACGCCCGTGGTCACCGTCGACGAGGCCCTGGCCCGGGTGGAGGCGGTCGACCTCGACGCCGTGCGCGCCGTGGCCCGCCGGGTGCTGCGGCGTCCGCGCGACCTCGCCGTGGTCGGACCCTTCGACCCGAACGAAGCGGACCGTTTCCGCGACGCGGTCGGTTGAGAGCCCGGTGCCGGGCCGACGCTCCAGGGCCCCGGCGCTGAAGAGGTCCGGCCGGGCCCGTTAGGGTGCGCCGTCGACGGTGAGATGCCCGGTAGGAGACCACATGGTGCAGGACGGACGACGTGACCACGCACGGGCGGTGGCGCAGCGGGAGCTGCGGTTGCCGGAGCCGTTGCTGCCGCTGGCGCGGCTGGCCCGCAACTACCGCTGGTCGTGGACCCGCGGTGGTCCGCAGGTGTTCGCCCACCTCGGTCGCCACCGCTGGGAGCGTGCGGGGGAGAACCCGATCCGTGTCCTGCGGGACCTGACGGTGACCGAACTGGAGGACGCGGCCGAGGATCAGGACTACGTCGCCGAGGTGGCGCGGGTCGCCGCCGAGTTCGACGCCGAGGTCGACCTCGACGAGGCGGCCGAGGCCCTGGAGGGCGGCGCGGTCGCCTTCCTGTGCGCGGAGTTCGCCGTGCACCCCTCGCTGCCGATCTACTCCGGCGGCCTGGGGGCGTTGGCGGGCGACATCCTCAAGGAGGCCTCGGACCAGCGCGTGCCGATGGTGGCGGTGGGCCTCTTCTACCACCAGGGCTACTTCCACCAGCGTTTGGACCCCTCCGGCCAGCAGCACGAGTACTGGGTCGAGACCCACGCCGAGGACCTCCCCGCGGTCCCGGTCACGGACGACGACGGCCATCCGCTGCAGATCAGCGTCCCCATGCAGGGTCGTCAGGTGCACGCGCGCGTCTGGCGGGTCGACGTGGGCCGGGTCCCGCTCTACCTCCTCGACTCCGACGTCGAGGACAACGGACCCCTCGACCGCTGGATCACCGCCCGGCTCTACGTCAGCGACCGGGAGCTGCGGCTGGCCCAGTACGCCCTGCTCGGCCTCGGTGGGATCCGGGCCCTGCGGGCCATGGGCATCGAGCCCACGACCGTCCACCTCAACGAGGGGCACGCCGCCCTGGCGGCCCTGGAGCTGGCCCGCAGCGAGGTGGCGGAGGGCGTGCCGTTCGAGGAGGCGTTGGAACACGCCAGACAACGGACGCTGTTCACGACGCACACGCCGGTGCCGGCGGGGAACGAGACCTACCCGCCGGACCAGATGCTCGACCTGCTGGGCTCGCTGCCCGACGAGCTCGGGGTCGACCCGCAACGCCTGCTGGACCTCGGGCGGGTCCATCCCGGCAACCACGACGAACACCCCGGCATGACCGTGCTGGGCCTACGCACGAGCAGCCGCGCCAACGGGGTGAGCCGGCTGCACGGGCAGGTCGCCCGCGGCATGTGGTTCCCCGTCTTCGGCGCTTCCGACCCGGAGGCCGCCCCGATCGGGCACGTCACCAACGGCGTCCACCATCCCACCTGGATGGCGCCCGCGATGCGGCGCCTGCTCGACCGCCACCTTCCGGCCGGTTGGTTCGACCACGTCGAGGACCCGGGGATGTGGGAGGCCGTCGAGGCGATCCCCGACGCCGACCTGTGGGCGGTGCGCGACGAACTGCGCGGCGACCTCATCGAGTTCGTCCGGGAACGCAGCCTGACCGACCGGCTGGGCCGTTCGGAGACGTCGGACTACGTCCAGGCGGCGGCGCGGGCGTTGGATCCCGGGGTCGTGACGTTGGGCTTCGCCCGGCGCGTGGCCACCTACAAGCGGCTCGGGCTGCTCATGCACGACCCCGAACGGGCGCTGGCGCTGCTGGGCGGTCCCAGGCCCGTGCAGCTGCTGATCGCCGGCAAGGCCCACCCGGCCGACGAGGCGGGCAAGGCCCTGGTGCGCGAGCTGTTCGCCCTGAAGGGGGCCGGCCACGTCGCCGAACGGGTGGTCTTCCTCGAGGACTACGACCTCGCCATCGCCCGGCGCATGGTCGCCGGCTGCGACGTGTGGGTGAACCTGCCCCGGGCGCCGATGGAGGCCAGCGGCACCAGCGGCATGAAGTCGGCGCTCAACGGCGGCGTCCAGCTCAGCGTCGACGACGGCTGGTGGGCGGAGGGCTTCGAGGACGGCAACGGCTGGTCCATCCCGGGGCAGACGGAGCACGATGACGCCGCCCAGGACGACCGGGATGCGGAGACGCTCTACAGCCTGCTCGAGCAGCAGGTCGTGCCGCGCTTCTTCGAGCGTGGTGAGGACGGGGTGCCCGCCGACTGGGTGGCGATGGTGAAGGCGTCGCTTCGCACCCTCGCGCCGCGGTTCGCCGCCACCCGGATGGTGCGCGAGTACCGCGACGGGATGTACCGGCTGCCCCCGCGGGGCTGACGGCCGGCGGTGCCCGGAGGCCGGGCGCGGACGGTTCGTGCTCCCGCGCCGGGGAC
>SLRZ01000039.1 GCA_007130695.1 Nitriliruptoraceae bacterium
GGCTTCGAGGAGTCGCATCGCGCAGGTGTGGCGAAGCACGTGGGGGGTGGGCTTCTTGGCTGCCAGGGAGGGGCAGGACGCGGTGGCGGTTGTGGAGTGGCGTCGCACGAGAAGTTCGATGGCGTCGCGGCTGAGCTGGCGGCCTTGACGGGTTGGAAACAGCGGCTCGGTGGGGTGGCCGCCTCGTTCTTGGATCCAGGGGTCGAGGACGGTCACGGTCTGTCGGGTTAGCGGGGTGATGCGTTCCTTGCGTCCCTTTCCGTGGCATCGCACGTGCGGGCCGGTGGCGAGCTCGAGGTCGTTTCGGGTCAGGCGGGCGAGTTCGGAGACGCGCAGCCCGGTCTGGACCGCGGTGGCCAGCAGGGCGTGGTCGCGTCGTCCGAGCCAGCGTGTGCGGTCGGGGGCGGCAAGCAGTGCATCGACCTCGGTGGAGGTGAGGAAGCAGATCAGCTTCTGTTCGGCGCGTTTGTGGGGGATGGCCAGCACGCGTTGGATGAGCCCGGCGTGCTCGGGGTGGCGAAGCGCGGCGTAGGCGAACATCGAGTGGATGGCGGCCAACCTTGCGTTTCGGGTGCGGACGCTGTTGCCCCGGTCGTGCTCGAGGTGGTGGAGAAACGTCGTGATGCAGACGGCGTCAAGATGGTCGAACTCGAGCCGGTCGGGGCTGAGGCGGGTGCGCTGCTGGACGAACCTGAGCAGGAGCCGGAAGGTGTCGCGGTAGGCCGCCACGGTGTTGGGGCTGGCCCCGCGTTGCTGGATGAGCCGGTCGGTGAAGAATGCTTCGAGGGTGGGCGCGAGCAACGTCATGCCTGCTCCCGACTCTGGTCGAGACGCTCGGCGGCGGCGCCGAGCAGCTCTGGGGTCGCGGTCAAGTACCAGTAGGTCGAGCCCGGGTCGGTGTGACCGAGGTAGGTCGACAGCAACGGCAGCCGGGCCTGGACGTCCTCTCCGTCGCGTTGCCAGAGGGTGAGGGTGTCCACGGCGAAGGTGTGTCTCAGATCGTGCAGGCGCGGGCGACATCTCGGCGAGTCGGACTGGATCCTGGCGGTGCGGGTCAGTTGCTGGAAGGTGATGTGGACGTTGCTGTAGAACAGCCGGGTGCCGACGGTGGAGACCAGCAGCGCTGTGGTCTGGCGCTCGTTGAGGTGGCGGTCGCAGGTGCGCAGGTAGCCGGCGAGCTGGGCGGTGGTGGTCGGGTGCAATGGCAGCTGTCGGGACTTGCCGAACTTGCTGCGACGCACGGTTAGCAGCCCTCGGCGTCGATCGAGGTCGTCGCGGTCCAGGCCGATGGCTTCTCCGACGCGCATGCCGGTCACGGCCAGCAGCCCGATCAGGGTCGTGTAGGTCGCCGCGGTCATGGGCCGCATCCGGCCGGCAGCGGCGAGCAACGCGACGATCTGCTCGGGGGTGTAGATGAACGGTGTCGCACGTCTGGTCGCGTAGGGCAGCAGCTCGGCCGGAGGGATCTCGACCTTCGGGTCCAGGGTCTGCAGATAGGTCGCGAACTGGCGCACCGCCTGCAGCCGTTGACGCCACCAGGCCGGCTGGACCCCCACGGGCAGCGTGGCCCAGGCCGTCGCGGCTTCGGTGGTGATCGTGGCTACCCCGGCCTGCTCCAGATACGCGATGAACTGCTCCAGGAGCCGGTCGGTGTCGACCAGCTTGAACCCCAACGCCCGACGCATCGCCAGGTAGTCGACCGCCGCTGCACGCATGAGGTCATGCACACTCGTGGTGGAAGTCATGGCCGGCCCCCCGGCCACGGCTTCGCGAGCGTCACCAGGCGGGCATGGTCGACCTTGGCGTAGATGGCCGTGGTCGCGATCTCACGATGACGCAGCACCTGTGCGATCTCGGGAAGCGACGCGCCTGCCGCCAGCAGCTGCGTGGCGGCGGTGTGACGCAGGCGATGGGTGCCCACCAGGGCGACCCCGGCCCGGTGGCAGGCTGCAGCGACCACGCCCTGGACGGTGCTGGCCGCCGCCGGGGCATACGGCGCCTTCACCTGGATGAACACAGCCCGGTGCTGCACCTGGGGCCGTCCCCGACGCAGATAGCCGGCCAGGCTGGCGCCGACATCGGCCGGCAGCGGCAGGCGGTCCCGATGACGCTGCTTGCCGCGCACCACCAGCTCTCCGGCCCGCCAGTCGATGTCGTCCAGCTGCAGGGCCGCGACCTCAGCCGCGCGCAGCCCCAGACGAACCAGCAGCAGCAACATCGCATGGTCACGACGACCGGTGTGCCGTCGCCGATCACACGAGGCCACCAGCGCAGCGACCACCTCCGGGGCAAGCGCCCGGGGCAGCGCTCCGCCCCGCCAACCCGCCACCGGGGGGACCACCATCGCCAGCGGCCCCGTGATACGCCCCTCGACATGCAGGAACCGCAGCAGCGACCGCAACGCCGTGACCAGCAGCTTGGCCACCCCGACGCTGTGGGCCGGAGCCTCACGCTGGACGAACCCCACCACCTCCGCGCCCGTCAAGTCCGCCAGCGCCAGCCCGCCCACACGCTCACGACGATCGGTCAGGAACAACCGCGCGAACCGCTCGTACGACCCGACCGTCGACGTCACCAACCCCCGCTCGCTCACCAGGTAGTCGCGATAGTCGGCCAACAGCAGCTCGATCTCGCCCTGCGGAGGCAGCACCACCGGCTCGGGCACCACCGCCATCGACCGCAGATACGACACCAGCGGAGCTACCCCCCGCAGTGAGATCCAACGCGTGTAGCCCCGGTCTCGCCGGAACTGCACGAACGCTTCAACGCGCTCCTCATCGAGCTCGTCGAGCAGCACCCGCTCCGCGACCAGCCACCGACTTAACGACGCCAACACCAGCAGCTGATTGCGCGTCGAGGACACCGTGTAGCCACGAGCGTTCAACGCCGCCGCGAACCCCTCGACATGGCCCACCAGCGGGCCCGACACCCCCACACCAAGTACAGATCCCATGATCGCCTCCTCGACGGACCCCACTGGCCCGAACGACGAAGCGTCACCAACCCCACCGCGTTATGCCGACCTTCCAGCTGCAGAACCGCTCCCCACCCAGCACCGACACCCTCCTGATCGGCATAACCCGGTCCTCGGCGTAATGTCCGAACTGCCACGCGCTGACGCCCACCTACCGCGGCCGCAACATCGGCCGGTACTCGACGCCGGTCACGTCGGGCCCGGAGGGCGAGGATCTAGACTGAGCCCCCCGCCGGGGTAGCCCAACTGGCAGCGAGGCGATCGGCTTAAAACCGATGAGATGCGGGTTCGAGTCCCGCCCCCGGCACCCACCCCGTCGGCCTCTGAGGGTCAGCCCGCTCTCAGTTCGACCGCTCCGCCTGGTCGGGGGTGCCCGCGTCGGGGGCACGGTTCTCGGCGGTCAGCCGCACCAGCGGCCCGTTGCCGAAGACCGCCGGGGCCTCGACCCCCGCCGCACGCCACGCCGCCGCGGGGATCCCGATGTCGGCGAGGTAGAGGTCACCCGCGTAGGGGTGCACGATCGCCTCGTGCAGGGCCATCGTCGGGGCGCCCAGCGCCACGGTGACCTCGGAGGTCACGCACGGCCCCTTCAGCCCGCCGTCGGCCGAGATCCCGCTGGGCAGGTCGAGCGAGAGCACCGGCACGTCGTGCCGGCGCAGCCACTCGGCCGTCGCCTCCGGCAGGTCCCGCAGCGGCGGCTCGGCCCCGATGCCGAGCATGGCGTCCAACACGACCTCGCCGGGGGAACGGGCGTCGTCGAGGTGCTCCGGCGCCACCAGATCGATGGCCACCCCGGCGTCCCGCAGCAGCTGCACCTGGGCACGGTGACGGGCCTCGCCGACCGCCAGGACGTGGACCCGGGCACCGGCACTGGCCAGCAGCCGCGCGGCCGCCAGCCCACCCGCACCATTGCTCGACGGGCCCGCGAGCACGCTGACGGACAGGTCCCGCAGCTCACCACCGCGCAGGCGGCGGGTCGCCGCCACCAGGGCACGTCCCGCCTGCTCGGCCCGGGCGAGCTCCCCGATGCCGCGCTCGTCGAGCCAGGCCCGCACGGTGCGCATCTGCGCGACGGTGACGTGGGCGACCTCCTGCTGCGCCACTGCAGGAAGGTCACCCACCAGGCGGGGGCGTCGCTCCCACGCGGGGGCGTTCTCCCAGGGCCGTACCGCCAGGCGTTCCCCGAGCTCCTCGGGGCGTACGCCGTCGCTCCAGTCCTCCACGGCGATGTCCAGCAGCAGCGACATCACCATCGCGGTGGCTCCCCACAGCACGTCGCCGTCCAGTTGCCACGCCCAGGTGGAGCCACGCAGCGACAGCGGGGCGTGGCGCCAACGATCCCGCTCGAGCAGCTGCGCGAGCGGGACATGGAGGATCTCGTCGACCTCCCAGGGGTTCTCGGCCAGCGCGTGTGGCTCACGCCACCGGGCGACCACCGGGGCGACCCAGAACCGCGACGGGGGGATGTAGAACGTCGGTCCCGTCCCCACGATCTCGACGGTGCCGGCACGTAGCCCGACCTCCTCCCAGGCCTCGCGGAGCGCCGCCTCCTCGAGGGTCTCGTCGGCGTCGAGACGCCCGCCGGGGAATGAGACCTGGCCGGGGTGGGAACGCATGTCCCGGCGCCGGCGGGTGAGGACCACCCGCGGGCCCTCCTCGGTCTGTTCGAGCAGCACGAGGACGGCCCCCACCCGTGCCTGCTCCGGGGGCCGTCGGTCCTCATCGGGCACGTCGGCCAGGGCCTCGCCCAGGCGTGGCCAGAAGGTCCCGCCCTGAAGCCGCTCGTCCACTTTGCGCCCTTTCCGCGCCCTCTTCGGGCGATACCACCTCGGCCTGCCTCCGGTCCGGATCAGGCCAGTGACGCGACCAGCCCGTCGAGGGAGTCCGACTCGCTGACCACCAGCTGGGCGTGGTTCCACCGCCCGACCACCGCCGCGACGATCAACGCGCCGCCGTGGATCACGTCCTCGCGGCCCGCCTGGACGGGCCCCATCCCGGCCCGACCCGCGGCCGGGGTGGCGGCGAGTTCGACGCTCAGGTCCCGCAGGGCCTCGGCCGGCACCCGTGTGCCGTGGATCCGGTCGGGGTCGTAGGTCTCCAGGCCGAGGTGCAGGGCGCCGAGGGTCGTCGCCGTGCCGGCCACGCCGACGATGCTGCGTGCGTCACGGGGGGAGGACCCCGCGGCCGTCAGCCGCTGCTCGGCCTCGTCGAGCCGGGCGACGATCTCCTCGCGCGCGGCGGCGAGCTCGTCCGGTCCGGGCGGGTCCGAGGACAGCAGCCGCTCGGTCAACCGCACACATCCGAGTTGCAGCGACACACTCGCGGCGACCCCGCCACCCGGCGCCCCGATCACGAGCTCGGTCGACCCCCCACCGACGTCGAGGACCATGGCGGGCTCGTCCACGTCCAGCGCCCCGGTGGCGCCGGCGTAGGCCAGTGCCGCCTCGGCCTCGCCGCTGAGGACCTCGGCCTCGACACCCGTCGTCTCGACGACGCCGGCGAAGAAACGGTCCCGGTCGGTGGCGTCGCGCACCGCCGAGGTGGCCGCGATCCGCACCCGGTCCTCAACGCCGTGCCCGACCCACACGTCACGGAAGTCTGCGAGCGCCTCCAGGGTGCGGGCCAGGGCCTCGTCGTCGAGGTGCCCCGTGGCGTCGACGCCGGCGCCCAGGCGGGTGATGCGCATCTGTCGGGTCAGCGTCCGCCCGTCCGCGCCGGCCACCAGCAGGCGCACCGAGTTGGAGCCGACGTCGACCGCGGCGCGCGGCGGACGGCCTGCTGGACCCACCCGGACGGTCCCAGGGGGCCCGGTCACGGACGTCCCCAGCGTTCGAGGTCGTCCTCGTCCACGCACGGCCCACGGCAGGGCGCCGGCGTGGCGTGCTCGACGGTCCATTCGCCGACCGGGTTGTCGCCCGTGGCGAGATGGTGGGCGGCGTGGACGTGGAGGCACTTGATGTGGCCGGGCATGCCGCCGGCACCGGGAGCGCTGGGCAGGGGCTCATCGAGGTCGTCGCGGAACGCCACGTAGCGCTCGTGCGCCTGGGCGTAGCGTCCGGCGAACTCCGGCTCCTGCTCGAGCCGTTCGTTCAGGCCCACCATCGCGTGGTCGGCTTCGAGCGTGCCGACCCGCGAGCGCAGCACCGGGCACGCGAGCCAGAACGTCGTGGGGAACGGGGTGCCGTCCTCGAGGCGCGGATCGACCCGCACGACGGTCGGCAGCCCGAACTCGCAGCGGTGTACGACCGCGGGGTCGCCCCGCGCCGGCCGGCCGATCTGGGCGGAGATCAGCGCCCTCCCGCGGTCGTCCACGGGCGGCGCCGCGGCAGCGCGCTCGTAGGAGGCGTCCGGGTCGACACGCACCGCATCGGGCTCGGGCACCGCCGCGTCCGCGGCGCTCGAGTCCGGTGTGTCAGGGACGGCGGGCGGCGTCTCGCCCGGGCTCACGACCCGACGCGTCCGCGCTTCTGACGACGCGCCTCACCCTGGATCATCTGGGACTTGTGCATGAAGCGACGGAGACGCTTGTTGAAGTCCTTGTCGAGCTTGGACCTCAGGTTGGGGGTCTCGTCGTCCTGCCAGTCCGGGTCGGCGCGCTTGATGGAGAGGTCGACCTTGCCGTCGTCCTTGACGTCGAGAATCTTGACGTCGACCTCGTCACCTTCGGCGAGGTAGGCGTAGATGTTCTCGACGAAGTCCGAATCGACCTCCGAGACGTGGACCAGCCCGGTGACGACTTCGCCGTCCTCGGTGGTCACCTCGACGAACGCGCCGTACTCCTCGAGACGTACGACCTTGCCCTTGACGATCTGTCCCTGCAGTGCGATCAACTCCTCGGTTGGTCTCCACGGTGCGCGCGCAGACACCTGGACCGGTCCGTCCTGGCAGCTCCCGTATGACGGGGCTGATGACGTGGTTCCGGCGGCGGTTCGTCCACCGGATGCGCGCTCCGACCCCCGCGTGACGGGCTGGCCGTGGGGTCACGGTACGGAGCGGCGCCCCGTTCGGCAAGATGGCCGTCTGCCCGACCGGACGCGGCCGGGTGCGCTCAGGCGAGCCACCCGCGCACGGAGTCCCAGGCGCGCACGTACCAGGTGGCTGATTCGCTCTCTCCGGGATCACGCGGCGTCGAGATCCGGGGCCGGTCCACCTCCGGCGGCACGAGGCTGTAGGCGACCTCGCCCGGCCGCACCAGGCCCTGCTGCTCGCGGGCCAGCAACTCCACGTACTCCTCGTCGGTGAGGTCGTCGCGGCGCTGGCGCAGCTTGTCGTTCTCCGCCTCCAGTGCCGACGCCTTCACCTGGAGATCGTCCACCCGGGAACTCGAATCGAGGTAGCGCTGGGTGGGGCCGGCGAGCATGGTCGCGCCCAGCACGACCACCAGCAGGAGCGCCACCACCATCGGTCGGTCGCCGCCACTGGCCGCGCCCCACACCCGGCGCCCACCGTCGCTGGTCGCGGTCACGGCGCGACGGGCCGCCCGCTGCACGGGCATCGGCGCCCGGCCCTGGCCGCCGCGGCGACGTCGCCGGCCGTGGCGCCGCAGGTCCCGACGCTGCTCCCGCGTGGAGGTCGGGGCGCTCACGATCCGCCACTCCCCCGGTTACCCACCGCGGCCCGGGGGAACGCGGACGCGCCGGCGTACCGGGCCACGTCCCCCAGTTCCTCCTCGATGCGCAGCAGCTGGTTGTACTTCGCGACCCGGTCGGAGCGGGCGGGCGCACCGGTCTTGATCTGGCCGGCGTTCACGGCGACGGCGATGTCGGCGATGGTGGCGTCCTCCGTCTCACCCGAGCGGTGGCTGATCATGGCGGTCCACCCGGCACGGTGCGCGAGTTGCACCGCTTCCAGGGTCTCGGTCAGCGAACCGATCTGGTTGACCTTCACCAGCACACTGTTCGCGGCGCGCTCCTCGATGCCGCGGCGCACGAACTGGGGGTTGGTGACCAGCAGGTCGTCACCGACCACCTGCACCTTCTCGCCGAGGCGCTCCGTGAGCAGCTTCCAGCCGTCCCAGTCGTTCTCGTCCAGCCCGTCCTCGATCGACACGATCGGGTAGCGATCCACCAGGTCGGCCCACAGCTCGACCATCTGCGCGGAGTCCAGCGTCCGGCCCTCGCCCTCGAGGTGGTAGGCGCCATCCCGGTACAGCTCGCTGGTGGCGGGGTCCATGGCCAGGGCGATGTCGGTCCCCGGCTCGTAGCCGGCCGCTTGGATCGCCTCGAGCAACAGGTCCAGCGCCGCGGTGTTCGAATCGAGGTCCGGCGCGAAGCCGCCCTCGTCGCCCAGTCCGGTCGTCAACCCACGGCCGCTCAGGACCTTCTTGAGGTGGTGGTAGACCTCCGTGCCCATCCGCAGGGCTTCGCGGAAGCTCGGTGCACCGACCGGTGCGAGCATGAACTCCTGGAAGTCGACGTTGCTCTCCGCGTGGCTGCCCCCGTTGAGCACGTTCATCATCGGCACGGGCAGCAGGTGGGCGTTGGGCCCCCCGAGGTAGGCGTACAGCGGCAGCCCGCACGACTCGGCCGCCGCCTTGGCCACGGCCAGCGAGACCCCGAGGATGGCGTTGGCACCGAGGTTGGACTTGTTGTCCGTGCCGTCGAGCTCGAGCAGCAGCGCATCGATCGCGCGCTGCTCGGTGGCGTCGTGCCCGAGCAGCTCTCCGGCGATGGTGTCCTCGACGTTGGCGACCGCTCTCGTCACGCCCTTGCCGAGGTAGCGCTGACCGCCGTCGCGCAGCTCCACCGCTTCCGACTCGCCCGTGGATGCCCCCGAGGGGACCGCCGCGCGGCCCGAGGAGCCGTCCAGCAGGCCGACCTCGACCTCGATGGTCGGGTTGCCTCGACTGTCGAGGATCTCACGGGCCCGGACGAGCTCGATCGCGGTGGCGTTCATCTTTTCCCTCGCTGGGACTTCGCGCAGCGTGGCGGCCCGCAACGACTCGGACCGTACGCCACCCTACGCACGGTGACAACAACATCAACACCAGCAACACCCTGCGCGCAGCAGAGGGCCGGCCATGCACCTCACTCGAGGCGCCAGATCGTCCGCGCCACGGCGGCCCCGAAGACGCCCCCCGCGGCGCCCAGCACGGCACCACGACAGCCACGCTCGCCGAACAGGGTCCCGAGGACCGCACCGGCCAGGCCGGCCCCCGCCAGCACCACGGCGTCCACCGGGAACGGGGGCCGGTCGGTGACCGTCAGCGGCGCGGTCCCACGGTCCCAGCCCGCCAGGACCTCACCCGGATCGTCGCGCACCTGCCCGGGTTGCAGGTCGGGCGGTCGGACACTGGGCTCGGCGGGGGCCACCGAGGCCTCGGGGGTCACCGGCGCCGACTGGAGCCCGAACATCTCGGCGGTCAGCCCGGTCGCGCACCGCGGGCACGGCGTCGGTTCGGACGTCAGCCCGGCGACGAGGTCCTTCCTGAGGAACCGGCCGCACACCGGACACTGCTGAGGGGGCACGTGGGCAGCCTTCGTGACGGGTCGGTCGAAAGCCTAGTGCCCGGGCTCCGCGACCGGCAGGCATTCCCCGCAGCCCCGGGACGGCGGCCGAGCCGTGCCGGACCCCTCCACGAGCGCGTACACGGATCAGTCGGCGTCCCGGGCCTCGGTCAGCAGGCGCGACCAGGCCACCGCGTCGAGTTCGGCGGGCTCCAGGTCCCGGGCGGCGGCGAGACGGAGCGCCTCCTCCACGTCGCCCCGGAACCCGGCCGCCGACCGCCGCGCCGCCGCCTCCGGATCGACCCCGTGGTGGCGTGCGAGCGAGACCACGGCGCGAAGCGCCTCCCCCACGGCCAGTTCGAGTTCGTCCGACGACCCGTCCGCGGCCGCGTCCGTCCGTGCCAGCCGCTCGACACCGCGTCGGGCCCGCTCGACGGTATCGGCGACGTCGTTCGCCCCGTCGGGGACGAGTTTGGCCGCCTTGCGCGCCAGCGTCTCGAGCAGCAGCAGCCCCGGCATCGCCATGGGCACCCCCTCGAAGGGGCCGCTGCGGGCCTTCTCCTCGGCCTTGATGCGATCCCAGTTGACCGCCACGTCGTCGGCGTCGGCCACCGTGTGGTCGGCGAACACGTGCGGGTGACGGCGGACGAGCTTGTCCGCGATCCCCCGGGCCACGTCGTCGATCGCGAAGGCCCCGCGGTCCCGGGCCACCTGCGCGTGGAAGACCACCTGCAGCAGCACGTCACCGAGCTCCTCCTGCAGGTCGACGTCGTGGTCACGCTCGATCGCGTCGATCAGCTCGTAGGCCTCCTCGACCAGGTGGTTGGTGAGCGAGGCGTGGTCCTGCTCGAGGTCCCACGGACAGCCGTGCTCGGGGTCACGCAGGCGCCGCATCACCTGGACCAGGCGCAACAGGGCGGTGCCCTCGGGCTCCTGGGCCAGGAAGACGAGCTCGATCTCCGCGTCGTGCTCCGGCGCGATGCCTCCGAGGACCGGAGGGAGGCGCTCGTCGTCGGGACCCAGGAGGTAGACCACGGTGCCGTCGGCCACGGCCCGCTCCAGCAGGGCGCGGGCGATCCGACGGTCGACGGGGTCCCCGGGCCGCATCAGATCGAGGTCGCCGCGCCCGAGGGAGGCCGGCTCCACCGTCTCCAGGTCGAGTCCGGCGAAGTACAGGTGCGGGGCGGCGGGGTGGCCCTCCGCGTCACGCAGCAGGACCACGGGCGCGGTTCCCAGTGCGTCCCACGCCTGGAATGGCAGCAGGCCGGGCAACGCGTCGGAGGTCTCGACGAGCACGACGCGCGGCGAGGTGGCCGCGGCCCCGTGGGCGGGCTGGCCGGAACTCACGGGGTGCCCGCGCCGCCCTGCTCCTCGAGCTGACGCTGGAACTCCTCGAACTCCTCCATGAGCTCCGGGGGGATCTCGCCGTCGGGAAACTGTTCGAGCAGTTCCTCGGGGATCTCACCCTCGTCGGGGAAGTCCTCCGGGGCCAGCGGATCGTCGGTGACGACCTCGCCGGCGCTGGCCTCCCAGATGCCGAAGGCGGAGTCGATCTCGACGTCGGCCTCGAGGAACGCCGACTCGATGATCGCGTTGAAGGCCTCCTGGGCCTCGCCACCGGTCAGTTCCTCCTCGAGCTCGTCGCGGGCGTCCTCGAACTCGACGGTCTCCTCGTCGGTGACCTCGATGACGTGGAAGCCGAACTGGGTCTCCACGGGGCCGACGAGCTCGCCGATGTCGGCGTTCCAGACCGCATCGTCGAACTCCTCGACATACTGCCCACGGGGCTCCGCGCCGTACTCGCCACCGTTGGGGGCGCTGCCCGGGTCCTGGGAGACCTCGGCCGCGAGTTCGCCGAAGTCCGCGCCGTCCTCGAGCTCCTCGACGACCTCGTCGGCCTCCTCCTCGGACTCCACCAGGATGTGGCGCACCGACCGGGTGGCGAAACGGGTCTCGACCTGGGCCTCGTAGGCCTCGCGCAGTTCGTCCTCGCCGACATCCTCGGTCAGTTCGGTGAACAGCGCGTCGACCCGCACCTGCGTGGCCACCAGCAGGTTCCGGAACTCCTCCTCGGTCATCCCGGTCTCGGCCTGATACGCCTCCTCGCCCCCGAACTGCGCGACCTGCTCCTCGAAGGCCTCGTCGAGTTCCTCTTCGGAGATCTCGACGTCGAAGTCCTCGGCGACCTGTTCGAGCACCTCGAACTGGATCAGCGCCGTGAGCATCTGCCGTTGCAGCGGCTCGACCCGCTCACTGCGTTCCTCGGCCTCCAGGTCCTCGGGGTCGACGCCCTGGGAGTCGAGTTGCGCCCGGACCATGCGTTCGAGCAGTTCACGGTCGATGTCCTCGCCGTTGACGGTCGCGGCGACCGACCCACCGGCGCCCCCGCACGCGGCCAGGACCACGACCAGCACGAGGGCGAACACGGAACGTTGGACAGCTGTGCGCACGTCGACGGGCTCCATAAGAGGCGAGTTCGCGCGATCCGATGACCGCGGCGGGACGCCGTGGCGTCGCCGTCGAGTGTAACCGTTCCCTCCGTTCGGCCATGGTCCGTCGGGGTAGACTCGCGCCCCCCGGAGCGGGTGGCGCCGGCCGCCGGCACGCCGCCGTGTTTCTGGTTCCGAGAACCTCCCCTATCATGGTTCCCATGAGTTCCGACCTGCACACGACCGTCGCGCAACAGCTGCGCCGCACGCGCCAGCGCTACACGCTGGGGCGCCGGCAGCTGGTGGAGCTGCTGGCCGAGACCGGACGCCCGGTCACGATCCCCGACCTCATCGAGTCGGGTGCGGAGCAGTCGCAGAGCTCGCTGTACCGCAACCTCGCGATCCTCGAGCAGTGCGGGACCGTGCGACGACTGATGTCCACCGACGACGTCGCCCGTTACGAGTTGGCCGAGGAACTCTCCGAACACCACCACCACCTCGTCTGCTCGGTGTGCGGCGACATCGAGGACGTCACGCTGCCCGACGCGGTGGAGGCGACGCTGCACGAGGCCGCCATCGACGCCGGCCGGGACAGCGACTTCTCCGTCGAGTCCCACCGCTTCGAACTGGTGGGGACCTGCGGCGACTGCGACTAGAGCTCCGCCACGCGGTCAGGCCGCCGCCGGGGCCCGGCGTCGGCGCAGGGCCCGCACCCGGTCGCGGGCCTCGAGCAACGCCAGGGTCAGGAAGAACATCAGCACGGTCAGCCCCGCGATCGTCGCGGCCGTCGCGGTGGCGTAGTGGAAGCTGATCAGCAGCCCGAGGACGACGGCCAGGCCTCCGAGCAGCATCGCCACCGCCATCATCACCGGCACCCGGCGCGACACCAGGGAGGCGGTGGCGGGTGGCGCGACGAGGAAGGCGAACACCAGCAGCGTGCCCACGGTGCGGAACGAGGTCACCACGACCATCGCGACGGTGGCCAGCATCACCACGTGGGTCAGCCCCGGCCGCAGCCCCAGGGCCTGCGCCTTGGCCCGGCTGAAGCTCAACACCAGGAACGGCCGGTAGAAGGCCACGGTGACCACCAGGGTGAGCAGTGCCGCCACCCCGACGACCCGTAGATCGCCCCGCGTCACGCCCAGCGGGTCCCCGAAGAGGATCGTGGTGAGGTCGCCGGCGTAGGCACCGCCACGCGAGATGATCGCCACACCCGCCGCGAGCATGCCGACGAACAGCAGACCGATGCTGGTGTCCTCACCGAGCCGGCTGCGGGAACTGGCCAGCGACACGCCTCCGATCATGACCGCGGCGCTCAGTGCTCCGCCGACCATCAGGTTGCCACCGAGGATGAAGGCGATCGCGATACCCGGCAGGACCCCGTGGGCCAGCGCGTCCCCCATGAACGCCATGCCCCGCAGCACCACCCATGTGCCGATGATCGAGCCGGCGACCACCGTCAGCAGGCCGGCGGCCAGCGCCGTGCGCATGAAGGAGTAGGCGAAGGGGTCGGTCACCAACTCCAGCACCACCGGATCCTTCCTCACCGCACGGTCGGGCCCCCGGTCGACGACGACGAGGGCGGCCACGCAGAGCATCGCACGAGACGTACGGGCCCCCAGCATGCCAGGGCCGGCGCCCCTCCCCCGCGAGGCGCCGGCCCTGCCAGATCCGCGACGGATCAGCCCAGCGCATCGGCGATCCGCTGCGCGTTCGCACGCAGCATGTCGAGGTAGGTCCCCCCGTCACCGTCGGGTTCACCCAGGGCGTCGGAGTACAGCTCGACCACCTCGACCTGGAGGTCGCCGCGGCCGACGACCTCGCTGGCCAGCTGCTCGGAGAGTCGGTCACCCTCGATGTTCTCCGAGAAGATGGCGGGCACCCCCGCCTCCTCCACGGTCTCGATCAGCTCGGCGAACGCCTGCGGGTTCGTCTCCGCGTCCGTCGACGAACCGGGGATCACGGTGCCCAGCACCTCGAAGTCGTAGCGGACCGCGAGGTAGCCGAAGGCGTCGTGGTTGGTGACCAGCTTGCGGTGCTCGTCGGGCACGTCGGCCAGGATCTCCTCGACCTCCTCGTGCACGGCGAGGAGCTGCTCGTTGTAGTCGTCGGCCCGCTGCTGCCACTCGTCGGCGTCGACCACCTCGGAGATCGCGGCGAGCTCCTCGGCGATGAGCTCGACACCGTCGGCCATGCGCACCGGGTCGTGCCAGACGTGTGGGTCCTCGGGCCCGTGCGCATGGTCATCGTCATCGTCGTGGCCGTGACCATCGTCGTCCTCGTGGCCGTGGTCATCCTCATCGTCGTGCCCGTGACCATCGTCGTCCTCGTGGCCGTGGTCATCCTCATCGTCGTGGCCGTGACCATCGTCCTCGTGCCCGTGGTCATCCTCATCGTCGTGGCCGTGACCATCGTCCTCGTGCCCGTGGTCATCCTCATCGTCGTGCTCGTGACCATCGTCCTCGTCGTGGCCGTGGTCGTCGTCCTCGTCGTGGCCGTGGTCGTCATCGTCGCCGTGCCCGTGGTCGTGGGGCCCGTCCCAGTCGAAGTCGATCGGGTCGAGATGGCCCGCCACCTCGAAGACCGCCACGCCGTCCTCCTCCGCGGCCTCGAGCGCGGAGACGAGGTTCTCCTCGAGCTGCAGGCCGTTGGCGACCACGAGGTCGGCGTCACGCAGGAGCGCGGCATCCTGGGCGGAGGGCTCGAAGCCGTGCGGGTCGACTCCCGGCGGCATGATGACCTCGACGGTCCCGTCGTCCTGCACCAGTTCGGTGACGATGTCGCCCAGGATGGAGGTCGTCGCCACGACGAGGAGATCGTCGGTCGCCTCCTCCTCGGCACCGATGTCGAGGTCATCGCCATCCTCGTCGGCGCCGCAGGCGGCCAGCAGCAGCCCGAGCGCGGCGAGGACCGCAACCAGCGGTCGTCTCGGATGGAGGGTGGAACGCATCACAAAGTCCTTCGTCGTGGGTCGGCGTCCGGCAGGCCATGTATTGTGTTCTCGCACCGACCCTAGAGAGAGTAATGGGAACTGTTCCTAGATCGCCAATCGAGTTTGGCGACGACAGCGGTCGTCCAGGAGACAGGGGCGCCGTCGCCCCAGCGGTGCGCATGCGCGGTCTGGGGGTCTCCTACGGCGACCATGAGGCGCTGCGCGGCATCGACCTCGACCTCCCGGCGGGCCATCTGGTGGCGATCATCGGCCCGAACGGCTCCGGCAAGTCGACCCTGCTGTCCACGATCTCCGGACTGGTGCGCCCCACGGTGGGAACGCTGGAGCTGTACGGCCGCCCGGCCAACGGTGCCCGCCGCCGGGTGGCACACGTGCTGCAGACCACGGTCGCGAACGAGTCGGTGCCGCTGACCGTCCGGGAAACGGTACGCATGGGCCGCTACGGGGCCCGGGGGGCGTTCCGTCGCCTGACCGCCGAGGACCGTGAGGCCGTGGACTCCGCGATCGAGCGCATGCGCATCGGGGACCTGGTCTCCCGCCAACTGCACGAGCTGTCCGGCGGGCAGCGCCAGCGCACCTACGTCGCCCAGGGCCTGGCCCAGCGCGCCGACGTGCTGCTGCTCGACGAACCGATCACCGGCCTGGACATGGTGACCCAGGAGACGATCAGCCACGTGATCAGCGACGAGCGCGACGCGGGCCGGTGCGTGGTGCTCACCACCCACGATGTCGGCACCGCCTCGACGGCGGACCTGGCGGTCCTGTTGGCCAACGAGGTCGTGGCGTGTGGCCCGCCCGAGAAGTCACTCACCCCCGATCTGCTCGCGAGGGCGTACGGCGGGCACGTACACGTGCTGGACGACGGCACCATCGTCCTCGACGAACCCCATCACCACGACCATCGCCACCATCAGCAGCTCTGAGGAGCCCGCGTGAAGGCAGGCCTCTAGACTCGCTCTGAGGCCGAGGGCGGCCACGATGACCCGCCCGGCCCGAGCGGGAGGGCGCGCGGTGTCGGAGCAGACGGCACTCGAGCGCGCCACCGACATCTTCCGCGCGCTGTCCAACCCGGTGCGCATCGGGATCGTGCGCGAACTGGCGCGAAGCGAACGCCCGGTCCACGAACTGGTGGACGCCCTCGGCATCTCCCAGCCCCTGGTCTCCCAGCACCTCGCAGTGCTTCGGGGCGCCCGGCTCGTGGAGCGCCGCCGCACGGGGCGCGAGGTCACCTACCGGCTGGTCGACGACCACGTCGCCCACATCGTCGAGGACGCCGTCGTCCATGCCGACGAGGTGGCCTGAGCTCCGCAGCGCCGGTCGGATGGACGAGCTGCACGTGACATGCGATTATTGCGATGTTACGATGTCGTTTCGACCGACCGAGGATCTCTCACTTGAGCACCACACACGCCGTCCACGACGGTCACACCCACGTCCACGGCCCCGACTGCGGCCACCCAGCGGTGGAGCACGACGACCACGTCGACTACCTCCACGACGGCCACGCCCACCGGTCCCATTCCGACCACTACGACGAGTGCGATCTCGACGACGTGCACGTGATCGCCCACCCCCACGACCACCAGCACGGTCCCGACTGCGGGCACGACACCGTGGAGCACGGCGACCACGTCGACTACCTGCACGACGGCCACCGTCACGCGCCGCACGACGGCCACTACGACGAGCACTGAGCCACCGCACTCACCGCCCCCGGCCGCCCAAGCACCGCACGGGCCGCCGGGGGCGCTTCGCGTTCAGCCCACGTACTCGTCGTGGCCGAGGTCCCACAGGGCGCTGCGGATCCGCTCGAGCGCATCGTCCATCTCGGCCGGGTCCGGGTCGCTGGCCGCCTTGGCGAAGCTGAGGTCCCCGAGATCGTTGACCGCCAGGACGTGGATGTGGGTGTGGGGCACCTCGAAGCCGGCGATCATCTGGCCCACACGCGGCGGGTCGAAGGCCTTCTGGATCCCCTGGCCCACGACGAGCGCCACCTCGCTGCAGCGGGCCCAGAGGTCGGCGTCGAGGTCGATCCAGTGGTCGACCTCCTGCCGCGGCACCACGAGGGTGTGGCCGGTCGTGATCGGGTTGATCGAGAGGAACGCGACCACGTCGTCGTCCTGCCACACGAAGCGACCCGGCAGTTCGCCCTCGATGATCCGGGTGAAGACGCTGGGCATGGATGAGGCTCCTTCATCGGCGGCGTGGCGTCGAGCGTAGACCCACCCGCCGACCCCGGCCCGGCCCGGTCACCCACGCCGGGTCCCACGCCGGGGCGCCCCGGGGCGCCGCCGCGACGGGCCCCTGCCCCCGGGTGGGACTATTTTAGGAATGGTTCCTAGAACTGATATTGTCTGTGGTCCCCCACCGAAGGACCACCAGTGACCGCAGACGTGCTCATCGTCGGCGCGGGCCCCGCCGGCATCGGCGTGGCAGCGGCCCTGCGCCGTATCGGCGTGGAGGCGACCGTGCTCGACCGCTTCCGCGTCGGCGCCTCCTTCCGGCACTGGCCCGAGGACATGCGCCTCATCACGCCGTCGTTCACCGGCAACCAGTTCGGGCTGGTCGACCTCAACGCCGTCACGCCGGACACCTCGCCCGCCCTGTCCCTGCTCGAGGAGCACCCGACCGGCGCCCAGTACGCCGACTACCTGGAGATGGTCGCGGAACTCGAGGACCTCGACGTCCGTACCGGCGTGGAGGTCACCGATGTGACCGCCGGCGCCGAGGACGACCTGCTCGCCCACACCACCGACGGCGCCGCATGGCCGGCCCGCACCGTCGTGTGGGCCGCCGGCGAACTGCAGTACCCGCGCACCAACGGATTCCCCGGAGCGGAGCGCTGTGTCCCCACGGTCGGGATCGAGCGTTGGGACTCCCACCCCGGCGACGACGTGGTGATCATCGGTGGCTACGAGTCCGGGATCGACGCCGCCGTGCACCTCGTGCGTCGTGGCCGCCGCGTGACGGTCCTCGACCGTGACCGCCCCTGGGAGGTGGTCGACGCCGACCCGTCGCGGACGCTGTCGCCCTACACCCACGGACGGCTCCGCGAGGCCCACGAGACCGGTCAGCTCCAACTGCTCGGCGACGTGGCGGTGTCGGCGGTCACCCCCGCGGGCACCCACGGCTACGTCGTGCACACCGCGTGTGGCGAGAGCTTCGGCGCCGACGGGCCCCCGCTGCTCGCCACGGGCTTCGACGGCAGCCTCGAACTGGTGCGCGACCGCTTCAAGTTCGACGAGCACGGCCGCGTGGTGGTCACCGAGGAGGCCGACGAGTCCACGGTCCTGCCCGGCCTGTTCCTCGCCGGTCCGTCCCTGGCCCACCGCGAGGCGATCTTCTGCTTCGTCTACAAGTTCCGGCAGCGATTCGGTGTCGTGGCCCGAGGGGTCGGGCGTCGGCTCGACCGCGACATCGAACCGCTCGAGGCACTGCGCGAGCCGGGCTTCCTCCTCGACGACCTGTCCTGCTGCGACGACTGCGCCTGCTGATGTCGACCACCCGCCACGTCATCCGCACCACGGTCCTCGTGGGGCCCGAATCCGCAGGCAAGTCGTCGCTCGCGGCGGCGCTCGCCGGCACCCGGCCGCGCGCCGACAACGTCGCGGGGGCCACCCTCGCCGTCGAGCGGTTCACGACCCCGGACCACACCTATCTCGACACCCCCGGCCTGGTCCACCGCCTCGACTCGGCCTCGACCCGGGCCACGCTGGACGTCCTCGACGAGGTGGAGCACCAGATCCTGCTGGTACTCCACGCCACCCACCTGGACGACGAGCTCGCGATGCTGCTGCCGCTGGTCGCCGGGCGGCGGGGCGTGGTCGCGGTCACCCACTGGGACCGCGTCCAGGACACGGCCGCGGCCCGTCGCGCCCTCGAGCGCGTCGCCGTCGCCGCGGGTGTGCCGTTCGTCGCCGTCGACGCCCGCGACCGCACCGCCGCCCCGGCCGCGGTGGCTGCGGCACTGCAGGCACCGGGGGTCTTCACCCGCGGCCCGGTCCTGGCCCGGGCGGGCTGGCGCATCGAGCCCCCACACACCCTGCTCGAGCACCGGTGGCTCGGGCCGCCGGCGGGGCTCGCGCTGCTCCTGGCGCCGGCGATCGCCTCGGTCTGGGCCGCGGTCACGGTGGCCGGCCACCTCGAACCCCACGTGGAGGTGGCCCTCGAACCCGCCGCCGCGGCCGCGCACCGGCTGCCCTGGCCGCTGACGGACGTCGTCGCGGGTGACTACGGCCTGCTGACCATGGGGCCCCTGTTGCTGGTCTGGGCCCTGCCGGTCGTGCTCGTCCTGGCTCTCCTGCTCGGCCTGGGCAAGGCCAGCGGTCTGTTGGACCGCCTGACGACCGCGGTGCACCCGCTGGTCCGCCCGCTGGGACTCACCGGACGCGACCTGGTCCGGGTCATCGCCGGCTACGGCTGCAACGTCCCCGCGGTGATCGCCACGCGGTCGTGCTCGTCGTGCTCGCGGGACGCCACGATCGGGGCCATCGCGTTCGGCAGCGCGTGCTCCTACCAGTTGGCCGCGACCCTCGGCGTCCTGGCGGCCGCGCAGCGCCCCGGCCTCGTCCTGCCCTACCTCGCCGTGCTCACGCTCGGTGCGCTCGCCCACGCCCGCCTCCTCGCGCGGCACCAGGGCACGGACCCGGCACGGCTCGACCTCGCCCTGCTCTCGGGCCGCGCCTTCCTCGCCAGGCCCCGCTGGGCGGACGTGCGCCGCGAGGCCGCGACGAGCCTGCAGCACGTCACCCTGCGCGCGCTACCGGTCTTCCTCGCGATCGTGGTGGTCGCCTCCCTGCTGGCGGCGACCGGCGCCATGGAGGCCGTGGCCCGTCCGCTGCAGCCCGTGATGGCCGCACTGCGCCTGCCCGGCGAGGTCGCCCTGCCGGTGGTCCTGGCCTCGGTGCGCAAGGACGGGCTGCTGCTGCTCGCGGAGCCGGACACCGTCGCCGCCCTCGACGACGCCCAACTGCTCGCGGCCCTGGTGCTGGCGGGTGCGCTGGTGCCCTGCCTGGTCACCGCCCTGACCATCGCGCGAGAACGTTCCCGCCGTGTGGCGGCACGGCTGATGGGCCGCCAGGCACTGGGCGCGCTGGCGCTCACCGCCGCGATCAGCTGGGTGGGGCTGCTGGTGGTGCGCTCATGACGGGCACGCTCGTGGTCGGGGCCGGGCCCGCGGGCCTGGCCGTCACGCTCGCCCTGCGGTGCCGCGGCCTCGACCATGGGCTGCGCGTCGTCGACCCCGCGGGTCGCTGGATGGCCGCCTGGCACCGCCGCTTCGCGGCCCAGGACATTTCCACCCTGCGCTCGCCGGCGGTCCACCACCCCCACCCCGATCCCTTCGCGATGCTCGCCGGCGGACCGGAGGGTCTGCTGCGCAGCGGTGGGACCCAGCTGCCCACCCGGGCCCGCTTCGCCGCGTTCTGCGAGCAGGTGATCGCCGAGGCCGACCTCGACGACACCGTGGAGGCGGCCACGGTCACCGGCCTCCACGTCACCCCCGACGGTCGTGCCCGGGTCACCCTCGACACCGGCGAACGGCTCCGACCCGACCGGCTCGTGCTGGCCACCAACGCCCGCCGCCGTGTGGCCCCACCCGCGTTCGCCTGGCTGACCGACGACCCCCGGGTCCGCCACGCCGAGGAGGTCCATGTCGACGACACACCGCCGGGGGGACGGGTGCTGGTCGTGGGTGGTGGGTTGTCGGCCGCGCACCTGGCGGTCGGTGCCGCGCGACGTGGCGCCGAGGTGACCCTGCTCACGCGGCGTCGTCTGACCGTCCAGCGCTTCGACGTCCACCCCAGTTGGTTGGGGCCGAAGAAGCGTCGGCCCTTCGAGCGTCAGCCCGACCCCTCGGTGCGGCGCCGCGAGATCGACCGGGCACGCGGGGGCGGCAGCGTGCCAGCGCGGATGCGCCGTGAGATCGACCGGTGCCTCGAGGCGGGGTCCCTGCACCTGCTCGAGCGGTCCAGGGTCGACGCCGCGCTACCGGACGGACCTCGCCTGCGGATGCGGATCGACGGCACCGAGACCTCCTTCGACCAGGTCTGGCTGGCCACGGGCGGCCGCCTCGACGTGACCGCCGACCCACTGTGCGCCCCCCTGGTGGCGCGCGACAGCACCCCCGTCGTCGACGGGCTGCCCGAACTCGACCCCGACCTCTGCTGGCCCGGCACCCGGGTGCACCTCGCGGGCTTCGCCGCGGCCCTGCGCCTGGGGCCGACGGCCGGGAACCTCGTCGGTCACCGTCGGGCCGCGCTACGGATCGCCGCCGGCCACGAAGGCACGGACCCCGACCGTGCCGACCGGCTGTCGACCGGTGCGGAGGCCTGCCCCGGCGGGACCGACCCGGAGCCGGTCAGGGGTCCAGCCAGGTGAGCACCGGGGCGTGGTCCGAGGGGCGCTCGCCCCGGCGGAAGCTCGCGTCGACCAGGCAACGACGGACGTCGAGGTGGTCGCTGACCAGCGTGAGGTCGATGCGCATGCCCTGGTCGCGTTCGACCGCGGCCGGGTGGTTGCTCCACCAGGTGTAGCGACCACCCTCGCCGGCCTGGAGCCACGCGTCCCGAACGCCCTGCTCGAGCAGCACGGCCACCCGGTCGCGTTCCTCGGGCGTCACGTGGGTCCGGCCGGTGGTGCGCCGCGGGTTCCACAGGTCGTCGTCCGTCGGCGCCACGTTGATGTCCCCCGCCACGACGGTCGGCCCCGACTCCACGAGCACGGCGGTCCGGGCCGCCGCCGCGTCGAGGAAGTCGAGCTTCTCCGCGAAACGAGGGTGGTCGGGCCGGCGGCCGTTGGGCACGTAGACCGACACGATGCGCACGCCCCGGACGACGACCTCGAGCCAGCGTGCCTCCTCGGGGCGCGGCTGGCCCTCCAGGCCGAAGACGCACCCGGCGGCGTCGGTGTCGATCGGGACCAGCACCGCGACCCCGTTCCAGGTGCCGCTGGAGTGGTCGATCGCCGTGTAGCCCGCCATCGCCAGCTCCAGGTGTGGGAAGAGCCCCGCGGCGACCTTGGTCTCCTGCAGGCACACCACGTCCGGCTGGTGGGTCCGCAGCAGTTCCAGCAGCCGGGGCATCCGGGCCCGGATGGAGTTGCAGTTCCACGTGACGACGAGCACCTCGACCCTTCCACGGTCGGTCGCGACGCTACCCCGACCGGCCGACAGGACTCACGCGGTGGGCTCCGGGTCCGGAACACCGCCACCACCCCGGGTAGCGTCCCCGGCGACACGGACCCGGAGAGCCCGATCGCCACCCTGCATGGACGGCAGCGCCCCGCGTGGCTGACCGCACCCGTGATCTCGGTCGCGGTCCTCTCGGTCGCCGCCGGCCTGGCCCAGTTCAGCGTCACCACCGTGATCGGCGACGTCGCCGCGTACTTCGGCGAGCAGACCGACGGCGAGGACGTCGCCTCCCAGCTCGGGATGCCGGCGACCACGATCGGGCTGTCGCTGGCGATCATCCGCCTGTCGTCGTTGGCGGCCCTGCCCGCCGCCGCGATGGCCGACCGGCTGGGACGACGCCGGCTGCTGCTGGGGGCGATCACCATCGGGCTGGGGCTGACCGCACTGGCCGCCCTGTCGCCCTCCTTCTGGATCTACGTCGCGCTGGTGGCGCTGGCCCGTCCGGCCATCACCACGCTCAACGCGCTGGCCGGGGTGGTCGCGGCCGAGGAGGCCACCTCCGTCGACCGGTCCTCGGCCCTGGCACTGATCGCGGTGGCCTACGGCCTGGGAGCCGGCGTGATCTCGGTCGGCCGGGGCCTGCTGCCCGGCGAACCCTCCTTCCGGGTCGTGACCGCCTTCGTCCTGGTGCCCCTGCTGTTGCTCCCGCTGCTGGCCCGGCGCATCCGCGAACCGAAGATCTCCGGCGAGACGGAACGGGCCACCGGCCTCCCGGGCCTCGTGCCGGCGGGCCTGCGGGGCCGGGTCGCCGTCCTGGCCCTGATGGCGGGCATCATCTCGATCGCCACCGGGCCCGGCTTCACCTACCTGTTCGTGTACGGCGAGGGCGTCCTCGACGCCACGCCGGGCCAGCTGTCCCTGCTGGTGCTGGGGGCCGGACCGGCCGGGCTGGCCGGGGTGCTGGTGGGCCGCTTCGGCGCGGACCGGTTCGGACGCCGGGTCACCGCGGGGACGGGCATGGCCCTGACGGGGGTCGCGCTCCTCGTCGCCTACGGCGGGGGCCCGGTCATGCTCGCCGTCGGCTATCTCGGCGCCATCGCCGCCAGCACCGCCTTCGGTCCGCCCGAGGGGGCCCTGGCGGCAGAACTGGTCCCCACCCGGGTGCGCGCCACCGTCGCGGGCTGGATCACGGTCACGGGGGTGCTCGGGGCGGTGCTGGGGCTCGCGCTGTTCGGGGTCATCGCCGACCTGACGGGTTCATTCGCGGCAGCCGCCCGGTGGATCGGGGTCGGGGTCACGGCCGCCAGCCTGGGCTTCACGCTGCTGCCCGAGACCCGGGGCATGGAACTCGACGACGAGGTCCCGCCGCGGGCCCGACGCCGGTCGGCCTAGCGACGCAGCACCGTGGCCAGCGAACGGACCCGGTGGGCATCCAGGAACGCCTCGAGGTCGACGGGCACCGCGCCATCGCCGTTGTCCACGACCAGCGGAAGCCGCCAGTTGGGGTACTCGTCGACGGTGCCGGGCAGGTTGGGCTGGCGCGGGTCACCGATCGCGTCGGCGGGGGACGCGGCGACCAGGAGTGCGGGGGTGCGGGCCAGGAACGCGTGCATGGCCTCGACGATCTCCCGCTCGCCGGGGTCGGGGCCGACCAGCCCCTCCCCGGCGAGCAGCTCGAGCATGGCCGCACGTTCGGCGTCGAGGCGGGCCTGTTCGCTGTCCGCGTCGTGGTCCGGACCCAGTAGGTCGAGCTCGATCCGCAGCCGCACGATGTCCCCGCGCAACCAGCCGAGCGCCGTCGGCAGGTCGTGGGTGTTGACGCTGGCCAGCGCCGAACGTTCGTAGTGGGCGGCGGGCTTGCGCAGGCCGTGTTCCCATTCGAAGTACAGGACCTTGGAGCCCAGGACGCCGGCGTCGCGCAGCCGCTCATGTACGCCCTCCTCGACCGTGCCGAGGTCCTCACCGACCACGACCGCGCCCGCCCGCTCGGCCTCGAGAGCCAGCACCGCGAGCATCGCCTCGGCGGGGTAGCGCACGTAGGTGCCCTCGGCCGCGCCGACGCCCTCGGGGATCCAGTAGAGCCGGAACAGGCCCAGGGCATGATCGATGCGGATGCCCCCGGCATGGGCGAGCACGCTGCGCAGCATGTCGCGCAGCGGGGTGAGCCCCGTGGCCAGCAGCCGATCCGGGCGCAGCGGTGGCTGGCCCCAGTCCTGGCCCTGCTGGTTGAAGTCGTCCGGGGGGGCACCCACCCGGACCCCGGTGGCCAGCTCCGACTGCAGCGCCCACGCGTCCGCACCGCCCGGATCGACTCCCACGGCGAGGTCGTGGACGATGCCGACCGGCATCCCGGCCGCTGTGGCCGCGTCCTGGGCCGCCCCGAGCTGCTCGTCGGCGAGCCACTGCAGCCACCGGTGCAGCTCGACCCGGTCGGCCAGGCGCTCGCGGGCCTCGGCGACCTCGTCGGCGGCCGGGTTCCACAACGGCTGCGGCCAGTCGTGCCAGGAGGCCCCGTACTCCTCCGCCAGGGCGCAGAAGGTGGCGAACTCCTGGAGCCCGCGGCCCTGCCGGCGCACGAACGCCCGGTAGGCCTCGGCACGCGCCGGAGTGCGCGGCACCCGGTGGAGGCGCTCCAGGGCTTCGGACTTCAGCTGCCAGACCGCGTCGTAGTCAATCGTCTCCGCGTCGTTGAGCTCCCGGCCACGGGCCGCGAGTTCGGCGAGACGGTCACGGTCCCCATCAGGGAGCGCGGCGAACTCGTCCACGTCCTCCACCCGCAGGTAGAGCGGGTTGGCGAACCGGCGGGAGGAGGGGAAGTAGGGCGAGGGCTGCACGGGCCGGACCGGGGTCACGGCGTGCAGCGGGTTGCAGACCACGAACCCGGCCCCGAGCTCCGAGGCGGAGCGTTCGGCCAGCAGCCGGAGGTCACCGGCGTCCCCCATGCCCCAGCTGGAGCGGGACCGCAGCTGGTAGAGCTGCGCCATCCAGCCCCACGCCCGACCGGAGGGCTCGGGGCACGCGGCCGGCGCGACGATCAGGGTGGCCACGGCATCCCGCCCACCGTCGGCGACCGACAGCCGGTGGTAGCCCAGCGGCAGGTCGTCGGGCAGCACCAGTCCCGCCGCGACGTCCAGTTCCCGCACGGAACCGTCCTCGAGGTCGACGCGGGCCGAGGTCACGGGCCGCGCCGGGACCGCGAGGGTCGCGGAGCGCCCACGCCGCACGACGTGCACCTCGCCCAGCAGGCGCTCCCCCCGGGCCGCGCGGTGTGCCCGCAGGGAGACCGCGGCCGTCCGTTCGTCATCGGCGTCGACGCCGAGCGCGGCCAGGACCGCGCGCACCGTCGACGGCGGCACCTCGACCCAGCCGCCGTCCGAACCCCGGTAGGCGGTCGCGACGCCGCACACGTCGGCCAACGCCCCCAGTTGGGGTGGGATGTCGGCGTGATGCTCCATGGAGGGCTCTTCTCTGATCGGGGAGGCGGCGGGCCGCGGGGACGAGCCTCGCGCCTCAGCGCCGCCCGTGCGGCGTTCTTACCTCGCACGGGCGGCGGTGGCCCTCGCCGGTGTTCAACGTCGCGGCTTTGAGAAGACCTCCCGCAGGGTGGAGGCCACCCAGGCGACGAGGTCGGCGGGGCGCTCACGCGGCAGCGGCACCTGCAGCACCGCGGCGTCGGACTGGTAGCGGTGACCGGGATACAGGCGGTCGAGACGCACCTGCTGGGCGTCGCTGAGCTGGACCGGCGAGACGCGCAGCCTCGGGGGTTTGCCCGGCCCGCCGGGCGGCAGGGTGACCTCGGTCACGCCCCACTGGCGCAGGGCAGCCTTGAGTGCGGCCAGGGTCAGCAGGCGGTCCGCGGGCTCGGGCGGGGGACCGAAGCGGTCGGTGAGTTCGGCACGCACGTCCTTGACCCCGGCCGCGTCGCGGATCGCCGAGATGCGCTTGTACAGCTCGAGGCGCTGATTGGCGTCGGCGACGTAGGCGTCCGGCAGGTGGGCGTCGACGGGCAGTTCGAGCTTGATCTCGACCTGCTGCTCGACGGGTTCGCCGGTGAGGTCGGCGACCTCTTCCTTGAGCAGCTGGGAGTACATGTCGAACCCGACCGCCGCGACCTGGCCGGACTGTTCGGCCCCGACCACGTTGCCGGCACCGCGCAGCTCGAGGTCGCGCATCGCGATCGCCAGCCCGCTGCCCAGCCGGTTGTGCTCGGCGATGGTCTTGAGCCGTTCGTAGGCGGGCTCGGTGATCGAGGCACCCTCCGGGTAGAGGAAGTAGGCGTAGCCCCGCTCCGCCGAACGCCCCACCCGGCCCCGCAGCTGGTGCAGCTGTGACAGCCCGAGCAGGTCGGCCCGTTCGATGATCAGCGTGTTCGCGTTGGGGATGTCCAACCCCGACTCGATGATCGTGGTCGAGACCAGCACGTCGATCTCACGCTCCCAGAAACGCACCATCACGCGCTCGAGCTGGCGCTCGTCCATCTGCCCGTGGGCCACCTCGACGTTGGCGTCGGGCACCTGCTCCTGCAGCGCCGCCGCGACGGTGTGGATCGAGTCGACCTGATTGTGGACGTAGAAGACCTGCCCGTCGCGCAGCAGCTCACGGCGGATGGCCAGCACCACCTGCGACTGTTCGAACGGCTGCACGACCGTGAGCACCGGTTGGCGGTCCTCGGGCGCGGTCTCGATCATCGACAGGTCGCGGATGCCGCTGACCGCCATCTCCAGTGTCCGCGGGATCGGTGTCGCCGACATGCTCAGCACGTCCACCGAGGTGCGCAGCTGCTTGAGCCGTTCCTTCTGCGACACCCCGAAGCGCTGTTCCTCGTCGACGATCACCAGCCCCAGGTCCTTCCACGCCACCTGTTTGCCCAGCAGCGTGTGGGTGCCGATCACCACGTCGACCGTCCCGGCCCCGAGGCCGTCCATGACCCGCCGTCGGTCCTTGTCGGGCACGAAGCGGCTGACCATCTCCACCTCGACGGGGAATCCAGCGAAGCGCTCCTTGAACGTCTCGTAGTGCTGCTGGGCCAGGATCGTCGTCGGCACCAGGACGGCAACCTGCTTGCCGTCGAAGACCGCCTTGCCCGCGGCCCGCACCGCCACCTCGGTCTTGCCGAACCCGACGTCGCCGGCCAGCAGCCGGTCCATCGGCAACGGCGCCTCCATGTCGCGCTTGACCTCGTCGGCGACCGTGAGCTGGTCGTGGGTCTCGACGTGGGCGAACGCGTCCTCGAGTTCGGTCTGCATCGCCCCGTCCAGCGAGAAGGCGTGCCCCTCGCTGTGCATGCGCGCCGCGTAGAGCCGGATCAGCTCCGCGGCGATGTCGCGGACCGACTTGCGCACCCGGTTCTTGGCGCGCTCCCACTGCGCGCCGCCGAGGCTCATGACGTTGGGTTTCTCCCCGCCCTGGTAGCGCGCGACCGCGTCGACCTGGTCGGAGGGGACGTAGAGCGTGTCCCCGTCGGCGTACTCGAGCAGCACGTAGTCGCGTCGCGCGGTCCGCCCGTCGGCGCCCTTGAGCTCACGGGTGATCATCCCCCGGTAGACCCCGACCCCGTGGGTGCGGTGCACCACCGGGTCACCCTCGTCGAGTTGCAGCACCGCGTCCGCCGCGCTGGTGCGGCTGCCCATGCGTCGACCGGCCCGCCGACGACGCGGACCGAACACGTCCCAGGTGCCCAGGACCGCCAGACCGAGCTCCGGCGACCGGAACCCGTGGCGCAGGGGCGCGGGCACGATCTCGGCCCGGGCACCGGCGCCGTCGGGCTCGAGCGCGTCGACCAGCCGTGCCGGGGTGGTCTGCTCCGCCAGCACGTCGACCAGCCGGTGGGCCGACCCCGTCCCGTCACCGGCGACGACGACCCGCTGTCCGTCGCGCAGCAGCGGCGCGACCCGCTGGGCGAGGGTGACGACATCGCCGCGGAACGACTCCCAGGGCTGCGCCTCGAACCGCACGCCGCCCTCGGCGCCGAAGGGCGACAGCCGCCAGACCCGTTCGGGCGAGCGCGACAGCAGCTCCTCGGGGCCGACGAAACCGCCGGGCGCGGCGTCGTGCTCGAGCGCACCCGCGCCCCAGGAGGTCTCGGTGAGGACCTCGGCCTCCTCGCCCAGCTTGCTCGCCCGCTCGGTCAGCAGCATCGGGTCGACCAGGGCCAGCCCGGCGCCGTCGGGGAGGAACTCGGCCAGCAGCGCCGGCCGCGGGGTCAGCAGCGTCACCAGCGACTCGACCCCATCGAAGCTCTGGCCCTCCAGCAGCCGCTCCAACGGCTCGCGCAGCTCCGGCCAGCGTTCCGCCGCGTCACGGGCGCGCTCCAGCAGCTCGTCGTCGACCACCAGTTCGCGGGCGGGGTCGACCACGACCTGATCGACCGCCTCCGTCGAGCGCTGGTCGGCCACCGCGAACGCCCGCACCGACTCGACGTCGTCGCCCCAGAACTCGACGCGTACGGCGTGGTCGCCCGCGGTCGGGAACACGTCGACGATCCCGCCGCGCACCGCGAACTCACCCCGGCTCTCGACCTGCGGTGTCCGGCCGTAGCCCAGGGCCGCCAGGCCGTCGACCAGTTCGTCGAACCCGTGCCACCGGCGGTCCAGGGTGATGGGGCGCCGACGTCCCAGGGCCGGGTCCATCGGCTGCAGTGCGGCACGCACGGGCGCGACCACGGCCAGCAGGGGCTCGTCGTGATCCTCGGGGTGCAGCAGCCGGTCGAGCACGTGGAGGCGCCGACCGACCGTGCGCGGCTGGGGCGAGAGGCGTTCGTGGGGCAGGGTCTCCCAGGCGGGGAACACCGCAACGCGCGATTCGCCGAGGAAGGCCCCGAGATCGTCGGCCAGACCTTCGGCGTCGGAGGTCCGCGGCACCAGGACGAGAAGCGGGGCCGCCCGCTCGGCCAGCAGGGACAGCAGATAGGGCCGCAGCGCCGGCGTGGCGACGAGGGTGTCGTCGCCCATCTCGACGTCCCACTCGGCACGACCCCGACGCAACGCCGCGGCCAACGGGCCCGCGGCGAGACCGGGGTCGAGGACGTCGTCGACCGACGTCGGGGCGGTGCTGGACACGACGGTTGCCTTCTGACACGTGCGACCGGCCGACCCGCATCAAGACCCGGGGGTCGGATGCGGCTCGGCGGTCGGTGGAATCTGGGTTGGATATCGGGTGACGAGTGTGCCGCGGCTCGCGCCGCGGCGCCAGAGCGGCAACGACCGGAGTGGACCGCGCCGGTGTCCGGGGTCTGCAGGCGCAGGGCCCCGAGGTCGGGGGTCCTGCCGTTGGTCACACCTGCGAGGGACCACCGTCGGCGGGATCGGAGCACTTGGTCTCTCTGCCAGCGCGGGGAATCTCTCTAGTGTGCCCATATCGGTAGCAGCACGACCGGCCCGCGGTGGCGCTCGCCACCGCACCAGCGCAAGCGAACGAGCCACGGCAAGACGGAACTCCGGGTCGGCCACCACCACCACGAGAAGGTCCCAGACATGGATACCCGACAAATCGCCTCGATCGCCTCCCTCGTGCTCGGCGTCCTGCTGATCATCGGCAGCCTCGGCACCTGGGTCATGGTGAGCAACACGCTCTCCGACCAGCGGATCACCACCCCCGACGACGCGGTCTGCCTGCCCGACACCGACGTCAACGGTCCGTTCTCGGCCTACTGCCAGGCCATGACCATCGACCGCAACGTGCTGGAATCGACCGATGGGCAGCGCTACGCGGAAATCGACCGCGAGGACCCGATGCGCGACGTCGCCCAGAGCGCCTCGTTCCTGCAGGCCTCGCTGTTCACCTCGGTGCTCGCCTTCGGCGTCGCCGCGATGGCACTCGGGATGGGCGTGATCTTCGTCCTGATCGGTCTCGGTATCCGTGACGTCAAGCAGCAGGTGCAGCACGTCGAGGTCTGACCGACGCACCCACCAACGCGGACGTGCCGTGCCTCTCGGGGCATGGCACGTCCGCGTTGCGGGGCTCAGCGGGTGAAGTGACCGCCGGGCGAGCGCGAACCCACGGTGCGCCGGCCATGCCGGTGCGGACCCGGCCGAGCGGGTTCAGCGCGGCTTGGGGCGGGGCTTGTTGGCCGTGTTCGGGTCCACGCCCGGGGGGATCGGCGGCGCCTTGTCGAGCGGCTTGAGCTTGCGTTCGATCTTGGGGACCTCGGTCTTCTTGAGCTTGCGCGGCAGCTTCGTGAGGTGACCCTGGAGCTTGTTGATCGGGACCTCGTCCTTGTCCTTGTCCTCACCCACCACGACCGTGTGCAACGGCACGTCACCCGTCACGCGGGACAACCGCTTGCGCTCCCGGGCGAGCAGCCCCTTGACCCGCTGCCGCGACCCCTCGCCGACCAGGACGACACCGCAGCGACCGACCACCCGGTGCACCAGGTCCTGCTGCTTGTTGAAGGCCACCGCCGGGCTGACGAACCACTGCCCGCGCATGGTGTTGAGCACCGCCGCGGCCGCACCGATCTGGCCGTCGAGCGCCGCGTACTGCGCACGCTGGGCGCGACGGCTGAAGACGATCATGGCCCCCATCGTCGCGGACAGCGGGACCAAGGGGATCGCCCACCACCAGCCGATGAGCCAGCTCAGGCCCACGGCGAACAGGACCCCCACCAGGGCGGCGAGTCCGACCCACAGCGGGGCGCGCGGGTCGACCTGTCGCAGCTGGCCCCAGACCAGCCGGATCTGACGGATGCGTTCCCTCACGGGGGGTCTCCTCGACGACTTCGACGCCAGCCTACGACGGCCGGCGGGACGGCCGGGGCCATGGTGCGCTCAGCCCCGGCGGTGGTAGCGGTTCTGGGTGGGCTCGAGTCCCTCGGTGGCCAACTGCACGACCGCGTCGCCCGCCTCCGCGAGCGCGACGTCGACCTCCTCGCGCTCGGACGCGGAGAACCGCCGGAGGACGAAGTCCTTCGCCGGCATGCGCCCGGGTGGTCGACCGACCCCGAGGCGTACCCGCAGGTAGTCGGGGGTGCCCAGTGCCCGGTCGATGTCCTTCAGACCCCGGTGGCCGGCGTTGGATCCGCCGAGCTTGCAGCGCAGCCCGCCGACGGGGACGTCGAGGTCGTCGTGGCACACGATCACCCGCTGCGGGGGGACCTTGAACCACGCGGCGGCGGCCTGGACCGGGTCTCCGGAACGGTTCATGTAGCTGGTCGGGACCGCCAGCACGAAGCGGGCACCCGCCACCGTGGTCTGGGCGATCTCGCAGCGGACCCGCTTGTTGCGGGAGAGCTCCGCGTGCTCGCGGGCGGCCATGGCACGCACGGCGTCCGCGCCGACGTTGTGGCGGGTGCCCCCGTACTCGCCCTCGGGGTTGCCCAGCCCGACGACGAGCCAGCGGTCGTCGTCGGGCACCGGGTCCCTCCGTCGTCGTGCGAGCCGGCCGAGCACGGCGTGAACTCCCTACGCCTCCTCGGCGTCCTCGCCACCTTCGGCGGCCTCCGCGTCGCCCTCGGCGGCGGTGTCCTCCTCGCCGATGACCTCGGGTTCGTCGGCCTCCTGCCCGGCCTCTTCCTCCATCGCCTCGAGCTCCTCCTCGGAGATCGGGGCGTTGACGGTGAGGACGGTGCGCTCGATGTCGATGTCGAACTCGGCGCCGTCGGGGAGCTGGTCGGTGAGGTCCTCGACGCGACGGACGTCGTTGATCTCCAGCCCGGTGAGGTCGAGCTCGAAGTAGTTGGGCACGTCCAGGGGCCGCACCAGGATCGGCACGGTGTAGAGGATCTGGTTCAGCACGCCCTGGTCGTCGGCGGCCTCTTCCTCGTTGACCGTGTGGACCGGGACCTCGACCGAGATCTGCGAGTCCTTGTCGACGGCGAGGAAGTCGACGTGCAGCGTGTCGCGCCGCACCGGGTGGCGCTGGGTGTCACGGGCGACGGTGAGGTGCTGCTCGTCGTCGCCGGCGATGGTCAGCAGCAGCAGGGCGTTCATCCCCGCTTCGGTGTGCATCGCGTGGTAGAGCTCCAGGGCGTCGACGTCCACCGGGGTGGGGTCCACCTTGTAGCCGTACATGATGCCGGGCACGCGACCGTTGCGACGCAGCTGGTTGACCGCGCCCTTCGTGGTGCGCTCACGGCGGTTGGCCTCGAGTCGGATCTGGTCTGCCACGGTGCTGCTCCTGGAGCTCGATGGTCCCCGGCGTGGGTCGGTCACCGTGTCTCGACGGCGGCGAGGGGGCGTCACGCGGGGTGCGTGCGGGCGTGGCGGCGGCATCGAGGTCGGACGTCGAGGTCCGGATCGAGCACGCCGTGTCCCGGCACGCGCGCGGCCCGCAGCAAGGCGGGCCGTACGGCGATGGTACCGGGCCGCCGACGGGGTCGGCAACCGCCGTCCCGGCACGGCCCACCGTGGCCGGGGGCCGCTACTGGTTCTCGCCGGCGAAGATCTCGGAGACCGACTCGTCCTCGAAGACCGCACGGAGGGCGGAGGCGATGACCGGCGCGACCGAGAGCACCACGAGGTTCTCGAAGCGCCGCTCCGGCGGGATCGGGATGGTGTTGGTGACGACCACCTTCTCGATCACCGAGTCCTGGAGGCGCTCCGCGGCGGGGCCGGAGAACAGCGGATGGGTCGCGCAGGCGATCACCCGCGAGGCACCGCGTTCCTTGAGCAGCTTCGCCGCGCCACAGATCGTGCCGGCGGTGTCGATCATGTCGTCGACGAGGATCGCCGTGCGCCCCTCGACGTCACCGATGACGTCGAGCGTCTCCGAGACGTTGTGCTTCGTGGGGTCGCGCCGCTTGTGCAGGATCGCGATCGGTGAGCCCAGGTGACCGGCGAACTTCTCCGTGAGCCGCACCCGCCCCGCATCGGGCGAGACGATCACCCGCTCCTCAGGACTCGTGTGGTCCTCGATCCACTGCTTCAGGAGCGGCAGCGCGGTCAGGTGGTCGAAGGGATCGTCGAAGAACGCCTGGATCTGGCCGGTGTGCAGGTCGACCGACATGATCCGGTCCACGCCGGCGACCTCGTACATGTCGGCGATGAGCTTCGCCCCGATCGGTTCACGCGACAGCGTCTTCTTGTCGGACCGCGAGTAGCCGTAGTAGGGCATCACGGCCACGATGCGCTTGGCTGAGGCGCGCTTGAGCGCGTCGATCATGACCAGCTGCTCGAGGATGTAGTCGTTGACGCTCTTGTCGCCGGGCAGCGAGACGTGGGACTGCAGGACGAAGACGTCGGCGCCACGCACCGACTCGGCGAACCGGGCGTAGAGCTCACCGTTGGCGAACTGCGCCAACTTGACCTCACCGACACGCATGCCGAGGTGGTCGGCGACCTCGCGGGCGAGCTCCGGGTAGGAGGACCCGGAGAAGACCATCATGCGCTTCTTGGTGACGAGTTCCACGACAGCCTCGGGCCGGGCGGCGAAGGGGGGTCTTCGAACCGTACCCCGGTGCCGACGGCGCACGCCACACGAACCCGGGGGGAGCACACGGACCCGGCGGGTACCGCGGCACCCGGGAGGTGTCAGCGCTCGCGGCGACGCTCGGCCCAGCCCTCCTTGTTGGTCTGCCGGGCCCGGGCGATGCCGAGCGCCCCGGCGGGCACGTCGTCGGTGATGGTCGACCCCGCCGCGACGTAGGCGCCTTCGCCCACCGACACCGGCGCAACCAGCATCGTGTCGCAGCCGACGAACGCCCCGTCCTCCACGACGGTGCGGTACTTGTCCCGGCCGTCGTAGTTCACGGTGACCACCCCGCAGGCGAGGTTGACGCCCTCGCCGATGGTGGCGTCACCGACGTAGGCGAGGTGGGGGACCTTCGACCCCGCACCGATGGTCGATCCCTTCGTCTCCACGTACGCGCCGGCCTTCGTCCGGGGGCCCAGCCTGGTCCCGACACGCAGATGGGTGAACGGCCCGACCTGCGCCTCCGCGCCGATCGTCGCCTCGACACCCCGCGTCGAGTGCACGGTCGCGTCCGGGCCGACCTCGCAGTCGGTGAGGTGGGTGTCGGGCCCGACCCGGGCCCGCTCCCCCACCACGGTGCGGCCCTCGAGGATGGTTCCCGGCAGCAGCACCGCGTCGCGTTCCACCTCGACGTCGACGTCGACGTAGGTCGTGGCGGGGTCGACGACGGTGACGCCCTGTTCGACCATGAGACCGTGCAGGTGCCGGCGCCGCAGGCCGGCCCCCGCCTCGGCGAGCTGGGCCCGGTCGTTGACGCCGGCGATCTCGGCCTCGTCGACCACGCTCGCCGCGACCCGCTCGCCGGCGGCGACCAGATGCTCGACGATGTCGGTGAGGTAGACCTCGCCCTGGGCGTTGTCGGTCCCGGCGCCGCCCAGCGAGCGTTCGAGCCAGCCTCGGTCGACGGCGTACATCCCGGCGTTGATCTCGTCGATCCGGCGCTGCTCCGGGGTCGCGTCACCGTGCTCGACGATCCGCGCCACCCGGCCGTCGTCGTCGCGCACCACCCGGCCGTAGCCGTGCGGGTCGGCGGCGTGGGCGCTGAGCAGTGCCGCGGCGCTGTCCTGCGACGCGGTGAGGAGGTCCGACAGCGTCGAAGCGGTCACCAGCGGCGTGTCGCCGTAGACGATCAGCACCCGACGGATGCCGTCCTGCAGCGCGGGCAGGGCCTGCTGGACCGCGTGGCCGGTCCCGAGCTGCTCGGCCTGCAGCACGGTCGAGAGCCCCTCGATCCCGTGGCGGTCCGCCTCGGCCGCGACCTCCTCGGCCTGGTGGCCGACCACGACCACCACCTGGCCGAGCCCGAGCGGCTCGAGTGCGCCGAGGATGTGGCCGAGCAGCGTCCGTCCCGCGGCACGGTGGAGCACCTTGGCGGTGTCTGAACGGAAGCGGGTGCCCTTGCCCGCAGCGAGCACGACGGCAGCGACGTCCTGGGACACTTCGACCTCCGGGTTCGAACGGACCCTCCGTGGAGGGGTGGCTGGGAGGCAGGGGATCGAACCCTGAATACCGACTCCAAAGGACGGCGTGTTGCCAGTTACACCACCTCCCACCGGCACCGGCCGGAGCCGGCGCCGACGCGCCTCTCGGCGCGCGCAGCAGGGTAGTGGCCCCCCGCAGCCACCCGGAGCCATGCCGACGCCCCCGGCGTGACCGGCGCCGGTCAGGCCCCGTCGGCCCAGACCTCCGGCCCGCCGGCCGGGGAGGTCGCGACCTCGACGCGGTCGAAGCGGTCCGCGACCTCCGCCGCCAGGTCCGCGGCCGCCGTCGCGGACTCGGCGAGCGCCACCAGGGTCGGCCCCGACCCGCTGACGATGGCCCCGAGCGCCCCCGCGCGCAGCATCCGGTCCCGGGAGACCTCGAGGTCGGGCCGCAGGTGGCAGGCCGCGACCTCGAGGTCGTTGCTCAGCGCGGCGCCGAGGGCCTCCTGGTCCCCGGTGCGCAGCGCCTGGAGCACCGCGTCGGGCTCGGCCGGGTTGGGACAGCCCACCCGGTCGTAGGTGGCGTAGACCTCGGGCGTGGACAGCGTCCGGTCGCTGATGCCCACGACCCAGTGGTAGGTGCCCCGGGTCAGGACCTGGGCGGTCGCAGTGCCGGTCCCGGTCGCCAGGGCGGTCCCACCGCTCACGCAGAAGGGCACGTCCGACCCGACCTCGGCCGCGATCTCCCGCAGCTCCTCGCGGTCGAGGTCGACCCCCCACAGGTGGTTGAGCGCGAGGAGGGTGGCGGCGGCGTCCGCCGAGCCGCCCGCCATGCCCGCCGCGACGGGGATGGTCTTGTCGAGGTGCAGACGCGTCATCGAGCTGGCCGTGCCCTCGCCGGCCTGCGAACCGATCCCGACCGCCTGCATCAGACGGCGTGCCGCCCGCACGGCCAGGTTGCCCTCGCCGTCGGGGACCCCGGCCCCCGCCCGCTGGCTGAAGGTCAGGTCGACGAAACGTCGCGAGGCCGGGTGCAGTCGCGCGACGTGGTCGCCCTCGATCTGCGCGGTCACGGTGTCGTGGATCGAGACGGTCTGCATGACCGACACGAGCTCGTGGTAGCCGTCGTCGCGCAGTCCCCGGACGCCGAGGAAGAGATTGATCTTCGAGGGGACCCGCACCTGGACACGCCAGCGGATGGGTGGTTCAGCATCGACCAACGGTGCATTCACCTCCCCCGGCATCCCGACCCTGACAGGACGCGCGCATGGTAGGTCCCGGGCCCGCCAGCTCCGCATCGGGGGCGGGTCGACCGCAGGGGTCCCGCTCTGTCGGGGGCGCAGGGGCGTGCGTCAGCCCGCGACCACGCCGAGCTCCCGGGCGAGCGCGACCAGGCGGTCGGTGGGCACGGCCTCGGCCCGGACCTGCAGGTCGATGCCCGCCGCCTCGGCGGCACGTTCGAGGGCGTCCGGATCGGTGCGGTCGCGGAGGTTGTTGCGCAGGGTCTTGCGGCGCTGCCGGAAGGCCGCCTCGACGAAGGCGAACAGCTCATCGCGCGTGGCCGTCGGCGCGTCGGCACGCCGACGGAGTCGGACCATCACACTGTCGACGTTGGGGACGGGATGGAAGACGGTGCGTGGGATCTTGAGCACCACCTTCGCGTCGGCCAACAGGTCGACCTTCACGGACACCGCGGCACGCAGGGGGTGACCCGGTGGGGCGCACCAGCGTTCCCCGACCTCCCGCTGCACCATCACGAACACGTCCCGGACGGCCTCGTCGAGCAGGGCGTGCATCATCAGCGGGGTGGCGACGTTGTAGGGCAGGTTCGCGACCAGACGGGCCGGGTGGCCCGCCACCAGTTGGGAGGGCTTCACGGCCAGGGCGTCGGCATGGACCACCTCGACGTTCGGCAGGTCCCCGACCGTCTCGGCCAGGGCGCGGACCATGCCGGCGTCGATCTCGACCGCGACCACCCGTCGGGCGACCTCGGCGAGCCCCAGGGTCAGCGAACCGAGCCCCGGTCCGATCTCCAGGACCGTGTCGTCGGCGTCGATCTCGGCCGCTGCGACGATGCGGCGCACCGTGTTGGCGTCGACGACGAAATTCTGCCCGGCCGCCTTGCGGGGTGCGAGGCCGTGGGTGGCCAGCAGGCGGCGGACCGCTGACGGGGTGAGCAGATCACCGATGGTCGTCACCTCGCGTCGGTCGGCGTCGAGGAGGCTAGTGGTGCGCACCCTCGCGGCGGATCACCGCGACACACGTCGGCCGCCGACCCTCAAGGGAGTCGGCGGCCGTCGCGTGGACCACGGACCTCGCGCCTCAGCGGAGGCCGAGACGGCGGGAGCACTCGGGCCACTGCCCCCAGCCGGAACGCTCCTGGAGGATCTTCCCGCGCTTGATCTGCTCCGCACGGGAATGCTCGTGGGGCAGGCCGGTGCCGCCCACCGAACGCCACGTGTCGGGGTGGAACTGCAGGCCCCCGAAGTAGCCGTTGCCGGTGTTGGCCGCCCAGTTGCCCCCGGACTCGCACTGGGCGAGGTCGTCCCAGACGCTGCCGCTGGCCGGGGCGCTGGGCGCCGGCGCGGGCGCTGGCGCGGGTGTCGGCTCCGGCGGTGGGGGCGTGCGCGTCCCGACCAGAACCACCCGGTCACGCGGCTCACGCACCACCTCACGGTCGACGAGCTCCCGGTCGACCTCATCGCCGTCGACGACCTCGATGCGGTAGGTGTCGCGGCGCAGGCCGTCGCGGCCCTCCTCCTCGACGCGGGTGGTGCCCTCGTCCAGCGAGTCGGTGTCGCGGCGGACCTCCTCGCGGTCGAGGGTGACCTCCTCGACGATCTCGTCGAAGTCGACCCGCTCGATGACCACCTCGTCACCGTCGGTGATGGGCTCGTCCACGGCCGGGGTGACGACGTCGTCGTCGCCGACCGCGATGTCCTCGTCGAGCAGCAAATGCTCGACGGTGCCCGCGTGGGTGTCGAGCTCCCGGGTCTCCCCGTCGACGGTGAGCGCAACGGACGTGGACAGCACGATGTCGACCACGTCGCCGTCCTCGACCGGGGCCGTCCACGCCGGGGTGATCAGCGCCCCCTCGTCACGGATGTCGTCGACGTCGAGGTCAGCCGACTCGAGGTCGGCGGCCTCCAGGACGCCGGCGACGGAATGCACCGGCTGCTCGATGGTGTCCACGAGGTCGCCGTCCACATGCACCTCGACGGTGCGGGCCCGGGCGACCGCGATCTCGAGGCCGTCGCTCAGTTCGGTCTGCGGGTGGGGGGAGACCTCGTCGGCGTCGGCCACCTCGACCTCGAGTTCATCGAGGGCGTCGGCCACCGTGGCGGCGAAGGTGCGGACCTCGTGCTCCTCACCGTCGATGGTGACGGCGACGGCCTGGCTCGTGTTGATGAGGGGCAGCGCCAACGCGGCGACCACGAGCAGGGCGAGCAGACCGCGGACACGCGGCAGCGAAAGGCGGGGGAGGGAGAGGAGGCTCATGTGCGTGGCACGCTAGGGCGGTTGTCAACGAGCATGGGGTGTCCGTTCGGTCGGGTTCGGGGACGGCGATGTCCGTCCGGACGTGCTGTGGACCCCGGTCAGGCCGGGGACGGCAACTGGAACGCCGCGTGGGCATTGGCGTAGACCGCCTGCTCCACCTCGGCACCGTCACGGCCCTGGGCCTCGGCCAGCGCGGCGAGGACGTAGGGCACGTAGGACGGGTCGTTGGGCTTGCCCCGGTGGGGGTGGGGCGTGAGGAACGGGCTGTCCGTCTCGGTGAGCAGCAGCTCGAGCGGCGCGACCGCGGCCGCCTCCCGCAGGTCGGCGGCGTTTTTGAAGGTCACGTTGCCCGCGAACGACAGATACCAGCCGTTGGCGGCGCAGCGCCGGGTGACCTCGGCGTCGCCGGAGAAACAGTGCATGACGATGCGCTCGGGCACCTCGACGTCGTCGAGGATCTTCAGGCAGTCGTCCCACGCCTCGCGGCAGTGGATGACCAGCGTCTTGTCGTGCTCGCGCGCGAGGTCGATGTGCGCGCGGAACGCGGTCTCCTGCTGCTGCGGCGTCGTGTGGTCCCGGTAGTAGTCCAGGCCCGTCTCACCGATCGCGACGACCTCGGGCTCGTCGGCGAGGCGTTCGATGACCTCCAGGACCCGGGGGGTGGCCTCCATCGCGTCGTTGGGGTGTACCCCCACGGCGGCGTAGACGCCCTCGTGGCGCCGCGCAGCGCTCACCGCCTGCGTCGAGGACGCCATGTCGGTGCCGATGGTGATCATCGTCGTCACGTCGGCCGCCCGGGCACGCTCGATCTGTTCGGTGACAGAGAGGTGCTCGTGATGGTCGAGGTGGCAGTGGGTGTCCACGTACGGCACGCACAGCTCCCGGAACGGGGAAGAAGGGGATCGGCAAGCGATGAGAGCGCGAGAAAGACGAACGCACGGGGCGTGGGGTCGGCTGCGCGAAGGGCGTGCCCGACGAAGTGGGACCGGCACACTCGAGGCCCGCCGCTGGCGGGCCGATGGACGGATGCTACCAGGTCACTGGCCCCGCTGTCTGGATGGATCTGCTCCGGTGTGCACCTCGCGGTCTCGAGAGCCGGCCAGGGTGTGCCCGGTGTCGCCCCGGCGGCGACCACCGGGGTCGTGTCACCCGCCGGCGATAGGCTGCCCGTTCCAACGCCGCGATCGTCCGGAGAAGTTCCCGGGGACGTCGGCACCGGGCACGGGCACGGAGGAACCTTTTGGCCTCGAGCGGAATCCGCCGCAAGGTCGATGATCTGGGTCGGGTGGTGATCCCGGCCGGGATCCGGCGCACGCTGGGCATCCGCGAGGGCGACCCCGTCGAGGTCACGGTGGAGGGTGAGCGCGTGGTCCTGGCCAAGCCCCAGGACTCCTGCGTGTTCTGTGGACGGGAGGAGGAGTCGCTGACCGATTTCCGTGGCCGCCTCGTCTGTCGGGACTGCCTCGCCTCCCTCGGATCGGTCGCCGACCGTCGGCGCGCGACGGACGAGGCCGCCGTCGGCGCGTCCGCGCCCCCACCCCGCACGCCGGCGAACCTGCCGGACTGGGACGCCCCGGCGAGCCGGGCGGCCGGGACGTCCGCACCCGTCGCGCCGGCACGACCCGTCCCGACGACTCCCCCGGCACCGCCCCAGCACCCTGCGGCGACCCGGGAGCCCGATTCGGCCCCGGCCTCCGCTGCGGTGGGTCCCCGGACCCCGCGCGCACCCCAGGACCCCGAAGCACGGCCGCCCACGCCTGCGGCTCCTCCGGCGCCCGCAGATCGCCGGGACTCCCCGGCCCCGCAGGGGCGCGACTCGGCGTCCGCCGCCCGGGAGACCCAGCGGTCGCGTTCATCGACGGCCCCGGCGACCGAACCCGAGGACGAACCCGACGATCCTCCCCGGCGACCGCCCTACGACCCGGCGTCGACGACCGCCTGGTAGACCTCGCGCTTGGGCCGCCCGGCCGAGCGCGCCACCGTCGCGATGGCCTCCTTCTTTCCCATGCCCGTGGCGAGGAGTTCCCGGACCCGGTCGACGAGTTCCTCGGCCCCGGCCGGATCGGCCGCCGGCGGCAGTGCGCCTTCGATGACGAGCGTGACCTCGCCCCGCACGCCTTCCGCGGCGAGGTCTGCGAGTTCGGCGAGGGTGCCGTGCCGCACCTCCTCGTGGCGCTTGGTCAACTCGCGGGCGAGCGCGGCACGACGGCCCTCCCCCATCACCGACGCGAGATCCGTCAGGTCCTCGACCACCCGGTGCGGGGAGACGAACAGCACCATCGTGCGGCGCTCGGCGGCCAGCTCGTCGAGACGTTCCCGGCGGGCCCGTCCCTTGCGTGGCAGGAATCCGTCGAAGCACACCCGGTCGGTGGGCAGCCCCGAGGCGACGAGGGCGGCCAGGACGGCCGAGGGCCCCGGGACGGCCTCGACCCGGACACCGGCCTCGACGCACGCCGCGACCAGCCGGTAACCGGGGTCCGAGATCGCGGGGGTCCCGGCATCGGAGACGAGCGCGACCATCGCGCCGGCCGCGAGGCGGTCGAGCACCTGCGCGATGCGGTCCCGCTCGTTGTGCTCGTGGAGGCTGAGCTGTCCCACGGTGCTGCCCACGTGCGCCAGCAGCCGACCCGTGTGCCGGGTGTCCTCGGCGAGAACCACCTCGGCGTCGCACAGCGTCTGCGCGGCACGCGGTGAGAGATCAGCCAGGTTGCCGATCGGCGTGGCGACCACGCGCAGCACTCCGACCACGACCACTCCTCGACCCGGCGTTCAGCCCCCATCCATCGGCAGCCTACGGCCACCGGACGCAGGGCCGCCGGCCGGCAGCCACCGTGGCACGACCGGGGACGAACGCCCCTACGGCCCGCTGCGCCGTGCGCTCGGCGACGTACGGTCGGATCACCATCCTTCGAGGAGGTTGACCATGGAAGGTCTCGTGATCGTGATCGCGCTGGTGGTCGCGCTGGTGTTCGGTGCCCGCCTGGCGAAGGGCCGCACCGCCATGAAGCAGAAGGAGCCGCAGTCGACCGAGCCCCCGGGTGAGCGCAGCGCGCCCGACGACTGGCCCCGGGACGGTGGCGACAATCCGAGCGGTCCGTGATTCCCCGGGCGCCGGCGGGGACCACCGGGGCGTAATAGGTTCGTTTCGCCCGGGACCCCGGGTGAAGCGGAGAGGGTCGCGGCCGTCGGCGCCTGCGCCACCGCCGCGACCGGGAGGAGCTGGTCGTGGTTCGAAGCACGATGATGGACTACCCGTTGACCGTCACGCAGTTGCTGCGGCACGGGGCACGTGTCCACGCCGAGCGAGAGGTGGTCACCTGGCTGGGTGAGTCGTCCCGGCGCGTGACCTTCGCCGACACCTATGAGCGCATCGAACGCCTCGCCAAGGCCCTCGAAGGGCTCGGCGTCGGGCAGGGCGACGTGGTGGCGACGTTCTGCTGGAACCACCAGGAGCACCTCGAGGCCTACTTCGCGGTGCCCTGCATGGGCGGAGCGTTGCACACGCTCAACATCCGCCTGTTCCCCGACCAGCTCGACTTCGTCATCCGCGACGGCGGCGACAAGGTCATCATCGTCGACGACTCCCTGCTCGGCCTGCTGGCTCAGGCTCCGGACGCGGTCGCCGAGGTGGACCACATCATCGTCGTCGGCGACGGCGACGCCTCCGCGCTCGGCCGCGACGTGCTGCGCTACGACGAACTGCTCGCCGACCAGGCACCCGGATACGACTGGCCCGAGATCGACGAGAACGCCGCCGCGATGATGTGTTACACGTCCGGCACCACGGGCAATCCCAAGGGCGTGGTCTACAGCCACCGCTCGCAGTGGACCCACACCTTTGGTGCGGCGGCCGGCGGGCTCAACGTCTCCGACGGCGACCGCACCCTCGTGATCGTGCCGCAGTTCCACGCCAACGCGTGGGGACTGATCTACGTGTGCTGGGCGATGGGCTCGGACATCCTGCAGCCCTCGATGTTCCTGCAGCCCCAACCGCTGACGGCGTTCATCGCCGCCGAGCGGCCGAACTTCTCGGCGGCGGTGCCCACCGTGTGGAACGGCGTGTTGGCCCTGGGCGCCCAGACCGACCTCGACCTCTCCTCGCTCGAGCGTGTCGTCGTCGGGGGTGCGGCCGTGCCGCGCTCGATGATCGAGGCCTTCCACGACAACTACGGCATCGAGATCGTCCAGGGCTGGGGCATGACCGAGATGTCGCCGCTGGGCACGATGTCGATCCCACCGGCCGGCGTCGAGGACTGGGACGCACAGGTCGACTGGCGCGCCAAGACTGGCCGCATCGTGCCCGGTGTCGACATGCGCATCATCGACGCGGACTCGGGCGAGGAACAGCCCTGGGACGGCAAGGCCATCGGCGAGGTCGAGGTCCGCGGCCCGTGGATCACCGCGGGCTACCACGGCGTGGAGGATCCCGAGAAGTTCAACGAGGGGTGGCTGCGCACGGGCGACGTCGGCGTGATCGACCCCAAGGGCTTCATGCAGATCGTCGACCGCGTCAAGGACGTCATCAAGTCCGGCGGCGAGTGGATCTCCACCGTCGACCTCGAGAACACCATCGTCGCCCACCCGGAGGTGGTCGAGGCGGCGGTCATCGGGGTGCCCGACGAGAAGTGGGACGAGCGGCCGCTGGCGGTCGTGGTCGTCGCCGAAGGCGCCGAACTCACCCCGCAGGCCCTCTCCGAGTTCCTGCAGGAGAAGGTCGCCAAGTGGTGGGTGCCCGAGCGGTGGTCGTTCATCGACGAGGTGCCCAAGACCTCGGTCGGCAAGTACGACAAGAAGGTCCTGCGCTCGCGCCACGAAGCTGGCGAGCTCGAGATCACCCGCGCCGACGAAGGCTGACCCCCTGCGTTCACTGCCCGGGCCGCGACCGCGGCCCGGGCAGGCGGCGATCCCGCACCGCTGCCCCACGGCCTGCGACGCCAGCCCGTCAGCGGCGAACGGCACACGTCACACCCCCACAGGCTGCGACACCA
>SLRZ01000285.1 GCA_007130695.1 Nitriliruptoraceae bacterium
CGGGCTCGGGCAGATCGGAGGCCGGCGGGGGTGGACCCGCCGCGCCGTCCTGTGTGGTGTCGGCTCCGGGGGAATCGTCGGACGCCGAGCAGCTGAGCAGCAGCGCGACGCAGACGAGCGCGGCCGTACCCCCTCGCCGCAACCGGCCGCCGGTCGGGTTCCTCACCCGTACCGACCGCTAGGTCGGTGCATCGACACTGTCGAGCAGACCGCGCAGTTGGAAACCACGCGAGGGGTGCCGGAGCTTGGTGAGCGTCTTCTTCTCGATCTGCCGTATGCGCTCACGGGTGAGCCCGAACTGCGCACCGATGTCCTCGAGGGTGTGCTCCTCGCCGTCCATCAGGCCGTAGCGCAGCATCAGCACGGTGCGTTCGCGGTCGGTCAGCGCCGCCAGAGCCCGCTCGACCTCGCGCTTGGCCAGGACGGCGGTGGCCGACCCCTCGGGGTCGATCGCGTCCTCGTCCTTGACGAGCTCACCCATGGTGGCGTCGCCGTCCTCACCGATGGGCTTGTCCAGGCTGGCGACGTCCTGGGCGGCGAGCTTGACCTCGCGCAGCCGCTCCACGGGCAGGCCGAGTTCGGCGGCGATCTCGTGCTCGGAGGGCTCACGTCCGAGCTGCTGGAGCAGGGCGAACTCCGCGTAGCGGACCTTGCCCATCAGTTCGTGGACGTGCACGGGCAGACGGACGGTCCGGCCGGTGTTGGCCAATCCGCGCTGCAGTGCCTGACGAATCCACCAGGTGGCGTACGTGGAGAACTTGTAGCCCTTGGTGTGGTCGAACTTCTCGACCCCTCGGATGAGCCCGAGGTTGCCCTCCTGTATGAGGGAGAGCAGGTCGACCCCGCGGCCACGGAACTTGCGCGCGACCGAGACGACCAGACGGAGGTTCGCCCGGATCATGTGGTCCTTGGCACGTTCACCACCGCGGGTGACCAGGCGGAGCTGGGCCTTCTTGCGGGGCGTGAGCTTGCCCGTGTGTCCCAGCAGCACCGCGGCGGCCAGGCCGGCCTGGTAGCGCTTGGCGAGGTCGACCTCCTGCTCGGGGGTGAGCAGGTCGGTGCGGCCGATCTCGTTGAGGTACTGGCGCACGGAGTCCGAGGAGGCCGACAGTGGCTGTGCCTCGGGACGGTCGGCGTCCTCGACGAGGTCGTCGAGGACCTGCATGCCGAGGTCGCGGGCCTGCTGCGCGGTGTCCTCGACCCAGTTGTCCGGCTGGGTCAGCGGGTCGTGCAGCTCGATGAGCTCCGACAGGAGCACATAGCCACGGGAGGCACCCCGCTCGAAGAGCTCGGAGATAGGCGTGACGTCGGTCAAGGTGTCCGTCTCATGCATCCGGTAGCTCGCGGGGGTCCGGGGGCTCGAACAGGGTGGCGGTTCGCCCCCGGGCGGCTCCATGTGGTGGTTCGGTGGCCTGCGTCGGGTGACCGGTCTGGCGGTCGCCCCGGCGGGTGCCGCCATGGTACGGGGGTTTTGCAAGGGTGTCAGCGGTGGGTCGGCGTCTGTGTACGGACCGGGCGCCCACCGTGACGCGGCCAGAGCATACCCGCGCCCTGCGCCTCCCGCCCGTGCCCGAGGGCGGTTCCGGCCCCACCGAGGGCGTTCGCAGTGGTGCCGGGCCACGCCGTGGGGCGGTGCCGGCCAGCGGCGCGGGAGGGTGTCGGGCGGACCGTCACGGTGTTGCGGTCTCGGGCCCGTCGACCTCCAGCAGCGCGCGGTTGCGGCCGTAGAGGACCAGCCCGAACGCGGTGAGGTACATCAGCACGCTGTAGACGGCCGCGGGGGCGGCCACCGTCTCGTCGCCCACGACGGTGACCGCGATGAGGATGGCCAGCGTGCCGTTCTTGACGCCGAGCTCGGCGGCGAAGGTGCGCCGGTCGCGGCCACCGAGTCCGAACACGCCCATCGCCAGGCCGAGCCCGATGCCGGCGAGGTTGAGCAGCAGCGCGGCCGGGCCGGCCTGGGCGATGAGGGTGGGCAGTTCGTCGCGCAGGTCGATGGCGATCCCGACGATGAGCAGGATGAGGACCACGGCACCGAAGGCCGAGACGACCGGCTCGAGACGCACCGCCGCCTGCGGCCGTCGGGCATGGACCACCATGCCGAGCAGGACCGGGACGAGCACGATCCCGAGCAGCAGGCCGATGCTGTCGAGCAGCGGGACCCGGACCACGACGTCGGCGTCCTCCGCGCGCCACGCCAGCGCGAGGTTGGCGGCCAGCGGGAGGGTCAGGATCGTCACCACGCTGGCGACGACGGTCAGGACGATCGACAGGGCGACGTTGGCTCTCGAGAGCAGGGCCACGAGGTTCGAGGTGGTGCCGCCGGGCGCGGCCGCGAGGATCACCAGTCCGAGGGTCAGCGGCGCGGACAACCCGAGGAGGGCGGCGATCGCGAACGCCAGGACCGGCATGCCTACGACCTGTGCGAGCGCGCCGACGATCATCGCCCGGGGCGCTCTTGCCTCGCGCCGGAAGTCGGCGACACCGAGGGTCAGCCCGATCCCGACCATGATGACGAACAACGCGATCGGCAGGCCGATCTCGACCAACGGGCTCTGGTCCACGTGGTGCTCCCTGCTCCCGGCCCCCGGCCCATGGCGGGCGAGGGAAACGGCTCGTCAGTGGCCGTCGTGCTCACGGTCGGGCCCCTCGGGCCCCTCGGACCCGTCGCCACCGCCGGTCGCGGCGGGGGCCGCGGAGGCGACCGGCGGCTGCCCGGGGACCGGTCCGTGGAAGTGGCCACCGCCGAGCGGTGGGGCATCCTCCGGCCGGCGCACCGCCACCCAGGAAGCCAGGGCGGTCGTGATCGGTACCGCCGCGATCAACCCGAGCGAACCGACGACGATCTTGATGACCTCTTCGGCGATGATCTCCGAGTTGATGATCTCGCGAAGGCCCAGCCCCCCGGTGGAGAACAGCACCAGCAGCGCGAGGGACGCGCCGGCGTAGACGAGGAAGAGGGTGTTGATGACCGCGGCGATGTGGTCCCGGCCCACCTTCATGGCGCGGGCGAACAGCGTGGCCCAGGTCAGGCGCCGGTCGGTGTCATGCAGGGCGAACACCGTGGACGACTGCGAGATCGTGACGTCGTCGAGCACCCCGAGGGCGGCGATGATCAGCCCGGCCAGGACCATCCCCCGCAGATCCAGGCCGTCGACGGCGAAGCGGGCGAACACCGCCTGTTCGGAGGCGAACCCGGTGACCTTGCCCAACGACACGAACCCGGTGCCCAGGGCGACGGTGACGATCAGCGCGAGCGAGGTCCCGATGGCCGCGGCGGTGGTCATCTCGTTCAGACCGTGGGTGAGGTAGAGGGTCACGATCATGATCGCCACCGACCCCACCAGGGCCACCATCGGGGGGCTCTGTCCGGCCAGGATGGCGGGGACGATGAACTGGACGACGACCAGGAGACTCAGGCTCAGGCCGATCAGCGAGCGCAGGCCGTGCCAGCGACCGATCAGGAGGACGGCGAGGACGAAGATCGCGAGCAGGATGCCCAGCACCGGCAGGCGCTCGAAGTCGCTGATGAAGTACTGGCGGTCCCCCTCGGGGGTGCTCGCCGGGGTGAGTTTGACCCGGTCACCCTCGGAGATCTCGGGGAACCCGTCGAGGTGGATGCTCTCGAGGGCGATCACCTCACCCTCGTCCGGCCCCTCGTGGATCTCGACGACCACATCGGCCTGCTCGCCGCTGATCCCGAGGTCGGGGTCGACGTCGGCGGTGAACCGCTCCACCTCGAGGATGGTGGCCGAGACCAGCGGTTCGGGCGGTTCCTCGGTCTCCGGCAGTTCCTCGGTGGCCGGCCACAGGGCGACCATGCCCGCCACCGTCGCCGCGAGGAGTAGTCCGACCACCACCAGCAGGTTGCGGTGGATGGGGTTGTGCACCTGCGCCACGACACCGGGTCCTCTCGCCGAAACCCTCGGGGGCCGGGATGCTACGCGCCCGCCCCCGCCTCACCCCCAACCACGTCCCGGTCACGACCGGCGCCGGGCGCGAGGGGCAGGGGACGGACGCGTGTCGACCGGCCGCACGGGCCGGTCGACGGTGAGGGGGCGTGGGTTCAGGCGGCGACGCGGTCGAGCACGTCGAGCAGCCCGGCGAGGTTGTGGGCGCGCGAGGGGTGGCGCAGCTTGGCCAGCGCGCGGTTCTGCATCTGACGGATGCGCTCGCGGGTCAGCCCGAAGTGGGCGCCGATCTCCTCGAGCGTCTGGGGCTCCTGGCCACCGAGGCCGAAACGCAGCACCAGAATGAGGCGTTCGCGCTCCTCGAGTTCCGACAGGGCCGACTCGATCTGGCTCAGCGCGTCGCCCTCGAGGGCGGTCTCGGCCGGGTCGACGACGCCCAGGTCGGGGATGAGGTCCCCCATCGTCGCGTCGCCGTCCTCGCCGATCGGGCGGTCGAGGCTGACCAGTTCCTGCATGGCGTCGCGGACCTCACGGACCCGCTGGACGGTCAGTCCGACCTCGGCGGCGACCTCCTCCTCGGTGGGGTCACCACCCTTCTGCTGGCGCAGGCGCAGCTCCGCGGAGCGCAGCTTGCCGTAGAGCTCCCAGACGTGGGCGGGGACGCGGATCGTGCGGCCCTTGGAGGCCACGCCGCGCTGCAGGGCCTGGCGGATCCACCACACCGCGTAGGTGGAGAACTTGTAGCCCTTGGTGTGGTCGAACTTCTCCACCGCACGCAGCAGGCCGAGGTTGCCCTCCTGGATGAGCTCGA
>SLRZ01000040.1 GCA_007130695.1 Nitriliruptoraceae bacterium
CCAGGCCGCCGCGCTGGCCGAGGCCAGCGGCGGCAAGATCGCCTGGGTCCCCCGGCGCGCGGGCGCGAGGGGCGCGGTGCAGGCCGGCCTCGCCGCGGGCCTGCTGCCCGGCGGCCGTCGCCTCGACGACGAGGCCGACCTCGCCGAGCTGACCGAGGCGTGGGGCACGGTGCCCGAGACCCCGGGTCGCGACCTGCAGGCCATCCTGACCGATGCCGCGGCCGGCAAGATCGACGTGCTCCACCTCATCGGGGTCGACCTGCTGCGCGACTGCGACGCGCCGGCGCTGGCCGAGAAGGCCCTGGCCAAGGCGACCGTCGTGGCCCAGGACCTCGCGATGACCGAGACCGTCGCCCGGCACGCCGACGTCGTGCTGCCCGCCACCGGGACCCAGGAGCGCCACGGCTCGTACACCAACTGGGAGGGTCGCACCCAGCGCTTCTCCAAGGCGGTCGACGGGCCCGACCTCGTGCTCGACGACTGGGAGATCGTGCAGCAGCTGGCCGCACTGGCCGGCCGGGACCTGGGCTTCAACGACCTCGCCGGCCTGCGCCGGGAGGTCGAAGCGCTCGGGGCACGGGACGCCGGGCACGCCTGGCCGCAGGTCGAGGCGCCGCAGGCCGAGGAGTCCGACGACGACTCGCTCGCCCTGGTGAGCTTCCACCTGCTGCTCGACCGGTCGACGATGCTGACCGGCGCGGTGGACCTGCTGGCGACCGCACGCGAGCCGTGGGTCGGGCTCAACGGACGCGATGCCGAGCGGTTGGGCATCACCGACGGTGAACTCGTCGAGGTCACCGGCCCCGCGGGGTCACTGCGGCTGCCGGCCCGGGTGGGCCACGACGTCACGCCCGGCGCGGTCTTCGTGCCGGCGAACTCGACCGACACCCCGGTCGCGGCCCTGGGTGACAAGCACGGGCTGGCCCGGGTCACCGTCAGCGCCGTCGCGGACGCGGAGGTGGGCGCATGAACACCACCCCGTTCTGGGCGCACCTGATCCCGGTCGTCGCGGTCTTCGCGTTCTTCCTGCTGACCACGGCCCTGCTGATCTGGGCCGAGCGACGGGTCGTGGCGCGGATGCAGTCACGGGTGGGCCCCAACCGCGTGGGCCCGTTCGGGATCCTGCAGACGCTGGTCGACGGCGTGAAGATGTTCTTCAAGGAGGACGTCACCCCGTCGATGGTCGACAAGCCGGTCTACAACCTCGCCCCGATCATCGGTGTGGTGGCCGGCTTCATGGCCGTGGCGGTCATCCCGATCGGTGGCACGTTCACGATCGCGGGCGAGGAGATCACCCTCCAGGTGGCCGACCTCGAGGTCGGCATGCTGTGGTTCCTGGCCTGGGGGTCGCTGCACGTCTACTCGAACTTCCTGGCCGGCTGGGCCTCCCAGTCGCCCTACCCGCTGCTCGGTGGGGTGCGCTCGAGCGCCCAGATGATCTCCTACGAGATCGCCCAGGGCCTGGCGATCGCCAGCGTGTTCATCTACACGGGATCACTGCGCGTCTCCGACATCGTGGCCGCCCAGGCCGGTGACGGCCTGATCGCCGGGATGCCGGGCTGGTACGCGATCCCGCTGTTCCCCGCGTTCGTGATCTTCCTCGTCGGGATGGTCGCCGAGGCCGGACGTCCCCCGTTCGACCTCGCCGAGGCCGAGGGTGAGCTGGTCGCCGGGTTCATGACCGAGTACTCCGGCCTGCGCTTCGGCATGTTCATGCTGGCCGAGTTCATGAGCGTGGTCGTGATGTCGGCGGCCATGGTGACGCTGTTCTTCGGCGGGCCGAGCGGACCGACCTTCGGGCTGCCCGACGCGATCGCGTGGGTCATGCCGATTTTCTGGTTCACGCTCAAGACGTCGGTGTTCATCCTGCTGTTCGTGCTGCTGCGTGCCAGCCTGCCGCGCTACCGCTACGACAAGCTCATGGACCTCGGCTGGAAGGTCCTCATCCCCATCGGTCTGGTGTGGGTGCTGATGACCGCCGGCTACGTCCTGCTCATCGAGCAGGGCGGGCTGACCGCCACGACCCGTGTGGTGCTCGCGGGGCTCGCCGGCCTGATCGCGCTCGGCCTGATCGTGGTGCCCACCAGCGCCGCCGACCAGTCCACGCCCGACCTGGCCGTGCCCGACGAGGACGACGAGGACGACGACGCTGCCGACGGACCCAGCGACCACGGGTCCGTCGGCGCACAGAGGAGCTCCTGATGCCACCTGAGTTGGTGACCGCGCTCACCTTCGTGGTGATCGCCATCCTGCTGTGGGTCTTCTTCACCCGCACGGTGCTGGGCAAGGGCATGTCCGTGCCGATCCGGACCATGTTCACCACACCCGAGACGGCGCAGTACCCGGAGAAGCCCCGCCCGCTGGCGCCGCGCTTCCACGGGCGCCACCAGCTCAACCGCTACGCGGACGGGCTGGAGAAGTGCATCGGCTGCGAGCTGTGCGCCTGGGCCTGCCCCGCGGACGCGATCTACGTCCAGGGCGCCGACAACACCCTGGCGGACCGCTACTCGCCCGGGGAGCGTTACGCCGAGGACTACCAGATCAACTACAACCGCTGCATCCTGTGCGGGCTGTGCATCGAGGCGTGCCCCACCCGGGCCCTGACGATGACCCACGAGTACGAGTTCTCCGCCGACTCGCGTCAGGGGCTGATCTACACCAAGGACGAGCTGATCACCCCGGTCGCGCCCGGCGGCCGACCGACGCCGCACTCGGACCGCGAAGTCCGTCGGCGGGGCCTGAACTACTACGGTGGCCTGGCCGTCACGCCGCCCACACTGCACGGCGGTCGGTTCCAGCAGGCGGCGCCCGCGCCCTCGTCGCGCGCGGCGCAGGTGGTCCCGGGCGGGGACCTCCCCGACACCTCGGAACAGCCGCACGACCCGGCCACGGTCGGTGACGAGAACCGGGCCCACGGAGGGACCAGCTAGATGGAGCACCAAGCCCTTCTCGGTCTCGTACCGGGCGCCACGGGGGACACCGCAGAGGTCGTGATGTTCTGGGTGTTCGCCGTCATGGCGCTCGGTGCCGGTCTCGCCGTGGTCGTGATGCGCAACATCGTCCACGGGGCGTTGATGCTCGTGGTCAACCTGCTGGCGGTCGCCGGCCTCTACGTCACGCTGGAGTCGCCCTTCCTCGGCATCATCCAGGTGCTGGTCTACGGCGGCGCCATCACGGTGCTCTTCCTGTTCGTGATCATGCTGCTGGGGGTCCACCGCGACGATCTGCTCGTGTCCAACCCGACGACGAACATCCTGGCCGCCGCCGGCACCGCGGTGCTCGCGGGCGCCCTGCTGTTCGGCTTCCTCGGCCCCTACACCTCCGAGGCCTCGGTCTGTGGGCAGGACGAGGTCGCCGGCTCCTCGTCCGCGGTCGCCTGCACGGGCCTGGCCGAGGCGATCGAGGAGCACGACGGGGGGTCGGTCGGGCTCCTCGGTGAGCGGCTGTTCACCCGTTACACGTTCCCGTTCGAGCTCGCCGCACTGCTGCTGACCGTCGCCACGATCGGCGCGACGGTGCTCGGGCGGCGGAGCGACCTCGTCGACGAGGACCCGCTGCCGGTCGGTGCCGGGCCGCTGGACGACGCCGACGGGATCGCCCCCGAGACCGCCGCCGGCGACGGCGTCGACGACGGCGTGGGCCCCACCCCGGACGCACCGCCGGGGGCGCTCGACGGCTCCGGGCGGCCCGCGGACCACGAGGTGCCCGCGCGTCCCGACCGCGACCGGGAGGTCTGAGGCCCCATGGCGATCGGCTACTACTTCGCGCTGTCCGCGCTGCTGTTCTGCATCGGCCTGTTCGGTGTGCTGGTGCGGCGCAACGCGATCGTGCTGTTCATGTGCATCGAGCTGATGCTCAACGCCGTCAACCTGACGCTGGCCGCGGCCGCCCGGATGTGGGGTGGCCCCGACGGTCAGGTGTTCGTGTTCTTCGTCATCGTCGTGGCTGCGGCGGAGGTGGTGGTCGGCCTTGCGATCATCGTCAACCTGTTCTTCCGCCGCGGGACGCTCGACGTCGATGTCCCCCAGCTACTGAGGTACTGAGTGGCGTCGGCGGTCGTGAGTTCGAGCGGCCGTGCCGGCGGTTGCAGAAGGAGTTTGTGACGTGACGCACCCCGTGCTGGCAGCGCAGGGCGCGGTCGCCAACGAGGTCGTGGAAACGACCACGGGAGCGATCGGGGTCGCCTGGCTGATCCCCGTGCTCCCATTGCTCGGCTTCCTCCTGGTCCTCGCCCTGACGAAGACGCTGAGGGAACGGGCGGCGACCGTCGCCATCGCCATGTCCGCGCTCAGCTTCGTGCTGTCGCTCGTGGTGTTCGTGCAGGTGCTGGGCGACCCGGCGACCCACATCCGCCCGCTGCCGACCTGGATCGAGGTCGGTCCCCTGTCGGTGACCTTCAGCCTGCTGGTCGACCAGTTGACCGCGGTGATGCTGCTGGTGGTCACCGGTGTCGGCCTGCTCGTGCACATCTACTCGCTGGGCTACATGCACGGGGACCTGCGCTTCGAGCGTTTCTTCGCCTACCTCAACCTGTTCCTCGCCTCGATGCTGATCCTGGTGCTGGGCGAGAACCTGCTCACACTGTTCCTCGGTTGGGAGCTGGTCGGGCTCTCGAGCTACCTGTTGATCGGCTTCTGGTTCGAGAAGGCCGAGTACGCCGTCGCCGCCAAGAAGGCGTTCATCACCAACCGCGTCGGCGACGTCTCGTTCATGATCGCGATGTTCCTCGCGTTCTCGCTGTTCGGCAGCTTGAGCTTCACCGAGATCCTGCCGGCCGCCGACACCGTCGGCGGGGCCACCGCGCTGGCCCTGGTGCTGCTGCTGATGGGTGGCGCGGCGGCCAAGTCCGCCCAGATCCCGCTGTACGTGTGGCTACCCGACGCCATGGCCGGCCCCACCCCGGTCTCGGCGCTGATCCACGCCGCCACCATGGTCACCGCCGGCGTCTACCTGATGGTGCGCATGTCGCCGGTGGTGGTGCAGTCCTACGACAGCATGGTGGTCATCGCCTGGATCGGTGCCCTGACCGCGTTGATCGCCGCGCTGATCGCCATCCGTCAGGACGACATCAAGAAGATCCTGGCCTACTCCACGGTCAGCCAGCTCGGCTTCATGTTCATCGGGGTCGGCGTCGGCGCGTTCCGCGAGGGCATCTTCCACCTCGTCACCCACGCCTTCTTCAAGGGCCTGCTCTTCCTGGCCGCCGGTTCCGTGATGCACGCGATGGCCAACCGCACCGACGCCTGGCAGATGGGGGGGCTGCGCAAGGCGATGCCGATCACGTTCTGGACCTCGGCCGTCGCGGTGCTCGCGATCTCGGGGGTCCCGCCGTTCGCCGGCTTCTTCTCCAAGGACCAGATCCTCACCGAGGCCTACCTCCACGGCTTCGGGGCCGTCTGGGCGGTCGGGCTGTTCGCCGCCATCCTCACCGCCTTCTACATGAGCCGCTGGTTCTTCCTGATCTTCCTCGGCAAGCCGCGCTACGGCCCCGACGTCCACCCCCACGAGTCGCCGCCGTCGATGACGGTGCCGCTGATCGTGCTGGGCGTGCTGTCCGCGATCGGCGGGCTGGCGCTCAACCCCGTCCACCACGGGCCGCTGTACAACTTCCTCGAGCCGGCCACCGCGTCGGTCGACGCGCTGGGCCTCGAGCCGGCCGGTGGGTTCACCGAGCCGATCCTGATCCCGATCGCGATCGTGGCCGCCCTGCTGGGTATCGGTCTGGCCTACCTCGCCTACGTCCGCCGCGACGTCAGCCAGGGCCGCATGGCCGAGCCGATCCGCGGCACCGGGGCGGAACTGCTCGAGCGCAAGTTCTACGTGGACGAGTTGTACGAGACCGTGTTCGTCCGTGCCGGCGGACGGATCGCCGACGCGTTCGTGTGGGTCGACACGCGAGTGATCGACGGTGCCGTCAACGGCGCGGGGGCGGCCACCATGGCCGCCGGTCGCGCCACCCGCCGTGTGCAGACCGGACTCGTCCGGGGCTACGTCGCCGCGTTCGTCGCCGGCGCGCTGGTCCTGGTCGTCGTCCTGATCCTCCAGGTGAGGTAGCCGATGGGACTGATCACACTCACGCTCGGCCTGCTGCTGGCAGGTGCGCTGCTCATCGCCTTCGATCGGGACCCGGTCCACGCCAAGATCTACGGGCTGGTGGCCTCCACCGCGGCGTTCCTCTCCTCGGTCGCGCTCGCCGTGCAGTTCGACCCGAGCGACGCCGGGCTGCAGCTCTCGGAGCGCATGACCTGGATCCCCACCGTCGGTGCCGAGTTCCACCTCGCCGTCGACGGGGTCAGCCTCGTGCTGATCCTGTTGACCACGTTCCTGACCCCGCTGATCCTGCTGTCGTCGTGGAACAGCGTCAGCGACCGCGTGCGCGGCTACGTGATGGCCTTCCTGGTGCTCGCCGCCACCGTCATCGGGGTCTTCGCCGCCGCCGACCTGCTGGTCTTCTACGTCTTCTTCGAGTTCTCGCTCGTGCCGATGTATCTCATCATCGGCATCTGGGGTGGCAAGGGTCGCCGCTACGCCGCCGTGAAGTTCTTCCTGTACACGCTGCTCGGCGGCCTGGTGATGCTGCTGGGCGTGCTCTACCTCTACGCCCAGGCGGGCACCTTCGACTACGAGGCGATCCGGGCGCTGGACCTCGGGATCGTCGAGCAGCGCTGGCTGTTCGTCGCCTTCGCCCTGGCGTTCCTGGTCAAGGTCCCGCTGTTCCCGCTGCACACGTGGCTTCCCGACGCCCACACCGAGGCGCCGACCGGGGGCTCGGTGTTCCTGGCCGCGATCCTGCTGAAGATGGGCACCTTCGGGCTGCTGCGTTACAGCCTGCCGCTGTTCGGTGACGCGACCATCGAGTTCGCCCCGTGGCTGCTCGGCCTGTCGGTGGTCGGGATCCTCTACGGCGGGATCGTCGCGCTGATGCAGAAGGACATCAAGCGGCTGATCGCCTACTCGTCGGTGAGTCACATGGGCTTCGTCGTGCTCGGCACGTTCGCGCTCAACGCCACCGCCACCAGTGCCAGCGTCGTGCAGATGATCAACCACGGCCTGTCGACCGGCGCGCTGTTCCTGCTCATCGGGTTCCTCTACGACCGCCGCCACACCCGCCAGATCGCCGCCTTCGGTGGCCTCGCCAAGCAGGTGCCGGTGATGGCCGGGCTGTGGCTGGTGGTGTCGATGTCCTCGCTGGCGCTGCCCGGGCTCAACGGGTTCGTCGGTGAGTTCCCGATCCTGCTGGGCACCTTCCAGGAGGTCCGCTGGGCCGGCGTGCTGGCCGCGTTCGGGGCCGTGCTCGCCGCGCTGTACCTGTTGTGGGCCTACCAGCGGATGTTCCACGGACCGCTCGAGGGCGCCGACAACCTCAACACCACGGACTTGAAGCCGCTCGAGATCGGCGTGCTGGCACCCATCGTGGTGCTGATCGTCGCCATCGGCCTGTACCCCAAGCCGCTGTTCGACGTCGTCGAGCCGTCCGTCGACCGGGTCCTGAACGAGGTCGGCGTGGTCAGCGACGAGGACGTCGCCGCCCTCGACGGAGCCGAAGCCGAAGACGACGACGAGGCCGAGAGCCTGAGTGCGCCCTCGCGCCCCGCCGTCCCGTCGACGAACGAGTAGGAGCGTGCCGCCGATGTTCGTCGCCCAGATGACCCCCCAGGTCCCCGTGCCCGAGGTGGCGTGGTCGAGCTTCGCCCCGGAGCTCGCGCCGACCGCGACCGCCCTGGTCCTGCTCCTGCTCATCGTGGCCGGCCGGCACCGCATGGTCGTCGCGGTGCCCACCGCCGCCCTGGCGCTGGCCGTGGGCGCGTGGCTGGTCACCATGGACCTCGTCGTGCCCGGTGCCGTGACCATCGCGCTCGGTGCCGCCGCGCCCGCGCTCGTGCTGGCCTTCGCCGACCGGCCCTCGCTGATCCCACCCTGGGGGGCGGGGCTGAGCCTCGTGGGTGCGCTCGTGCTCACCCTGTGGCAGTACGCCGAGGTGCTCGCCCCCGCCGGCGGCGCGATCGAGCCGACCACCACCCTGGGTGGGGCGGTCGCCAGCGACGGCATCGCGTTCTTCACCCGCCTGACCGTCTACCTCGTGGCCCTGCTGGTGGTCCCCATCGGCTACGGCTACCTGCGTGACCGCGGGATCCACCGCGGGGAGGTCGAGCCGCTGATCCTGCTGGCCGTGGTGGGCATGACCTTCCTGGGCGCGGCCAACGACCTGATCACGCTGTTCGTGTCGCTGGAGATCCTCTCGATCGCCCTGTTCGTGCTGACCGGCCTCGCGCGCCGGGACCGGCGCTCGCAGGAGTCGTCGCTGAAGTACTTCATCACCGGGGTGGTGGCCTCGACCATCCTGCTCTACGGCATGGCCCTGCTGTACGTGGCGACGGGGTCGCTGTCCATCCCCGCGATCGGCGGCTCGCTCGGGCTGGTGACCGGCCCCACCATCGTGCCCGTCGCCGGCCTGGCGCTGGTGACCGTCGGTATCGGCTTCAAGGTCGCGCTGGCACCGTTCCACCTGTGGGCGCCCGACGTCTACCAGGGTGCGCCGACCAACATCACCGCGCTGATGGCCACCGCCACCAAGGCCGCGGCGTTCGCCGCACTGCTGCGCCTCTACCTCGTCGCGTTCCCGGCCCTGGAGTGGCTGTGGGTCCCGATGCTGGCGACCCTGGCGGCGGCGACCATGCTCTACGGCGCCTACCTCGCCCTGGTGCAGGGCGACATCAAGCGCATGCTGGCCTACTCCTCGGTCACCCACGCCGGCTACGCCACCATCGGTGTGGCCTCGAACTCGGCGGCCGGACTGTCGGCCACCCTGTGGTACCTGCTGACCTACGGGGTCGCGAGTGTGGCCGCGTTCGGCTGCGTGATCGCCGTGGAGCGCACCCGCCGGGGTGAGGTCACCCTGACGTCGTTGCGGGGTCTGGGCCGTACCTCGCCGTCGGTGGCCGGAATCCTGGGACTGTCACTGCTCTCGCTGGCGGGCATCCCGCTCACGGCCGGGTTCGTGGGCAAGCTGGAGGTCTTCCGGGCCGGCATCGCGGCCGGGCTGACGTGGCTGGTGGTGATCGGCGTGCTCTCCAGCGTCGTCGCCGCGTTCTTCTACCTGCGCATCGCCGGCATGATGTTCCTCGAAGAGCCCGACGAGGCGCCGGAACTGCCCGTGCTCTCCTCCGGGCTGACGGCCGGCATCGCGGTCAGCGCGGTGCTGGTGATCTACCTCGGCGTGCAGCCGCAGGTCTTCCTCCAACTGGCGGAGAACGCCGCCGCACTGGTCCGGTGACCTTCGATGTCCATCGATCCTCGCCCCGCCCAGCTGGCCATCCCGCCACCGGTCCTCGCCGAACTCGAGGCCCACGGGTTGCCGGTCGCCCGCCTGTTGGACCGGGTCGAGGGCCGGTTGCACGAGCAGGTCGGGTCGAGCCACGCGTTCGTCGACCGCGTCGCCAAGTACCTGATGAGCGCCGGGGGCAAGCGCTTCCGGCCGCTGCTGGTGGCGCTGACCGGCCACCTCGGCGACCCGGAGCGCGACGGGCTGGTGGACGCGGCGGTGATCGTCGAGCTGGTGCACCTGGCCACGCTCTACCACGACGACGTGATCGACGAGGCCTCCGCACGCCGCGGCACGCCCAGCGCCAACTCGCGGTGGGACAACACGGTCGCGATCCTGACCGGTGACTATCTCTTCGCCCGTGCCTCGGCGCTGTCGGCAGACCTCGGCGTCGAGGTGACCCGGATCATGGCGGAGACGCTGGCCCGCCTGTGCGAGGGCCAGATCCGCGAGGTGCAGGGCTCGGCGGCCGGCACGGTCCCCGACGAGGTGCCGACGCTCGAACCCAATCTCGAGCACTACCTCGAGGTGGTCTCGGGCAAGACGGCCAGCCTGATCGAGACCTCGTGCCGTTACGGCGCGCTGCTGTCGGGGGTCGACGAGCCGGGCGTCGAGGCGGCCGCCCGCTACGGGTGGAACGTCGGGATGGCCTTCCAGCTCTCCGACGACATCCTCGACATCGCCTCCGACCACGAGGACTCCGGCAAGACGCCGGGCACGGACCTGCGCGAGGGCGTGCGGACCCTGCCCGTGCTCTTCGGCCTCGAGGAGGACGACGGGGAGCTCGCGGCACTGCTCGACACCCCCGCCCCGTCGGACGCCGAGGTCGAGCGGGCACTGGCGGTCCTGCGTTCCGGTCGGGCGCTGGCCCGGGCCCGCGAATCGGCGGCGGACTACGTGCGGGCGGCGGTCGGTGAGCTCGAGACCTTCGGTGACCCGCCGGCGGTGACGGCGATGACGCGGTTGGCCGAGTACGCGCTGCACCGCGCGGGCTGACACGACCCGCGACGCCGGCCGGCGGGAGGCGCGGGGAGAAGGAGGGCGACGTCGTGACGGCCCGTGACCTCGACGAACTCGTGGGGCCGGGCTGGGCGGACGCCCTGGCGCCGGTCGAGGGCCGGGTCCGGGCGATGGGCGACTTCCTGCGGGCCGAGGCGGCAAATGGCCGTGGGTTCCTGCCCGAGGGGGAGCGGATCTTCGCCGCCTTCCAGCAGCCCTTCGAACAGGTCCGGGTCCTGATCGTCGGCCAGGACCCCTATCCGACCCCGGGACACCCGATCGGGCTGTGCTTCGCCGTCGACCGGGGGGTGCGGCCGCTTCCGAAGAGTTTGCACAACATCTTCACCGAGTACGTCGACGACCTCGGCCACCCCCGGCCCGCCGACGGCGACCTGACCCCCTGGGTCGACCAGGGGGTGCTGCTGCTGAATCGGGCCCTGACGGTGCAGCCCGGCCGACCCGCCTCCCACCGGGGCAGGGGGTGGGAGGAGATCACCGCCCGGGCCATCGACGCGCTCGTGGAACGTGACCGGCCGCTGGTGGCGCTGCTGTGGGGCCGCGACGCCCGGACGCTGGCCCCCGCCCTGGGCCCGGCCAACTGCATCCAGAGCCCGCACCCGAGCCCGCTGTCCGCCTCGCGGGGTTTCTTCGGCTCACGCCCCTTCTCCCGGGCCAACGAACTGCTGGCCCGCCACGGCGCCGAGCCCGTCGACTGGCGGCTGCCGGCGGCGTGACCCCGTCCCTGCGGGCCTGCCGCGGGATCGTCGCCGCAACGTCAGGGCCACTCGTCGGCCAGCAGCGCCCAGCGTTCGTGGTCGCGCCACTCGCCGCGCACCCGCAGCAACCGGGGGGAGTAGCCCTCCCGGCGGAAACCCAGGCCCTCGATCAGGGCTCTGGAGCGCACGTTGTCGGGCTGGATGTTGGCCTCCACGCGGTGCAGGTCGTGCGCCGTGAAGGCCCGGCCGATGACGCCGGAGAGCGCCTGGCGCATCCAGCCCCGACCCGCGAAGGGAGCGAAGGCGTAGTAGCCCAGCGACGCGCTCGCGAGGTTGGAGCGCACGATGTCGTTGAGGCTCACCATCCCCACGAGGTCGTCGTCGCGCCAGGCGAGATAGGTGGCGTGGTCGCGGCGGCGTGAGCGGAACAGCAGGGCCATGTAGCCCTCGACGTCGACCGGTGGGGACACCCAGGAGGCGTGCAGGTCACGACTGGCGGCCACGGCGGCGAGAAACGTGGGGCCGTCGTGTTCGCGCGGCGGGCGCAGTTGGATCCGGTCCATACCCGAGGAAGCTAACCGCCTCCGCGACGTGCGGCCCCCCGCGTGGACCGTCGACGGGCCACCGCCGGACCGTCCGGCGGCCTGCGGCCCTCGCGCGTCGGTGCGCGCGGGTGGCCCGGCGGGCGGGTGCCGCCACCCGGGCCCCTCCATTGGGTGGGTGTCCGGCGGATTGGTAGCATCCCGCCGCGCGCCCTCGAGCCGCCGGCCCCTGCCGGTGGAACCTCGTTCGAGCGCGCTCGGACGAGATCCGCCTACGAAGTGTTTCGTACGGCGGCCGGCGCGGTGGGAGACCACCGGGGAGGACCGGGGTGACCTTCTACGAGCAGTACGGGACGTTCGCGATCCTCGCGATCGTGGGTTGTGTCCTGTACGCGGTCATCATGCTCGTCAACCGCGTGATGCGGCCGTCGGTGCCCAGCCCCCAGAAGCTGACCACCTACGAGTGCGGCGTCGACTCGGTCGGCACCGGGTGGTCGCAGATGAACATCCGCTACTACGTCTTCGCGTTCCTGTTCGTGATCTTCGACGTGGAGGCGATCTTCCTGTTCCCGTGGGCCGTGATCTTCGGCTCGCTGGACGCCACCACCCAGCCATCCCAGATCTTCGCGCTGGTGGCGATGTTCCTCTTCATCGGGACCCTGTTGGAGGGCCTCGCCTACGCCTGGAAGAAGGGGGTACTGAAATGGGAGTGATCGACCAGGTCGAGCTGCCCAAGCCCGTCAAGTACGTCTTCAACTGGGGGCGCAAGTACTCCCTGTGGTGCTTCAACTTCGGGTTGGCGTGCTGCGCCATCGAGTTCATCGCGGCCTCCACGTCCCGCCACGACTTCATCCGTCTGGGCGTGATCCCCTTCGCCCACGGGCCCCGGCAGGCGGACCTCATCGTCGCCTCGGGGACCCTGACGGACAAGATGGCCCCGGCCTTCAAGCGCCTCTACGAGGAGATGCCCGAGCCGAAGTACGTCATCTCGTTCGGCTCCTGCTCCAACTGCGGCGGCCCGTACTGGGACAGCTACTCGGTGACCAAGGGCGTCGACCAGGTCGTCCCGGTCGACGTCTACGTGCCGGGCTGCCCGCCTCGTCCCGAGGCGCTGCTCGACGGGATCGTCGCGCTGCAGGACCGCATCCAGGGCGAGTCGGTCAAGGACCGCATGGCCCTGCGCCGCTCCGAGCCCATCGTGCTGGGCCAGAACGCGCCCCTGACGGCGGAGGCCTAGAGCTGTGACGGTGCTGGCACGTCGCGACGATGCGCTCTCCCCGGAGGAGACCGCCGAACTGCTCCGTGAGCGGCTCGGCGACGACGCCGTGGTCCGCACGCACGCGGAGTACGGGACCTTCACGGTCGAACTCGAGCCCGCCGCGTGGCCCGAGGCGGCCAGGCTGTGCCGCGACGAGCGGGTGCTGGCCTACGACTTCTTCGACTGCCTGTTCGGGATCGACGCCCGCAACGAGGGCTTCGACGTCGTCGCCGTCCTGTACTCCACCTCCACCGGCAACCGCCTGTGCCTGCGCACCCGGTGCCCGGGGGGCCGCGAGGAGCCGACCTGCCCGACGATCACCGACGTCTACCGCGGCGCCGACTGGCACGAGCGTGAGACGTGGGACATGTTCGGCATCGAGTTCACCGACCACCCCGGCCTCGAGCCGCGCATCCTGACGGTGGAGAACTTCGAGGGCTGGCCCCTGCGCAAGGACTTCCACCTCGCCACCCGGGTCGCCAAGCCCTGGCCCGGGGTCAAGGAGCCGGCCGAGCTCGACGAGGACGGCAACGTCATCGAGCGGGTCCCGCGCATCGGTGACGCCCCGGGTCCCTTCGAGCTCGACAAGGCCATGGCGGAGCAGGCCAAGCTCGCCAACCCCGCGCCCGACACCCCGGCCGAGGTCGAGGAGCCGGTGCACGACTCCGAGGAGAAGCCGGAGCCCGCCGCGGGCGAGAAAGCGGAGACGGGAATCGACCAGGCGACCTACGACGCATTGATCGCCGAGGGCAAGTCCGAGCGCATCGCCCGGTCGAAGGCCAAGGCCGCCTTCGTGAAGAAGCAGCGCCAGCAGGCCGCCGACGACGCAAGCGACGAGGTCGCCGAGACCGAGTCGGGCGAGGCCGTCGCCGCCGACGCCGAACGCGCCGAGGCCGCCGAGGACTCGGGCCAGGTCCTGTCCGGCGACGTCGAGCAGGCGGCCGAGGAGGCCGAGAACCAGGCCACCGAGGTGACCGAGCAGGCCGCCGAACAGGCCGCCTACGAGGAGTCGCAGGCCGCCGCCGAGCGGGTCGAGACGGACGAGGTCGACCCCGACGAGGCCCGCAGCGCCAGCGACAAGGCCGAGGACAAGCGCAAGGCCGCCGCCGAGGCCCGAGCCCGCAAGGCGGCCGAGCGCGCCGAGGCGGAGGAGTCGGACGACACTTCCGACGACGGGGACTCCCGCGATCAGGGCGGGGAGGGGGACTCGTGAGCGACCTGACCACCCGCGAGACGGTCATGCCGGGCACCGCGCCCGGTGAGGACGTCCTGCTCGAGATCACCGGCGACGGCGACTTCCAGACCGCCGACATGCAGCTGTCCATCGGGCCGGCCCACCCCGCGACGCACGGTGTGTTCCGCATCATCCTCGAGATGGACGGCGAGAAGGTCGTCGGCGCCCGACCGGTGATCGGCTACATGCACCGCGGCTTCGAGAAGCTCGCCGAGCACCGCGACTACCGCCAGATCATGGCGCTGGTCAACCGTCACGACTGGCTGTCGGGCTTCTCCAACGAGATGGGTGTCGCGCTCGCGGTCGAGCGGATGCTCGAGATGGAGGTCCCGGACCGGGCCCAGTGGATCCGCATGCTGATCGCGGAGTGGAACCGGATCCTCAACCACCTGATGTTCGTCGGGTCGTTCGCGATCGAACTGGGCGCCATCACCCCGATGTTCTACGCCTTCCGTGAGCGCGAGGACATCCAGCACCTGCTGGAGTCCGCGACCGGCGGCCGTCTGCACTTCACCTACAACCAGGTCGGTGGCCTCAAGATCGACCTGCCGAAGGGCTTCCTGCGCCGCTCGGCGGAGCTGTCCACCCTGGTGCGCTCGCGCATGCAGGACTACAAGGACCTCCTGCTCGGTAGCGACATCTTCCGTGCCCGCACCGTCGGCGTGGGCCCGCTGCCCACCGACGTCGCCCTGTCCTACGGGGTCAGCGGCCCGACGCTGCACGCCACCGGGCTGCCCGAGGACTCGCGGGTGACCGAGCCCTACCTCAAGTACGGTGAGATCGACGTCGAGGTCCCGGTCGGCGAGAACGGCGACAGCTTCGACCGCTTCTACTGTCTGCTCGGCCGCATCGAGGCCAGCCTGGACATCATCGACCAGGTGCTGGACCACATCCCGGCCGGCCCGGTCAACCAGAAGCTGCCCAAGCAGGTCAAGGCGCCCGAGGGCGCGACTTACGTGCGCACGGAGAACCCGCTGGGCCAGCTCGGCTACTGGTTGGAGTCCGACGGCGGACGGACGCCCTGGCGCCTGAAGATGCGCACGCCGTCGTTCTCCAACGTCCAGGCCCTGCCCTACCTCCTGCAGGGGACCCTGGTGCCGGACGCGATCGCGGTGCTGGGCTCCGTCTTCTTCGTCGTTGGAGACATCGACCGATGAGCGGCCTCGACCTCGCCTCCGTCGTCGGTGGCCTCGCCCAGCAGGGCCTGGCCCCGTCCCTGCTCCAGGTCGGGGACAGCTTCTGGCTGTCGGTGGTCCTGAAGATCGCCGTGGTCCTCGGGGTGTTCTTCGTGGTGCCGCTGGTCGTGGGCTACATGGAGCACAAGGTCATGGGTCACCAGCAGGGCCGGCTGGGCCCGATGGAGGCCGGCCCGCACGGCTCCCTGCAGCTGGTGGCCGACGGGATCAAGTTCATCCAGAAGGAGGACCTGATCCCCACGAGCGCGGACAAGTGGGTGTTCGCGGCCGCGCCGGGTGTCGCACTGGTCCCCGCGATCCTGATCTTCCTCGTGCTCCCGCTCGGCCCCGGGATCTGGGGCGTGGACTTCGAGCTCGGCCTGTTCTACGCCCTGGCGGTCGGTTCGGTGACCACCCTGGGCATCCTCATGGGTGGCTGGGCGAGCTCGAACAAGTTCTCACTGATCGGTGGTCTGCGTGCGGCCGCCCAGCTGATCGCCTACGAGCTGCCCCTGATCCTGGCCGGCATCGCCGTCGCCCTGCAGGCGGGGACCCTGTCGCTCGTGGGCATCGTGGAGGCCCAGGCGACCTTCCTCGTCCCCGGGACCGAGATCAACCTGTGGTACGTCTTCCCGCAGATCCTCGGCTTCGGGATCTTCTTCATCGCGGCGATGGCGGAGCTCGCCCGTCCGCCCTTCGACATGCCGATCGCGGACTCCGAGCTGGTCTTCGGCTACATGACGGAGTACACCGGCATCAAGTTCGCCATGTTCATGCTCACCGAGTACGCGGGCATGGTGTCGATGTCGGCCCTGATGGTCGTGCTCTACCTCGGCGGCTGGCAGCTGCTGCCGGGGGTCCCGATGCCCGGCTGTGGCGGCAGCGGCAACATCTTCGACTGCAACGCGCTCGGCGTCGGCTTGGGTGTCGCGGTCACGCTCGGCAAGATCCTCGCGCTGACCTTCATCATGGTGTGGGCCCGCACGACCTACCCCCGCCTGCGTGAGGACCAGCTGCAGCGCTTCTCGTGGCTGGTGCTGGTCCCGCTCTCGCTCGTCAACCTGGCCGTCATCGCGGTCGCCAAGGTGGTGTTCTGATGACCGCAACGTCCTCACCTCCTGGCGTCGGCCTGCTCAAGGGCCTCGGCGTCACCATCAAGCAGATGTTCAAGCCGGCGGTGACCCAGCAGTACCCGCACGTCAGGCCCGACCTCGCCCCCCGGACCCGCGGCGTCATCGCCCTGATGGACGAGAACTGCACGGTGTGCATGCTGTGCAGCCGTGAGTGCCCCGACTGGTGCATCTACATCGA
>SLRZ01000014.1 GCA_007130695.1 Nitriliruptoraceae bacterium
CGTCGTCATCGTTGCAGGCAGCCAACGACAGCAGCGGCAGGAGCATCAGCAGGATGAAGCGGCGCACGGCTCGACCTTTTCGCTCTGCTGCGCGCGGACCACGCAGGCTCAACGACTTCGATCGTAGACGGCGGCGGTGCTGACGGATAGTCCGAGCTCCAACCAACCGCGCCACGAGCGGACCTGCCCGTCAGCGGTGGTCCGGGGACGGGGAGAGAAATCCCTGAGTTGGGGTGGTGTGGTGTGGGGTGGTGCGCGAGGAGGGACTTGAACCCTCATGTCCGCTAGGACACACGGCCCTCAACCGTGCGCGTCTGCCATTTCCGCCACTCGCGCGAGTGCGGGCGACATCGCCCGCGAAGGCCAGAGCGTAGCCGACGCCCGGCGGTCGCCGCCAACGGCGGCGGGGGCCTTGGAACACGCTTGTGGGCGCGGGCTCACGCGCCGTCCTCGAGCCACACGCGCGTGAGGTCGAGCCGTCCGAACGGTGACCAATACAGATCACGGACCCCCTCGACCACGATCCGGTTGTGGCGGTAGTTGAGCAGTGGGATCACCGCCACATCCTCCAGCGCGCGCCGTTCGGCCTCCTGCCACAGCTCGACCGCCTCGTCCTCGTCGGCCACGCGGGCACGGTCGAGCAGGTCGTCGACGTCCTCGTCCTGGTAGCGCGTGAGGTTCTCGATCCCGATCGCGTCGGAGTGCAGCAGGGGATGCAGGTAGGCGCCGGCGTCGGGTGCGTCCGGGTCCAGCCCCAGCCGAAACACGGTCGCCTCACCACTGCGCACGGCCTGCAGGAACGGTCGCAGGTCCAGTCCGTCGAGACCCACCGACAGGTCGAGGGCCTCCTCGATGTCGGCGGCCATGCGCTCCGCGATCGCGGTGTGTGTGCTGCCCCGGTTGAAGGTCAGCGTCAGTTCCTCGAGGTCGACCTCCGCCTCCTCGAGGAGTTGCCGCGCCAGGTCGGGATCGTGGCGACAGTGGTCGCACACTCCCGGTTGGGAGCCGGGCGCCGGTGGCGGCACGATCGCGTCGGCCGCCCGGCGGGCGCCCCCGAAGACCTCTTCGGCGAGCCGGACCCGGTCGATCGACAGCGAGACGGCCCGTCGGACCCGGGGATCGTCGAACGGCTCGGCCGTCGTGTCCAGCCCGTAGAGATAGACGGTGGAGGTGATCCCCGACAGCAGGCCAGGGCCGCGGTAGCCGTCGGCGGAGCGCCCGAAGGTCTCGACGGCATCGTCGATGCGGCCGGCGGCGACCTCGGCCAGGTGCAGCTGCCCGTCGACGAGGTCCTCCCACTGCTCTTCGCGCTCCGGGTCCTCCGGGTAGACCTGGAAGACGACCGCGTCCAGCAGGGGCTCGGCGTGATGGCCCGCGTTCCGGGAGAGGCGCACGAACCCTCCCGGCTCGACCGGTTCCGTCACGGCGAAGGGACCGTTGCCGATCGGCTGCTCGCCGAAGGCCTCGAGGTCCTCCTCCGCCTCCTCGGGGACCGGCACGAGGCTCGGGTGGCTGAGGGTCCGCACGAACCCCGGGGTCGGCCGGTCGAGGTGCAGCCGCAGGGTGCGGTCGTCGACCACCTCCACCCCTGCGAGGTCGCCGCCCTCCTCCTGGGTCGCCGCCAGACCGGTGACCGGATCGAGGAGATAGGCGAGGAAGGAGGGCGGTTCCGCGGTGCCGTCGGCGATGCGTTGGAAGGAACGGGCGAAGTCCTCGGCGGTGACGGGCGTCCCGTCGTGGAACTCCGCCTCCCGGAGCGTGAACGTCCACACGGAACCGTCGTCGCCGCTGTCCCACTCCTCGGCCGCCGCCGGAACGACCCGTTGCTGGGCGTCCACGCGCACGAGCGGGTCGAAGACCGCGTCGGCGACGAGTTCCCCCTCCGCGTCCTCGATGAACCGGGGGTCGATGGAGGCGGGGGCGACCGCGAGGCCGATGCGCAGCGTGCCTCCCGCGCGGGAGTCCTCGGGCTCGGGTTCGGCGAGCCCGTCGGTGGGGACCTCGGGCGGGTCGTCGGCGTCGCTGGTGCATGCGCCGGTCAGCGCCAGTAGCAGGAGCAACGCGAGCCAGCGGATCGGCACGGGCCCCCCGTTGCGTCGTGGACCTAGAGGAGAATGACCAGGGTGACGTTCGTGATACCGAACGAGACCGCGACCAGGATCGTGAACCGGTCGAGGTTCTTCTCCACGACGGCCGAACCGGCCGCGCCACCGCCGACACCACCACCGAAGACATCGGCGAGTCCGCCGCCGCTGCCGCGGTGCATGAGGATGAACATCACCAGGAGTCCACTGAGGATGACGTGCAGGGCGATGACGATGCCGGTGATCACTTCGGACGCCTCACGGGTGGTGGGGTCTGGTGCGTGCGCAGGACCCGCGCACGAACGTACGGAGCCAGGAGGATACCAACCCGATCGCGCCCGACGGGTGCGGCGCGACGATCCCTCAACTCACGCGCTCGAGCCAGAAGACCTGGAAACCGGTGCCGCGGTCCCCGGAGACGACGGGGGTCGCCTGCCAGCGCCGGGTCAATTCATCGTCCACGGTCAGCGTCGGGCGGGGCGTGAGGCCCAGCCCCGGCCGCGGGGCGGTCTGCGGGCAGCTCTCGGCCTGGAGACAGGCGCGCAACGTGCTCCGGCGGTTTTCGACACTGCGCTCGTCCGGCTCGGCGGGCCCGGTCGGGCGGGCGGTCGACTGGGTGTCGACCTCGAGATTCGAGCGGCGGTAGACGTCGAACGCCCGTTGCTCCGCCGCAGACGACGAGGCGTCGACCTCCGGGTCGTTCGCGAGCGACCACACGAGCGCCAGCGCATCCCGTTGTCCCTCGGACCCCGCGATCAGGGCGGGCACCGTCACCGCCAGGGCCACCGCGGTCAGGCAGGTGCCGACCACGCCCAGCTTCTCCAGCACCCGTCGCGTCGGGCTCGGCGGGGGGCTGTCGTCCACCAGCGCCTCGACACGGCTGATCAGCGTGCCCGTGGGCGCCAGGGCGGCGCACGGGTGGCGTTCGTCCCGGCCGTCCTCGAGGACCTTCAGCAGTCCGCTGGCCAACGCGCCGGGACGACGGGTGACCGCCACCGCGGCCTGGTCGGCGGCCAGTTCACGCTCCCGGTGCAGGTGACGCAGCGCCCAGCCACCGCCGGGAACGAAGAAGGTCAGGTCCCGCACGGCCCCGACCATCGCCGAGACCAGGTTGTCCCGCCGCCGTAGGTGGGCCAGTTCGTGGGCCAGCACACCCTCGAGCTCGGCACCGTCGAGCTGGCTGACCAGGTCGTCACCGAGCACCAGAACGGGCCGCCGGCTGCCGGCCACATAGGCTCCACCCGGACAGGTCGGGAGCACGGCGACGCGCGGCACGGGCGCGCGCAGGCGGCCGGCGAGCCGCTGGGCCAGCAGCTCCAGCTGGGGCCGGGACTCCCCTTCCCGCAACGCCAGCTCGGCGGCCGCCCGGGCCTGACGGATGGCACGGACCCGACGCACGAGCCGGGGGCCCGCGACCAGCCCCCACAGGCCGACCAGGAGCGGCGCGGCCATGGGTGCGAAGTGCACGTAGCCGTCACTGACCGGGATCGGCAGAGCGTCAGGCGCATCCACCGGAAACATCAGCGTCGGCAGGCTCAGGCTGCCCCAGGACAGCAGCAGGACCCCGGCGATCGCCAGCACGGGCGCCAGCGCGGTCGCCACCCGGGCACCCGGCGACCGCAGTCCCGAACGCAGCAGCACCCGCACGAGTCCGATCGCGAGCACGGCCGCAAGAACGACACGGATCGCGAATGACTCGAGCGGCAGCCCTAGGAGGACGCCGAGGTCCACTCAGTGCTCCAGGCTCCGGCGACGCTGAACCGCGTCGCGCAGCTGTTCGAGTCCCACCACGTCGACATCGTCGACCACCTCGGCGAGGTAGGAGGCCGCCGGCTCCGGGTACCGCTCGAGCAGCCACGACAGCACCTCGCCCACCGCGGAGCGGGCGTAGTGGTCGCGGCTGACAGCGGGCCGGTAACGGTGGGCGAGTCCGGCGGTGTCCCGCTGGAGCATGCCCTTGGCGGCCAGTCTCGTCATGGTCGTCATCACCGTCGTGTAGGCGATGCGTCGCCCACTCGCCAGTTCGTCGTGCACGTCACGGACGGTGGCGTCACCGAGACGCCAGGCCACGTCCATGACTTCCTGTTCGAGCGGCCCGAGGATGGCTTCGAGCGGCTCGTTGCGGCGCGTCACCAGGACTCCTCGTCTCCACGTGGCCCGGGCTGCGCCACGCGCGCCGATCCTAGCGCGTCGGCCTTCGTGCGGATAGGACCAAACCACCGTTCGTGCGGTCGTGGTCCCCCGGCGGTTCAGTGGCGGCGGTGACCGACGATCAGGGCGAAGTCCTCCGAGGACAGACTCGCTCCACCGACCAGGGCTCCGTCGATGTCGGGCTGCCCCATCAGGTCACGCACGTTGCCGGGCTTGACGCTGCCGCCGTACTGCACCCGCAACCCTTCGGCCGTCCCCGAACCGTAGAGCTCGCCGACCTCGGTCCGGATGGCGGCGCACATCTCCTGGGCGTCCTGCGGCGTGGCGTTGCGGCCGGTACCGATCGCCCAGACCGGTTCGTAGGCGACCACCAGCTCGCTGGCGTCGGCGATGGAGATCCCGTCGAGGCTGCCC
>SLRZ01000093.1 GCA_007130695.1 Nitriliruptoraceae bacterium
CCGTGCTTGCGGGCCCGCTCGTAGGTCCGGATGCCGAGGTCGGCGATGGCGAGCACGTCCTCGTCCTGCTCGGTGGGCAGGCCGACCATGAAGTAGAGCTTGACGTGCCGCCATCCTTCCGAGAAGGCGATCTCGGTGGTGCGCAGCAGGTCCTCCTCGGAGACCATCTTGTTGATCACCGCGCGCATGCGGTCGCTGCCGGCCTCGGGCGCGAACGTCAGCCCCGTGCGCCGCCCGTTTCGGGCCAGCTCGTTGGACAGCGTGACGTTGAAGGCGTCGACCCGGGTGGAGGGCAGCGAAAGCGAGGTCACCGTGCCCTCGTACTCATCGGCGAGGTCGCGGGCGACGTTGCCGATGGCGGAGTGGTCCGCGGAGGAGAGCGACAGCAGCCCGACCTCCTCGAAGCCGGTGTCCTTCACCCCCTCCTCGACGAGCTTCTGGATGGTCTCGGGCTTCCGTTCACGCACCGGGCGCGTGATCATGCCGGCCTGGCAGAAGCGGCAGCCCCGGGTGCAGCCGCGGAAGATCTCGACGCTGAAGCGCTCATGGACCGTCTCGGTCATCGGCACGATCTGCTTCTGCGGAAAGGGCCACTCCTCGAGGTCCTGCACGGTGCGCTTGGGCACGCGCGGCGGGACGCCGGGTTCGGTGGCGACCGTGGCCTTCAGGCGGCCGTCCTCGGTGTAGCGCGGCGTGTAGAAGGCCGGGACGTAGACGCCCTCGACCTGGGCGAGTCGGCGCAGCAGTTCGTACCGGCCGGGACCCGCACCGGGGCCCGCGGCCTCCTGCTGACGCTTGTGGGCCAGCACGACGTCGTCGACCTCGACGCTGACCTCCTCGCCGTCCCCCATGACCGCGGCGTCGATGAACGGCGCGAGCGGCTCCGGGTTGTAGGCGGCGTGACCACCCACCAGCACGATCGGGTCCTCGTCGGTCCGGTCCGCGGCATGGATCGGCACACCGCCGAGGTCGAGGAGGTTGAGCAGGTTGGTGTGTCCGAGTTCGTGCGGCAACGAGACCCCGAGCACGTCGAAGGCCCACACGGGACGGTGCGCCTCGAGGCTGAACGCGGGGATGCCCCGCTCGCGCATCAGTTCCTCGAGGTCCACCCAGGGGGCGTACAGCCGTTCGGCCATCGTGCTGGCGCGGCGGTTGAGGACCTCGTAGAGGATCTGGATGCCCTGGTTGGGCTGGCCGACCTCGTAGGTGTCGGGATAGCACAACAGCCACCGGGCCTCTGCGGCCTCCCAGCGGGTGGTCTGCTGGTTGTGCTCACCCCCGACGTACTGGGCGGGCTTCTTCACGTCGCCGAGCAGCGGCTCGAGCGAGGCGAAGTAGGACGGCGGTTCGGTCGCACGCCCGCCGGGGCGGCGGTACGCGGCGCGGTCGCCACGGGCGGGGGTGGCGGGGACGTCGGTGACCGGGGCGCTGCCGAGCATGGTGGGGCGGAACCTTTGGGCTCGGGTGCAGGTGTGCAGGTGAGCCGGGACGGGTGTCGCAGGTCCCTCGGGCGGCATCGCTCGTCCGGCGGGCGCACGGCCGGTCATGCCACCACCAGCGGCCGATCTGCCATCCGCCCGGCGCGGTCACCGAGGGTAGCACCCAGCCCACCACCCCCGGGCGCGGCGCGGTGCCCGCTCCCGGACCGGCCCACCGGCCGACGGGGCCGTCAGAATCGCCGCATGTGGACGTTGAGGAGCAGGCCCACCATGGCGAGCCACACGATCAGAGACGTGCCCCCGTAGCTGACGAACGGCAGTGGGATCCCGGTGACGGGCATGATGCCGACGGTCATGCCGACGTTCAGGAACACCTGCAGCGTGAAGATCCCGACGATCCCGGCGGCGATCAACGTCCCGAACAGATCCTTGGACAGCACCGCGATGCGCAGGCCCCGCCAGATGATCACGAGGAACAACGCGAGCACGATGGCGGCGCCGACGAAGCCGAACTCCTCACCGACGACCGTGAAGATGAAGTCCGTGTGGTTCTCGGGCACGTATGACAGGGAGGTCTGGGTCCCCTCGAACAGTCCCTTGCCCATGAACTGCCCGGACCCGATCGCGATCAGCGACTGGCGGGTCTGGAAGACGGGCCCCTGGGCAAGCGACGGGTCGCCGGCGTCGAGGAAGCCGGTGAGCCGCTGCAGCTGGTAGCTCTGGATGAGTTCGAGCCGCAGGGACGCCACGAAGCCCGCGATGCCGGCGACCACGAGCCCGATCAGATACCGGGCCTTGACCCCACCGACGAGGAAGATGACGGCGGCCAGCCACACGAACACGATGGAGGTCCCGAGGTCCGGCTGGAGGAACACCAGCGCCATCGGGACGCCGACCAGGGCCAGACCGATACCGACGGTGGGCAGGCCGGGCTCGCCCTTGCGCTCGTGGAGCAGGGCCGCGAGCGACACCAGGACGGCGACCTTCGCGAGCTCCGAGGGCTGGATCTGCACACCCGCGATGATCAGCCACCGTTGGGAGCCGTTGATCTCGGTCCCCAACGGGGTCAGCGTGAGCACCAATAGGGCGAGGGAACCGAGGTAGAGAACGGCCGCGTAGCCGCGTAGGTGCCGGTAGTCGAAGGCGGCGGCGACCCCGAGGGCGACCAGTCCGACCAGCAGCGCGATCAGTTGGCGGCCGACGAACGTGGTGGGGGGCAGCTCCTGGACCGTGAGCGCCTGGTACCTCGCCGAGTAGATGACCACCATGCCGATGGCGCTCAGAATCAGGGCTGCGGTGACGAGCACGGGGTCGAGGTGGCGCGTCGGTGCGTACGCCGCGGCCCAGCGTGACTGGACCCGCTCGCGCAGGATGCGGTCGGTGCGGTCCTGGCCGTAGGCGGGGGCCTCCATGCTCACCTCCTCGTCGTACTAGTCGTTGAACTCGGGACCGACCTCGAACGCGATGTCGTCGGGGTCGCTGAACTCGAAGTAGTGCTCGAGGATGTTGCGCGCGATCGGCGCGGCGGTCTGGGAGCCACCGCCCCCCTCCTCCACGTTGACGACGACCACGACCTCGGGGTCGTCGGCGGGCGCGTAGGCCGCGAACCAGGCGAACGGCACCTTCGGCTGCAGCTCGGCGGTACCGGTCTTGCCGGCGACCGAGACCTGGTCGAGGGGGAACCCGGAGAAGGCGCCGTAACCGGTCCCTCGCGGATGGTGGACCACCTGCCGCAGACCGTCACGGATGGCGCTGAGCTCGTTCGGCTCGAGCCCGAGCTCACTGTGGACCTCGGGCTCGATCTCGCGCACGACCTCGCCCTGGTGGTCGAGGACCGCGTCGGCGACCCGCGGGGAGTAGACCGTCCCGCCGTTGGCGATGCCCATGTAAGCGGCGGCGACCTGCAGGGGCGTCGCGAGCACATCGCCCTGCCCGATCGAGGTGTTGACCGCGTCCCCACCGCGCCACACACCGCCGAACTGGCAGAGGTCCGCGTTGATCTGTTGCGCATAGGAACCCGAATCGAGCTCCTCGGCCTTCTGGCAGTAGGTGTCCCGGTTGCGCTGCCAGAACTCCATGCGCCATTCCCGACCCGGCACGGTCCCGGCGCGCTCGCTCGGCAGGTCGATGCCGAGCTGGGTGCCGTGCCCGAAGGCCTCGGCCACCCGCGGCAGGATCTCCGCCTCGGCGCCGCCGGTCTGCTGCTCGCGCTGCCACTGGCGGTAGAAGAGGTCGTAGAAGTAGGTGTCGCAGGACCGGCGCAGGGCGTCCGCGATGTTCATCGGGCCTTCGTGCTGCGTACTCCAGTTGCGGAAGGTGTTGCCACCCACCTCGTAGCTCGGCGCACAGTCGATGGTCGTGCCGGGCGACGCGCCGGCCTGCAGGATCGCCGCGCCGGAGACGATCTTGAAGACGGACCCGGGCGGGTGCTCGGCCGAGATCGACCGGTTGAACAGCGGCGTGTGGTTGTCGCGGTCGGTGATCTCGGCCCAGTAGTCCTGGCTCACGCCCCCGACGAATTCGCGGGGGTCGTAGGTCGGGTACGAGGCCATCGAGCGCACGGAACCGTCGTTGGGGTCGAGGACGACCGCCGAGCCGCCCACCGACGGCAGGTTCCGTCCGCTGGCCTCGTGGATGAAACTGCGGCTGGTCTCGATTCCCTCCGCCAGCAGGCGCTCGGTCGCCTCCTGCAGGTCGTGGTCGAGCGAGGTCCGCAGGTCGTGGCCCTGGACGGGATCACGCTCACTGAGCACGTCGAGCACCGTGTTCTGCGCATTGACCTCGTAGCGCTGCTCGCCGTGGCGGCCGCGCAGGTCGGGCTCGTAGACCTGTTCCAGTCCGCCCCGGCCCACGAGGTCGCCGGCGCGGTGGTCCTCGAAGCCCTCGGAGCCGAGCTCGTCCTCGCTGATCTCGCCGAGATAGCCGACGAGGTGCGCGGCGAGCTCGCCCTCCGGGTAGGTCCGCACCGGAAGGGTCTCGGCGACGACCCCGGGGAACAGCTCACGGTTCTCGCTCACCGAGAACACGATCTCGGGGGCGACGTCGAAGGCGATGGGGACCGGACGGAAGGGGCTGTATCGGCGGGTGCTGAGACGCTCGATGATCTCGTCGACCTCGAGCTGCAGCAGGTCGGAGAGCCGTTCGAGCACCTGTTCAGCGTCGTCGTCCCGGGGCTCGCCACTGTCGTCGAGCAGGCGCTGGCGATCGGCACTGACCGTCAGGGCGGGCCGGTTGCGGACCAGCTCCACGCCGTCGGAGGTCAGGATGTTCCCCCGGGGCGCCTCGGTGACCACGATGCGCACGCGGTTGGTCTCCGCCAGCTCCGCGTAGCGGTCCCCCGCGAGGACCTGCAGGAACCACAGGCGGGAGAACAGCGCGATGAACATGACGATGACCACGACCGACAGGAACGTCAGTCGCAGTGCGGCACTGGGTTCGTTCTGGGCCATGCGAACTCACTGCGAAGAGAGTCGAGGTGGGGAGCCGAGAGGACGGTGGTGGAGGGACCGGCCGCGACCCGTCGAGCGTACCGAGCCGGGCCACACCGACCCTGTCGTGTTCGGCGCCGGCGCACACCCCGCTTGGTGTGCTCAGCGCAGGACGCCGGCGGCCTCCAGGGGGAAGCGGTCGGAGAGCCGTCGGACCAGGCCGAAGACGATGGGGGCGAGCAGGGTGTTGTAGATGGCCACGGAGGCGGACGCGTGCAGCAGCATCGCGCCCGTGACCCGTTCGTCGCCGAGCAGCAGCGAGAGCACGCCGTACCCGGCGGTGCCCAGCAGGCCGGACAGGAAGGCCAGCAGGATCGGGGCGGTCAGGGAACCGGGCGCCAGGTAGGGCCGTGCCAGACCGATGGTGTAGCCCACCCCGGTGAAGACCAGCGCGGCGAGTCCGACGGGGGCCTGGTCGACGAGCAGGTCGGTCATCACCCCGGCGGTGAAGCCGACCCGCAGGCCGGACATGACCCCGTCGGACAGCGCGACACCGACGACCACCAGCAACAGCAGATCGGGGCGCACGCCGCCCAGAGCGATGAAGGGGAACAGGGAGGTCTGCAACAGGATCGCGGTGACCAGCAGCAGACCGATGACGACGACACGCAGCATCAGTCGTCCCCGTCCGCGTCGTCACCCTCGCTCTCGGGCGAGCCCTCGACCTCCTCGGGGTCGAGGGTGGCGTCGACGTCCGGCCGCTCGAACACCTCCTCGTCCTCGACCTCGTCGAGGGGTGGGATGTCCTCGACCGGCCGCTGGATCACGATCAGCACGTGGTCGAGGCGGGTGAAGTTGACGAAGGGACGGATCTGGACGTCCTGGCTGAGCCGCGTCGCGGTGTCGCCGACCTCGGCGACCGCCCCGATCGGGATCCCCCCGGGGAAGGCCCCGCCGTCGTAGCTGGAGGTCACCAACTCGTCACCGACCTCGATCTCGGCTTCCGGGTCGAGCGGGTTGAACAGCATCGGATCGCCACCACGGCCGGTGACGGTGCCGACCTCGCCGCTCTCGACGATGCGGGACGCGGAGGCGAAGTTCGGGTCGATCGCGAGCAGGATGCGCGAGGCCGTCGGGGTCACCTGGAACACCCGGCCCACGAGCCCGTCGCCGTTGATGACGGGCATCCCACGGTCGACGCCGTCGTCGCTGCCGACGTCGACGGTGACCGTCCACTCGAAGTAGGAGGGGCCGATCGCCACCGTGCGTGCCGCGACGGTCTCGAGGCCACCGCGTTCACGGATCGCGAGCAGGTCGCGCAGTTCCTCGTTCTCCCGCTCGAGGTCGTCGACCGACCGGTGCCGTTCACTGAGGGTCTCGACCTGGGCCCGCAGGCGTTCGTTCTCGCTGCGGACGGCGAAGATGTCGGTCACCGACGAGGCAGCGTCGCCGATGGGACGCACGAGCGTGGTCAGGCCGTCCTGCACGGGCCGGAAGATCGTGGTGACCACGCCCCGCACCCGGTCGAGCGGCCCGTCACCGGGGCCGTCGCCGGCACGGAAGTCGATCGTGACCAGCACGAGCGCGCCGATGATCAGCACGATCAGAACCAGTCTCGCCCGACGCCGTTGAAACACCTACCGGCCCTCCGGACAGTCTGGACTTCGATCGTGGTCTGGCAGAAGGTACGCGACCCACCCGTGGGCCTCTCACCCCGGTCCCGCGGGGTCCCCCGGTGGGAACGGCCGCACCACCGACCGCCGGCGGGGCCCGCCGCTGGCGGGGCGCAGCGAGCCGCCTTGGCGCTAGTGACGCGAGGAGGAGATCAGGACCTTCTTGAGCGCCTCGAACTCCTCGAGGCACTTGCCCGACCCGATCGCGACCGAGGACAGCGGGTTCTCGGTGATGTGGATGGGCATGCCGGACTCGTGCTTGAGCCGCTCGTCGAGCCCCTTGAGGAGACCACCGCCACCGGTGAGCACGATGCCCTTGTCCATGATGTCGGCGGCGAGCTCCGGCGGGGTCTTGTCGAGAGTGTTCTTGACCGCGTCGATGATGGCGTTGACCGGCTCCTCGATGGCCTTACGGATCTCCTCGGCCGAGACGATGATGGTCTTGGGCAGTCCGGAGACCAGGTCGCGACCGCGGATCTCGGCGTGGGGCTCGTCGGGCAAGGGGAACGCCGACCCGATGGCCATCTTGATCTCCTCGGAGGTGCGCTCGCCCAGCATGAGCGAGTACTCCTTCTTGATGTAGGAGATGATCGCGTCGTCGAGTTCGTCACCGCCGATGCGGATCGACTGCGAGGTGACGATGCCGCCGAGGGAGATGACGGCGACCTCGGTGGTGCCACCGCCGATGTCGACCACCATGTTGCCCGCGGGCTCGTGCACCGGCAGGCCCGAACCGATGGCCGCGGCCATGGGCTCCTCGATGATGTAGGCCGCCCGGGCGCCGGCCTGGATCGTCGCCTCCTCGACGGCGCGCTGCTCCACACCGGTGATGCCGGAGGGCACGCAGACCACGACCCGCGGCTTGGCCAGGAACCGGCGCTTGTGCACGGCCTGGATGAAGTAGCGCAGCATCTTTTCGGTGACGTCGAAGTCGGCGATGACGCCGTCCTTCAACGGCCGGATCGCCATGATGTGGCCGGGGGTGCGGCCGATCATGCGCTTGGCCTCGGAGCCGACCGCGAGGATGGCGCCGTTCTTGGTGTTGATGGCGACGACGGAGGGCTCGTTGAGCACGATCCCGCGACCACGGACGTAGACCAGGGTGTTGGCCGTGCCGAGGTCGACCGCCATGTCGCGACCGAGGAACTGGAAGGTGTTGCTGACATTCGCCGCCACGGATGACCTGCTGATTCGGGGAGGGTGGGGCCACTCGCGGAACCACGAGAGGCACAGCGGAGCATGCCGGCGCATGCGCCCGGAGCGTGTTCCAGAGGCTAACACTTGCAAGCGGGGCCCGTTGACACACCGGCGGGCACCTCTGCCCGGCCGAAGGACGGTGTCGGGAGGGAACTCTCGGGGCGCCGGCGACGTCAGCAGACCCCGCGCCGGGCCAGGCTCACCCAGCGATCCCCACCGACCACCAGATGGTCGAGCAGTTCGACCCCGACCAGCTCCCCGGCCCGCGACAACCGGCGGGTGAGTGCCTCGTCGTCCCGGGAGGGCTCCGGGTCGCCCGACGGGTGGTTGTGGGCGAGCACGAGCGCGGACGCGTTCGCCAGCAACGCGTCCCGGTAGACCTCTCGCGGAGACATGAAGGTGTGGTCGATCGAGCCCACGCTGACCGTCACCTGGCGCAGCAACCGGTGCTTGGTGTCCAGCAGCAGTGCCAGGCAGCGTTCACGGTCGAGCCCGGCAAGCGCGCCGACGACCAGCCCGGCGGCGACCTCGGGGCTGGTGACCGCGGGTTGGGTCGGATCGGCCGGCACGACCGCCCCGGGGGCGCAGGCCCCACAGCGGTGGGCCGGGGAGGTCGCGCTCGACCCCTCCGCCGGTCCGGCCCGCCACGGGGCCGGTGAGGAGGCGGGCAGCGGGCCGGCTGCCCCGGACGGGGCGGAGAGCGGCGCGGACACGTGGGCGGCCTTTCGGGTGGGAGCGCTCGGCGTCGGGACGCGAGCCTCCCACTCCGCAACCGGCCCGCCGCCCCGGAACCCGCGCGGGCTGTGGACGACCTGCGGCGTCAGGCCTCGGGGAAGAAGAGCCCCAGTTCACGCTGCGCGCTCTCGGGCGAGTCGGAGCCGTGCACGAGGTTCTCGCCGATGGTGGTGGCGAAGTCGCCACGGATCGACCCGGGGCTCGCCTCGATCGGGTTGGTGCCGCCCATGATCTGGCGCATGCCGGCGATCGCGTTCTCGCCGGTGACCCGCATCGCCACGAGCGGACCGCCGGTGATGAAGTCCACGAGTTCGCCGAAGAAGGGCTTGTCAGCGTGTTCGCCATAGTGCTGCTCGGCGGTCTCGCGGTCGAGGGTCTTGAGCTGCAGGGCCTCGATCCGCAGGCCCTTGCGCTCGATACGGGCGATCACCTCACCGATGAGGCCGCGCCGCACGGCGTCGGGCTTGACGAGGATGAGGGTCTGTTCGACGGCCACGGGAGGTCCTTTTTCACGTCTGGGAAGGGAGATTTCGTGTCGGGCGTGCGCGGAGCCTGCCGCCCGCGACGCTCGGCGGCAAGCCGGACCCGGCCTCGACCGCGGCCCTGGCTCCCCGGACCGGCGGCGGGACCGTGGCGGTCAGTCGTCGAGCATCCGGTCGAGCGCGTCGGTGAAGGTCTCCCGGTCGGCGGTCTCCTCGAGCTCGTCCAGCGGGGTCGCCTCCTCCTCGTCGTCGAGGTCGTCGGGCTCGTAGACCACCTCGTCACCGGGGTCGGTGACCGGCAGGTAGCGGTCGCGGGCCGCACCGACGGCGAAGAGGCTGCCGGCGACCAGCACCCCGTCGCCCTCACCCGCGAGCCGCTCGGCGAGGTCGAGTGCGGTGTCGAGATCCTCGGCCACCTCGACCGGGACCTGGGTGCCCTCCCACGTCGCGGTCGCGGCGCGGTGCATCCGTTCGAGGCTCGCCGAGCGCGGCGAGGGGGCGCGCGTGACCACCACGTGGGCGGCGAGGTCACGCAGGGCACCGAGGATGCCCTCGATGTCCTTGCCCTCGAGGCAACCGACCACCAGCACGAGGTCGCGGAACTCGAAGGCCTCCTCGATCGCGGCGGCCGCGGCGCGCGCCCCGTGGGGATTGTGGGCACCGTCGAGGACGACGGTGGGGTCGCGGTGGACCACCTCGAGCCGTCCCGGGACGGCCACCGCGCCCAGTCCGTGGCGGATCACCTCGTCGTCCATCGCCGCCAGCGAGTCGCCGGTCAGCGCGGCGAAGGCCCCCAGGGCCAGTGCGGCGTTGTCGGCCTGGTGCGCGCCGAACAACGGCAGCAGGATGTCGTCGATGACCCGGTCGCCGACGCGCAGGGTCAGTTGCTGGCCGCCCACCGCGATACGGCGGTCGACGACCTCGAGGTCTTCCCCCAGCAGCGTCACGTGGGCGGCGTCGGCCTCACGTGCGGCGTCCTCGAGCACGCGCAGCACCTCAGGTCGCTGACGGCCGATGACGACGTTCGAACCGGGCTTGATGATGCCGGCCTTCTCGGTGGCGACCTTCTCCGGGGTGTCGCCGAGCTCCGCGTGGTCGAGGTCCACGGTGGCGATCACGGCCACGTCCCCACGCACGAGGTTGGTGGCGTCCCAGGTCCCGCCCATGCCGACCTCGAGGACGCCCACGTCCACAGGCGCGTCGGCGAAGTACCCGAACGCCATGGCGGTCAGCATCTCGAAGAACGTGACGGTGTCGCCGTCCGGACCGGCCCGCTGGTCCAACAGGTCGGCGAGCGCGGCCACCTCGTCGTGGATCTCCGCGAAGCGGGCCTCGGAGATGTGACGGCCCGCGAGGCTGAGCCGTTCCCGGATCGACTGCAGGTGCGGCGAAGTGAACGTGCCCGCGGACAGGCCGGCGGCGGCGCACAGCGCCCCGACCATGCGCACGACCGAGCCCTTGCCGTTGGTGCCGGTCACGTGCACCGTCGGATAGGCGAGCTGGGGGTCCCCGAGCAGGCCGGCCAGCGCGGTGATGCGTTCGAGCCCCGGCACCATCCGGCCCGGCCCCCGCGCCACCAGCGAGTCGACGGCGCGCGCGAAGGCGGGGTCGACGTCCCGGGCGGGAGACGTTTCGTGTGGGCTGTCGGGCACGCGGGAGCCTTGCGCAGGCGTGGGAGGAGATGCGTCGAGGCTACCGCCGACCGGCGACGGACAGCCGGCACCCGGCCGGGTCAGCCGTCCACGGCGGAGAGGCGCTCCTGCTGTTCGGTCAGCTCCGCGATGACCCGTTCGATCTCCTCACGGCGGGCCCGCTGGGCCGCCACGACGTCCTCCGGTGCCTTCGCGACGAACGACTCGTTGGCGAGCTTGCCCTCGACGCGCGCCAGGTCGGCGCGGGAGCGCTCCAGCTCCTTGGCCAGACGTGCGAGCTCGGCGTCGACGTCGATCAGCCCCGCGAGCTCGATCTGCACCTCACCCGCACCGAAGACGACCTTCGACGTGCCGGGCCGGTCCTCCAACGAGTCCACCAGCTCGACGGCGTCGAGGCCGGCCAGCGCCGTCACCAACCCGGTGTGGCGCTCCAGGAGGTCACCGTGGCTGGTCGCCACGACCACCCCGAACCGGGCCGAGGGCGGCACGTGGTTCTGGGAGCGGAACTTGCGGACCTCGGTGACCAGGTCCTGGATCACCGCGAAGTCGCGTTCGCTGGCCTGGTCCCGCAGCTCCTGTCGCCCGAGGGGCCAGCGCGCCGCCATCAACGACTCCGGGCCGCCGGACGCGCCCGTCAGCGCACGCCACAGGGCTTCGGTGACGAACGGCATGAACGGGTGCAGCAGACGCAACAGGTCGTCGAGCACCAGGGCGAGCACCGAGCGGGCGACGTCCGCGGCCGCCGGGTCGTCCCCGTAGATGCGGACCTTGACCGCCTCGAGATACCAGTCGGCGAGCTCGTCCCACGCGAAGTGGTAGAGCGCGCGGGAGACCACCGGCCAGTCGTAGTCGTCGAAGCCGACGTCGACCTCGGCGCGGGCGGCCTCGAGGCGCGAGAGCACCCAGCGGTCCTCGAGGGTGAGGTCGTCGAGATGGGGTAGGTGCCCGGGGCGGGTCCCCTCGAGGTTGGACAGGGCGAAACGGCCCGCGTTCCAGAGCTTGTTCGCGAAGCGCTTGGTGCCCTCGACCCACTCCTCCGCGAGGGGGACGTCGGTCCCGGGCGCCGCCGAGCGCAGCAGCGCGAAGCGGGTCGCGTCCGCCCCGTAGGCGTCGATCAGGTCCAGGGGGTCGATCACGTTGCCGAACGACTTCGACATCTTCTTGCCGTGCTCGTCGCGCACCAGACCGTGGTTGTGGACGATCCGGAACGGCACCTCTCCGGTGAACCACAGGCTGATCATCAGCATCCGGGAGACCCAGAAGGTGTTGATGTCGTAGCCGGTGACCAGGGTGGAGGTCGGAAACCAGGTCTCGAGCTCCGGGGTCTGGCTGTCGGGCCCCTCCCACCCGAAGACGCTGAAGGGCCACAGCTGCGAGCTGAACCAGGTGTCGAGGACGTCCTCGTCCTGCACCCAGCCCTCACGGTCGAGGTCGGTACGCGAGACCTCGATCTGGCCGTCCGGTCCGTACCAGGCCGGGATGCGGTGGCCCCACCAGATCTGGCGGGAGATGCACCAGTCGTGGAGGTTGTCGAGCCAGTCGAGGAACGGCTTGGTCTGGCTCTCGGGCACGAACCGGGTGCGGCCCTCACGGACCGCCCGCGCAGCCTTGTCCGCCAGCGGTCGCACGGAGACGAACCACTGGTCCGAGAGGCGCGGCTCGACGACGGTCTTGCACCGCGAGCAGTGGCCCACGGAGTGGGTGTGCTCCTCGACGCCGACGAGGAGGCCCGCCGCCTCGAGCCCGTCCTTGACCTGCTGGCGGGCCGCGAAGCGGTCGAGGCCGGCGAACCGCTCCCCCACCACGTCCAGCGTCGCCGCGTGGTCGTCGAAGATGTCGATGACCTCGAGGTCGTGGCGCAGGGCGATCGCGTGGTCGTTGGGGTCGTGGGCGGGGGTGATCTTGACCGCCCCGGAGCCGAACTCCGGGTCGACGTAGTCGTCGGCCACCACGTGGAAAGTGCGCTCCTGGAACGGATGGCGGACCGCACGACCGACCACGTCGGCGTAGCGCTCGTCGTCGGGGTGCACGGCGATCGCGGTGTCGCCCAGCATCGTCTCCGCCCGGGTGGTGGCCACCTCGATCCCGCGGTCCCCGTCCTCGGCACCCTCTGCGCCGTGCGTGCTCGCGCCCTGCGGGCGCTCCGCGCCACCGTCGGCGTACGGATACCGGAACCGCACCAGTTCGCCGGCGACCTCCTCGTGCTCGACCTCGATCTCCGACAGGGCGGTCTCGCAGCGCGGACACCAGTTGATCAGCCGGTTCCCGCGGTAGATGAGGTCCTGCTCGTACAGGGAGACGAACACCTCACGCACGGCCCGCGAGCGCTGCTCGTCGAACGTGAAGACCTCCCGGTCCCAGTCGGCGGAAGCCCCGAGCTTGGTGAGCTGGTCGAGGATCACCCCGCCGGACTCCTCGCGCCACTGCCAGACCCGTTCGATGAAGCGCTCACGACCGAGGTCGTGACGGCTCAGTCCCTCTTCGGCGAGCTGCTTCTCCACGACGTTCTGGGTGGCGATCCCGGCGTGGTCGGTCCCGGGGACCCACACCGCGTTGCGGCCGCGCATGCGGGCGTGGCGGATGATGACGTCCTGGATCGTGTTGTCCAGGGCGTGACCGACGTGGAGGGACCCGGTGACGTTCGGCGGCGGGATGACGATCGAGAACGGCTCGCCCTCGTCGTCGGGCTCCGCGTGGAACAGGCCCGCACGACGCCAGTCCTCGTAGAGGTCGGGCTCGACCGCGGACGGCTCGTAGGCCTTGGGCAGGTCGCTCACGGCTGGCTCACTCGGGGTCGACGGCACCGCACCACGGGCGTGGCGAGCGTCGAGCGTAGCGATGCCCGCGCCGCGACCCGGCGCCGTCGTCACCCCTCCCAGACCGGCACCTGGGGCGGGACGCCGTGGGCCCACACCCGCGGACGGCTCCCTCCGTCGGCCTCCACGACCAGGAGCCGCTCCGCGTTGTCCACCAGGGCGACCCAGGTCCCGTCCGGCGAGGCGACGGTGGTCACGATCTCGTAGGAGGCCGGCGCGTCGGTCCGCCACACCTCAACTCCCCCGTGCTCGACCAGCAGCTCGCCGTCACCCCGGGCGGGCTGCACGGGTTCCTCGGGATGGTGGAGTGCCGTTCCCTCCCCGCTGTCGGCCGGCCGGGTCGTCGACGCGCCGGTCTCGACATCCACGGCCCGAACCGTCGGCTCCACCTCCCACAGCTGCAACAGCACGGCCCCGTCACCCTCCCATCCGAGGAGGTCCCCGCCCGGCTCGCCACACCAGGGCTCGGTCACCGTGCCGTCCGGGGAGGCGAGGTGCAGGCAGGTCTCGCCACCGTCGTGCTCCGTCCAGGCGATGCGTGCCGGCGGGGTCGGCCCGTCGACCTCGGCCAGGTCCGGTAGGTCCGGGGCACGCTCGACGCCGAACAGCAGGACCGCAGCGACGACGGCGACCACCAGCACGCCGGCCAGCACGAGTGACGAGACACGGCGTCCGTCCTCCCGGTCAGTCGTCACGTCCCACCTCCCGACGGACCCGGCCGAGCCCCACCGCCAGGACCACCAGGAGCAGCCCCACCACCAGCAGGGTCGCCGGCGCACCGATCGCGTCCCCGAACAGCTCGAAGACCAACTGGGGGACCACGACGAACAGGCCGAGGGCACCCACTGCCAGCAGGTGCGTCCCGTCCCGCGTCATCGCCGCCCACACCAGCGCCGCCGCGACGACGACACCGAGGCCGAGCAACGCGACCCGTGCCTCGCCGAACGCCCCGACCTGCGTGCCGGCCAACGCGAGGCTCGCGCCGGCCGTCTCCGCCACGGACCGGGGACGCAGCCACCCACCGTCGCCGAGGACCGCCCAGGCACCGCCAACGGCGAGCAGGGTCAACCCCCACCAGGCGGGCTCCAGGTCGAGGGCGGGCCGGTCGAGCAGCGCCAGCGCCACCCCCACCGTGCCGGCCAGCGCCGCCACCTGCGAGAGCGCCCGGTGCCGCAACAGGTGTACCGTCCCGCCGGCGAGCGCGACGCAGCCGGCGACGAGCAGAGCCCGGTCGACGTCCCGCAGTCCCAGGGCGTCGTCGGCCAGCACCCATGCGACCCACCCGGTGCCCGCGACCCCCAGGAACCACAGGACGCTGACGAGGCGCTGGACCGAGGCGGCGGGCGACGACCGCAACGCCCCACCGGCACCGAGCACGGCGACCGTCAACAGCCCACTGAGCGCGAGTCGCCCGGCCACGGCCACCGTGTCCCACAGCTCACCGATGAACAGCAGCACGGACGAGACGGCCAGTACGGCGCCGACATAGCCGACAGCCTCCGCGACGCCACCCCGGGAGCCCTGCCCATCCCAACGGCGTTCGTGCTCCTCGATCCGGGCCGCCTGGTCCGCGGAGATCAGATCCGCCGCCACCCACGCATCCACATGCTGCTGCAGGCGACGATCCACGGGGCTCCTCCGGCCGACATGTACAGCATGTCACGGCGTGGGCCCTACGGGCGACAAGCCCCGGCGGCGCCGATCAGCTCAGCGGTGCTGACCGGAGGGGACACGTTCCCGCGGCGCCTCGACGGTCTCGTCGGTGGCGCTCAGGTGCAGGGCCTCGAGGACCTCCCGGGTGAGGTTCGGGTCCCGGGTCTCCGCCACGACCGGCGGTGCCGTGGGCGCCGTGGGCGTCGACGCGACGTCCCCGTCGTCCACCTCGGTCCCGGCGTCCGACCCGGGAGCAACCCCACCGGTCTCACGGGAACCGGGGTCTGCGGTTCCCTCGGCCGGGCTCGGGTCGGGCAGCCGGACCAGGCGGGTACGGTGCGGGACGAGGTGCTTGGCACTCCATACACCGGTGTAGACCTCGCGTACCTCGACGTAGCCGGCTTCCACCTCGTCGGCCGCGACACCGAGCTCGTGCTGCCCCCGGGGCATCGCGACCTCCGGGTGGCCCAGGTGCGCCTCCCCGGTGCCGAGGTACGCCTTCGAGGCGTCTGCCGATTCGTCCGTCCCGGTGTCCTCCGGGTCGGCATAGGCGCGCGGTGCCCGCCAGGACGCGCCGAGGTGGGCGGCAGCCAGCAGGCCGACGATTCCACCGTGGAGCAGGCCCCAGACGAGCGTGGTCGTGAGCAGCCCAGTGGTGACGGCACACCCCAACAGCCCCACGGTGAGGGCCGCGGCCCGCAACCGCGGAGACAGATCGAGCAGGGTCCCGGCGGTGAGCGCGAGTACGACGATGGCCGCCTCGACCAGGAGGTCCTGGGGCGCCCCGCCGGTGAGGACGGCCAGCCCCGCGAGGGCCGGGAGGTGGAGTGCCAGCACCCAGGCGAGCATCCGGTGACGACGACGGAAGCCGGGGTTCTCGAGCACCTGCTGTGCGGGCTGGCTTTTTCGTACCCGGCGGTCCGCCATTGTCGTCATCGTCATCGTCCTGTCACCATTGCCTAAGCCGTCACCTCGGGCTTCGTCACGGTCACGTCCCGAATTGAGCCCATCTCTCAAGATGGCCCTACAGGACTAGGAGAACCACTCGACCGTGCCGGTACGGCCCAGGCGAAGCAGGCCAGAAAATCGCTCCCGAACGGGTACGCCGTTGTCGCAGCCGTCGCCGCCCCGCGGTGGTGGGGCTGTCCGCCGGGGTGGGGTCGTCGTCGTGGGCTCCACTCACGCTTGCGGCGCGGCCGCCTGGTTCGGCGGCGCCGCGTTGCGCTCCAGTCGTCCTCGTCGTCGACCCCACCCCGGCTCCCCTTGTCCCGTGCGGATCACGGACTGGCCGTGGACACGGAGCTCGCCAGGTGGAGTGCCTCGAGCCAGCGGCAGCGAGATCGGGAGGGGCTAAC
>SLRZ01000038.1 GCA_007130695.1 Nitriliruptoraceae bacterium
GCCCGAAACGCGGTTCAGCCGCCATCGTGCGTCAGCGGCGGATTTCGGAGAGATCGCTCCGGGGGCTGCGCGACTCGTGCGACTGCGACGAGGCCCCGTCGGACTGGGTCCACAGGTCGTTGCCACCGTCGGGGCCGAAGGGCACGTACACGCCGGTGAGTTCACCCATCACCTCGATCGCGGCCACGTCACCGTCGTCGACGACGACGTACAGATCGAAGGTCCTGGTGCTGTCCGCGCCGACCGGCACGACCCACTGCAGGCTGTCGCTGCCGTTGGAGTATCCCGTCTCTGTCGCCTGACCGGCGAGGTCGAAGTAGCTGAAATTGAGGAATTCCTGCCCATCCGCGTCGTCGAGAATGGTGGTCACCTCGCAGGGGCAGGCGTCCGTGTTGTCGGTGTAGGCCGTAACGGTGCCGTTGAGCAGGACGAACCCGTTCCCGTCGCCGGTGGCACCGGCGTCGATGGTCACGGTGCCGATCAGTGCGGCCTCCTGCACCGTGCCGAAACCATCGACGTCGTTGCCGATGACGGTCTCGACCTCGGGAACGAACCCGACCCGACCGTTCGCCCGCGTCAGGAAGGCCGCAACGGCCTGCCGCGACACGTCGGCCCCCGGCCGGAAGTTGCCGTCCTCGTAGCCCGTGGTGATCCCCGCCCCGGCCACCGCCCCGATCTCATCATGGAAGGCGTGCCCTGTGGGCACGTCCCCGAACTGGTGGGCCGCCAGCGCACCTACCCCACTTGCCAGCACCATGCCGCCCGCGACGCCCACCACGAGCGTCAGCGAGCGTGACCGACCTGCTGCGTGCCCCCACCGTTGCATCTGCATCCCTTCACCAGGCTGGTCTTCCCACGTCCGCACAAAGGGCACCCTAACCGGGCCGCCGTGAAACCGAGGTGGTTTCCGGTCCGGCGTCATCCGTTCGGGGACGACGCCGGCCGCGGCGCACCCCGCTCCTCGAGGAGCTGTTCGAGGACCTCGACCCGGTCGGTGATGATCCCGTCGACGCCCCAGTCGAGCAGCATCTCCATGTCGTCGCGTTCGTTGACCGTCCACACGTGCACCGCGATGCCGTGGTGCTGCACGTAGGCGACCATGGGCTCGGTGAGCTCGATCTCGATACCGGCGATCTCGATGTGCAGCGGCGCCTGCAGCACCTGGTGCCCGCGGGGGTTGGGAGGATCGGGGTCGTCGTTCTCATAGGCCTGGTGCATCAGATACCCCTCGATCATCGCGAACGAGGTGGCGACCGGCGGCGCCAGTTCCACGAACCGGCCCATCGCCCGGTCGTCGAAGGAGGCGACCATGACGTTGTCGGGGTGGCCGCGCTGCGCGAGGACGTCGGCGAGCACCTCGACCGGGTCGGGCCGCTCCTCTTCATCGATGGCGGCGTAGGCGTCGGCGCAGCCGTGCCCGTGGTGGTTCTCGGGCAGCTTGATCTCGAGGATCGTCAGCGCGGCGGGGTGGGCGTCGAGGATCTGCTCGACGGTGGGGATGGTGAAGTCGCCCGGCTCGTAGCCAGCTGGCGGGTCGGTCTCGCCGGTCGCGATCCCCCGGTAGGGGTAGCTCTCGTCGGGTAGGCCGTCCTCGGGGTTCTGGCCCGGCACGAACGTGTGGGCCGCATCGAGCTGCTGGAGTTCATCGAGGGTCTTGTCGACCACGCAGCCCTCCCCGTCGGTGGTGCGGTCGACCGGCGAGTCGTGGATGGCGACCAGGTGTCCGTCTCGGGTGACCTGCAGGTCGACCTCGATCACGTCCGCGCCCCGTTCGGCGACGGCGGTGCCGAAGGCGTACAGGGTGTTCTGCGGCGCTTCGAACTTGCCGCCACCGTGGGCGATGTTGGCGACCCGGCGGTCGAGCCAGACGTTGTCGGACAGTTCGGGGGGATCCGGGTCCCCGACGCCGCCCGGCAGTTCGCGTGCCGCGTCACGACACGGCTGTCCGCGCACCGCGGTCATGCCCTCGCCGTCGTCGCTGGGCGCGCAGGCGGGCAGGGGCGGCAGGTCGCCGGGCGCACCAGCGACCGGTAGCACGAGGCTCGACGGATGGCTCGACTGGTGCGCGACCCGGTTGAGGACATCGGGGCCCCCGGGCGCCGTGTCGTCGAAGCGCCACAGGGGCCGGTTGCCGCCCGGTGCCTCGATCGTCAACCGAAGCTGGGAGCCCTCCCGCAGCAGGTGGCCGAAGGGGAAGGTCTCGACGCGCACCTGGTCGTAGCCCTCGCTCAATGGCGCCGCGTCCTCGGCCGCGAACGTGGGGCGCGGACGCAGCGCGCTGCTGTCCTCGGCCAACGCCCGCTTGCTGGCGCGCAGGTAGCCGGAGGTGAGATACATCTCGCTGCCGTCGGGACGGACCTCGCTCAGGACCACCTCGAGGTCGGTGTCGTCGAGGTCGCTGTCGAGCCACAGGTCCACGCTGGCGGAGCCCGCCAGCATCTGGGTGTCATCGAAGACGGGCGTCTCGAAGGCCAGGGACCGTTCCCCCGCCGGCTGCGTCCAGGCGTAGTCGGGCTGCAGCCCCCACACATCGCTGTTGGCCGGACGCGAGGTGAAGTTGTAGACGCGCGCGTCGTCCGCCTGCGGGTCGTAGAAGTAGCTGGACGCGCCCTCGTCGGCACCCGGCTCCTCGCTGGTCAGCGACCCGTCGGCGCGCAGGTGCCAGGTGGCCGCTTCGGCGTCGAAGTCGGGGTCGAGATCGGGGAGTTCGGCGAACTCGAGGCGCTCGCGATGCGCCGGGAACGGGAAGCCGTCGGGCCCCTCACCAGCGCCGGCCTCGAACAGCAGGTGGACCGGCGGCTCGGACTCGTAGGCGGCCAGGGCCTGATCGTGGCTCATGCCCGCGAAGCGGTCCTCGGGCAACGGGATCTCGCCGGCGTCGACGGGCTCGCCCACCAGCCCGCCGTACAGCTCCGGCAGTACCAGTTGACGGAAGATGTCCTGGTTCACGGCGCCGCCGAGGAAGGTCTCACGTTCGGCCAGTTCCGGGGTGCGTTCGGCCACGTAGAGGTCGAGGAACTCGATCAGGTCGGTCAGGGCCTGGGGTCCCATCGACTCGACGTGCGTACCGTTGGTGCCAACGAAGCGCACCGTGCGGTCGTCGCGGTCGAGGTCGAGCGCGTCGAGCAGGGCCGCGGCGCGCCCGCCGGTCTGCTCGTCCTGCCAGGAGTTGACCAGGAACAGGTTGGTGGTGATGTCGCCAGCGAAGTCGTAGGGGCTGCGGGTCTCCCACAGGTCGTTGGCGAACTCGTTGGCCTCGATCCGGTCGAGCAGCGGCAGGTTCTGGCCACGCAACCGGACGTTGTCGGCGCACTGCTCGGCCGCCGGGTGGTCGCTGTCGACCATGGCGTCCACCCACGACTGCCCGCCGGGGAAGCGCGTGTCGATCTCGCGCTCCTGCGCCCACTCGCGGGCGAAACCGGTGTTGTAGATCCCGCCCGGGTAGACCGTGTCGCGCGCGTGGTCGGAAATGACGGCCTTGGGGGCTGCTGCGGTCAGGGAGGGCGGTTGGGTCGAGGCGAGGAAGAGCTGGCTGATGCCGGGGTAGGAGACCCCGACCGTTCCGACGTTGGCCGACCAGCCCTGCGCCGCGACGGCCTCGATGGCGTCGTAGCCGTCCAGGGCCTGGAGTGTTTCGAAGTAGTCGAACGCGCCGCCGGAGCAGCCGGTGCCACGGATGTCAACGGCCACGGTCGCGTAGTCCAGCAGCTTGCCGAGCAGCAGCGTGGTCGAGCCGGCGGCCAGCCCCAGCGGCGCGTCGGGGTCGGGCGGGTTGGAGACGCCGTACCCGGAGTATTCGACCAGCGTCGGGTAGGGGCCGTCCTCGACGGGGCCGGGCAGGTCGACGTACACGCTCAACTGCGTCCCGTCCCGGGTCTGGAGGTAGGTCAATCCCTCCGTCGCTTCCCCCTCCAGTAGCTCCTGGCCGTCGTAGAAGACCTGGTCGGGGTGCTCGTCCGGCGACAGGACGGTGAGCTCGTCGGACAGGCGCGCCCAACCACCGGCGACGTACTCGACCCGGTAGCCCTCACCGGGCTCGATGCCGCTGAACTCGAGCAGGTCGCTGTCCAGGGTGCCTCGGAAGACCATCCCGCCGTTGGCGTCGGTGGTGATGCCTCCTGGCGCGACGTCGGTCTCGGCAACGCTCCAGGGCAGCGCGTCGCTGACCACCGGCTCACCGTCGGGGCCGAGCAGTCGCGCCGGCGTGTGCGGATCGGCCCCGGCGAGGTAGACCTGCTCCACGCTGCCACCGACCGTGGCCGGGTCGTGCGGCTGCATGCCCCCCTGGCCCCAGCGGTAGAGAAACGCGGCCGCGGCCTGTCGGCTCACGGCCACCCCCGGCCGGAACGTGCCGTCGCCGTAGCCCTCGGTAAAGCCCTCGTCAGCCAGCCACGAGATCGCCGTATGGAACGGATGGGTCACCTCGACGTCCGCAAAACCACCCTCGGGCGCCCCCTCCGGGTCGCCGGCAGCGCGGAACAGGAACGCGGCTGCAGCCTGCCGGCTCACGGCCACCCCGGGCCGGAACGTGCCATCCCCATAGCCGTCAGTGATGCCCTGGGACGCCGCCCACGAGATCTCCTCGTGGAACGGATGCCCGTCGGACAC